>DATHHK010000175.1:0-6504 GCA_035317225.1 Candidatus Udaeobacter sp. | reverse complement strand
TTCAACACACGTGGTCAACTTCGGACACGCGAACCACTTGGGAGCGTTCACTGGAACCGCGGAATTCTCCCCGCGCCCTTGCGAACCCAACCCCGATCTTTGTGAAAATAATGTTCCCTACACTGGCACCTTTGACTGGTTCGCGGCCAACGGCGACGAAATCTACGGCACTTTCGAGGGGGTACCTGTGCCCGACGGAAACGCCGGGAGTGTTCGACAATCATGAAACCGCGGAGGTGACAGGCGGTACAGGTCGCTTCACCAACGCCACCGGCCATTTTGAGTTGGGCGGGCAACTGGACTTCACCACGAATCCGCCCTCCTTTGTCCTTCCCTGGGAAGGGACCATCTCAAGCGTCGGCTCGACGAGGCGGCCCCGCTAGACATTTCGTCACCACAAACCAAAACCAAGCAAACTATCAAAACGGCCGAAGTGACGTTTCATGACGGGAAGTTACAGAAGGCCAAACCAAGAAAAGGAAATTAAAGAAACAAAAAATAATACTTATGAAGATGAAATTAGTTAAGAGCATAATGGCTACCTTACTGGGCGTCTGTGCGTTAGTTACCTTGGTTGCCGCAGAAAGGGCCCCCAAGAGCGCACAAGGCGGAAGACTTGAAGGGACTTGGAGCATGCAGATAACTGTAAACGATTGCTCTGGTCATGTGATTAGGAGCTTTCCAACACTAGTAGTATTCATGGCCGGAGGCACCTTGACCGAGGCGAGCGGCGGTACAGCCCCGGCTCTGCAAACGGGTGGAAAGGGTGTTTGGAGCCATACCACTGAGGGTACCTATGCGTTTCGCTTCAAAGACTTCACGTTTAACACTTCAAACGTCTTTACGGGCTGGGTGATCATCTCGGGGGAAACAACCGTGGATGTGACAGGAAACGCAAATGCCGGGCCCGCAACCGTCGAAGTGTATGATCCAAACGGCGTCTTAGTTGTAAGTCTATGTGCTGAGGCTGTTGGCACGAGATTCGAGCTGTGACCGATTATCGGGGTTGGCGCGTCACGTGCGCCAATGACAATGATATGTAACGGGCCCAAATGACGCACAAGCTACCACGTTCACCCGGCCCTCCTATATTATACTAAAGTTTAATATACTTAGGTCCAATAGACAGAACGGCCGGCGCATCTCTACTCTTGGCGTTCTGATGTCGGAGCCACACTCAGGATTTCTCCAATCTGTCGGGAGATTTCCGCAATCCTGAAGCAGGCAAATCTTGGATAAGAATGATGAAAGGGAAGTGTGAAGGTCGCATGGCAGCTTTTGCCTTCCGTTGTTTTCCAAAAAGAATTGACATTCCAGTCGCTCTCCGGGATCAGCCATTCGATGCTTGCCAGACGTCAGCGCGTTTAGCCGATGCGTTGCGCCGATCGGGCATTCGCGTGCTTGGCGACCTTCAAGGACGGAAGGTAGGCGATTTTGCGTGGCAGAGAAATTGCGGATTCAATACGTTGCATGAGTTGGATTCACTTGTACGCGGCGTTCAATCTCTGGCAGAGAACGCGTCTCGTGTGGAAAATGGAACTTATAGCCGTCGCCCCGCCCACTGCGCCGTAGCGCAGCCAAGGCGGTTGGGCAAAGCGCACGCTTCGCACAGAAAGGCAGGTACAGAACCTAGGTTTAGCATTCCGAAGTCAGTTTGTAAGTTGCAGTTTGACGAATTGCCGATCACGAGACGTTTAGCACGTGTTGTGCGATCGATCGGGGCTCGGACCTTGGGCGATCTAAATGGGCTCAGCGCTTGTGAGTTGGTTCAATGCAAAAATTGTTACTGGCGCACTGTGGCCGAAATCGAGCAACTGATCGAGCGGGCAATCGCGGGCGAGTTTGATGTGGTACGTATCGAAGAGTTCGAGGCAGCAGCGGAATTGTTGACTTTACTCGAGCAGGGAATGGCGAAGCTATCGCGCCGCGAAAATCAATTTCTTCTTGCCAGAATCAGAGGTCTGACCTTCGGAGAGATTGGTCAGCGATTTGGCTTTACGCGAGCGTGGGTGCATAAGGTCACCGCCAAGGCGCTTCACGCTCTCAGGAAGACTTGGGGTCCACGAGTGCCGCGTCTCCTCGATAAGGTGAAGCATCGCTTGTCGCTTTCAAATGCTTCCGAGCTGACTCCGGCATTGCTCGAGCAATGGGTAGATGAATCTTCAAGGTGCTTGCGATTATCAAGACAAGCGCACGTGCGTTTGATCGCCGAACTGGATGCCGACATCCTCCTGTCGACAAAGAGGGAGTTTTTGTGAAATACTCGTGGGTGTGCAATCGCAGCAAGGCCGAATGCCGATTCGAGTTCGACAAACGCCGTCAGCTTGTTATCCGCACGCGCAACGAAACGTTTTCCATCATGTTGTGCGTCTGCAATCCAGATCATCCGTCCATTGGAATCAATCGCTGAGACGCAGCCCCAACTCCAACCAACTTCTTCATGAGTCACGAAAAAGAGCCACAAATTAGTAAGAGGGTTTCTGGGCTGCCAGTCATTGGCCTTTTAACGCTTGTCTACGTCATTGCCGGCAAGTTCGGATTGATGCTCGCATCTTTGCACGCGAGTGCATCGCCAGTATGGCCGCCAGCGGGAATCGCGCTCGCGGCATTGCTCGTGCTCGGCTACCGAGCCTGGCCTGCAATTTTTGTCGGTGCATTTCTGGTGAACGTTACCACTGCGGGCAATGTTGCTACATCGCTCGCCGTCGCGAGCGGCAACACGCTCGAAGCTGTGTGCGGTGCCTGGCTGGTGAATCGGTTCGCTGGCGGCACAACCGTCTTCGATCGTCCGCAAGGTGTTTTTAAGTTCGCGCTCGCAGCAGCGGTTAGCACAATTATCAGCCCAGCTTTTGGGGTGACCAGTCTTGCACTTGCTGGTTTCGCGGATTGGACGAATTATGGCGCGATCTGGCTGACGTGGTGGCTGGGCGACACAACAGGCGACCTTCTGATCGCTCCATTGATTATTCTCTGGAGCATCGCATCAAAGCGGCGCTGGAACAGGAGGGAAGCGTTTGAAGTGGGCATCCTCCTCCTGCTATTGTTCGTCCTCAGCGAAGCGGTCTTTGGCGGATGGCTTACAATTTCGGCCAAGGATTATCCAATCGCATTCATTTGCGGAGGGATTGTCATTTGGACAGCATTCCGCTTCACGCAGCGCGAAACCGCTACGGGCATCTTCATTCTCTCAGCGATCGCGATTTGGGGCACACTGCATGGTTTCGGGCCATTCGTCAGGGAAACGGAAAACCAGTCGCTTCTTGCTCTGCAGTCCTGGACGGCTGTGCTCACCATTACTGCGATGGCGCTTTCCGCCGCCATGGCGGAACGCAGACAGGCTGAGGCGGCGCTGCGGGAGAGCGAAGCGCGCATTAACCTCGCAGCCAACGCGGCAAACCTCGGTTTGTGGGTTTGGAACCTTCGGGATGACGAATTTTGGGTAACGGAGAAATGGAGAAGGTTGTTCGGCTTTGCGGAATCGGAGCCAGTGGACACTGGCCAATTGCTTCAGGTCGTGCACCCCGAGGATCGCGAACGTATGAAGCAACGTGTGCAGTATGTGCTCGAGCAAGATGGCGTCGACCGTGAGAGCGAATATCGCGTCACGCGGCCGGACGGAAGCACGCGCTGGATCGCGGGTTATGGCGGCGTCGAGTTAGACGAACGTGGCGAACTGGCCTTCGCGCGCGGGGTGTCGCGCGACATCACCGAGCGCAAAACAGCGGAGGAAGAGTTGCGCGAGACGCAGCAGCGTATGGAGCTCGCCGCGAGTGCCGCCAAACTCGGCATGTGGATGTGGGACATTGTGCATGATGAAATTTGGTTAATGGACAAAGGCCGCGGCCTCTTTGGCTTCGGAGCTTCAGAGAAGCTCGATTTCGATCGCTTCCGACGTGTGCTGCATCCTGAGGATCGTGAATCGGTGCTTTCGGCTGTGGAGAATTCTTTGCGCACCGGCGCAGAATACGAATGTGAATACCGGGTGGTGCTACCAAATGGGCAAATACGCTGGCTGGCCGCACGCGGCCACGTCGAGTTTAACGCCGACGGTCAGCCGGCTCGAATGCACGGCGTTGCACTCGACATCACTCGGCGCAAGGAGGCCGAAGAGCAGTTCCGTCTGGTACTCGATGCGGCGCCTAATGCGATGATCATGGTTAACAAAGACGGGCAGATCATCCTTATAAACAAACGGGTTGAGTCCCTCTTTGGCTATACACGGGATGAACTCATTGGCCAAACTATCGAGATACTTGTTCCCGAACGATTCCGGTCTCAGCATACAGAGTATCGAGACGGTTATTTTTGCGATGCCAAGGGTCGGCCAATGGGGGCGGGGCGCGACCTCTACGGGCGGCGTAAAGACGGCAGTGAGGTCCCAGTCGAAATCGGTCTCAACCCGGTTCACACATCTGAAGGGCTGTCTGTTTTGACGTCCATTGTTGACATCAGCGAGCGCAAGCAGGCAGAATTGGAAGTCGCGCGTCATCGCCACGAGCTAGCACATCTTTCACGTATAGCGCTGCTTGGGGAACTTTCCGGCTCGCTTGCGCACGAACTAAATCAGCCGCTTGCCGCTATTCTAAGTAACGCTCAGGCTGCTCAGCAATTTCTCAAGGAGGACGTTTTCGATGTTAACGAATTGCGCCAAATCCTCGCTGAGATCGTGGCCGAAGACAAACGCGCTGGCGAAGTAATCCGGCATGTGCGGTTGCTCTTCAGAAAAGGTGAACTGGGACAGCATTTCGGGAATTTGGACATCAATGAAGTCGTCCAGGATGTCCTGAAACTAGTGCGCAATGATCTGGCCAATCAGAGCGTCACCGTGCAGACTGAACTCGCAGATAATTTGCCTGCCGTTCAGGGCGACCGGGTCCAGCTTCAACAGGTTGTGCTTAATCTCGTGCTAAATGGCTGCGAAGCGATGATTGACTGCGATTCCTCGGAACGCCAGTTGCTCATCACTTCTGGAAAGGAAAACGGCGTAGTGCATGTATCGGTCAGAGACTGGGGTAGCAGTATTCCTGAGGAAACAATGGAGCGAGTGTTCGAGCCTTTCTTTACAACGAAAGCCGACGGAATGGGGCTTGGGATATCCGTCTGTCGCACCATCATCGAGGCGCACCGAGGCAACATCGGCGTGAGAAACAATACTGAGGGCGGCGCGACGTTTCACTTTAGTATTCCTTGCACGTACTCAGGCCCAAAAAATAGTACTTAACCACTGATGGCTGTTTCCCCGAGCCCCACCGTTTTTCTTGTAGACGATGACGCACCCGTTCGCGACGCGCTCTCGCGTCTGTTGCGCGCGCATCGGTTCGCCGTCGCCGCCTTCGCATCGCCTAAAGAATTTCTTGAACACTATAATCCAGATACGCCGGGCTGCCTGGTGCTTGATCTTAAGATGCGAGGCAATGGTTTTGGTCTCCAACGAACCCTCCAAGAAAAAGGCTCTTCTCCGCCCATCATTTTTTTGACCGGTCACGGTGATATTCCAAAGGGCGTCCAGGCGATGAAACACGGTGCCAGTGATTTCCTCACCAAGCCCGTGAACGATACCGACCTGCTTGCAGCCGTTCGTGTGGCGATTGAGAAAGACCGCAGCCTTCGGCAGGAGCAGGCCGAAGTTTCCGAAATCCGCGCGCGCCTGGCCACGCTCACACCGCGTGAGCGAGAGGTGCTCGAACATGTCGTCGCTGGCAAATTGAACAAACAAATTGCCGACGACCTCGGCACCGTCGAGCAGACGGTGAAAGTCCACCGTGCCCACGTGATGGAGAAGATGAGGGTGCGATCCGTGGCTGAATTAGTTCGATTGACAGAATGTTGCGGAATCGACGCAAGTTAGGGAGGCGGTTCACCCAAACCGCCCGGGCTATTCTGGTTAATCGCCACTACCTGCGATCTCTGTCCTCCAGTCTTCCCGTATTACACTAAGGTATAATAGACAGAACGGCCCGCGCATCCCTACTCTCGTCTGAACGACGATCACAAAAATGAAAGTTAACCACGACAAAGAAAGAAAAGGACTATGAAAACAACTTTGAAAATAACCGCCCTTGCAGCTATCACGCTGGCTCTGCTTGTGTCAGCGTCGCCCGCTCAAGGGCGTAATCCCAACCCGGGCATCATTCCACCCGGCAGCACGTATCGCGGCCAAAGTTATGGCGAGTGGGGAGCGCAGTGGTGGAAAACCATCTTCTCCATTCCAGTCGTGGATGGCGATCACCCGTTTTTCAGCGGAGGAGCCTTTGAAGGAGAAAAAAGAGTAGTCTTCCTCGCGGCCGCGGGAGGCGGAGTTACCATCGATGTGACGATTTCCCCCGGGACGTCACTCTTCTTCCCGGTTCTCAACTCGGAGTGCTCGGTTTTCGAGCCGGACCCGTTCCACGGGGATAACGAAGCCGAATTGCGAGCCTGTGCGAATGGTCACATCGATCACACGTCAGGGCTGATTGCCGTGATTGACGGCGTGCCCGTGCAAGACTTGGCCGCCTATCGCGT
>DATHHK010000174.1:0-3647 GCA_035317225.1 Candidatus Udaeobacter sp. | reverse complement strand
GCATCGATTACTGCTGAGAAAGCGCTTCAATTAAAAGTCATTGACCTGATCGCCTCGGATAACTCCGATCTCCTGCAGAAATTGAACGGACGAATGGTCGATGGAAAGACGCTCAAGACTGCCGGCGCCGAAGTTTCTGAAATCAAGATGTCGGCGTCGGAACACGTCTTTCAAAAGCTCTGGCGGCCAGAAGTGATGTTCATTCTCATGTTGATCGCGATCTATGGAATCATTGGTGAGATGACCACGCCGGGAGCGATTCTTCCTGGAGTCGTGGGAGCAATCGCGCTGGTCCTCGCACTTTATCTGGCGGCCGTTTTGCCGGTCAACGTCACCGGGCTCGTTTTGATCGCGCTCGCATTGATGCTCTTTATCTTCGATGTTTACGCGACCACACACGGCGTCTTAACGGTCGGCGGCATCATTGCATTTCTGATCGGCTCGCTCATGCTCTTCAATCGCGGCGACCCGCTCTTTCGGTTATCGTTAAATTACATTATTCCCGCGACATTGGTCACTGCGGCGTTCTTTCTTTTCGTAGTTGGGAAAGGCCTGCGCGCGCAACGGCTGCCAGTGAAAGTCGGGGCGGAAACACTGGTTGGAAAAACAGTGACTGCCTTGACTCCAATCGATTCGCGTAGCGGCCGCATTTTCGTGGAAGGCGAATACTGGAACGCGATCAGCGATACGCCTATCGAAAAAGACGAGCAGGCTGAGATTGCTGCCGTGCAAGGGCTGACAGTAAAACTGAAAACCAAAGGAAAATAAAACCATGGAACTAATCGAAGCATTGCCGCGATTGATCGGCTGGGCTGTGCCGATCATCATACTCGTCGTCATCATCTTGCCGCAGGCGATCCGCATTCTGCGCGAATACGAGCGCGGCGTCATTTTTCGCTTGGGGAAATTACTGGGTGCAAAAGGTCCGGGATTGATTTTTCTCATCCCGATCGTCGATCGGATGGTGCGAATGGATTTGCGCGTGGTGACCATCAGTGTCGAGAAGCAGGAGGTGATGACCCGTGACAACGTTCCGGTGACGGTCGATGCGGTTGTGTATTTTCGGGTGGTCGATCCACAGGCCTCTGTCGTGAAAGTAGAGAACTTTCTCAAAGCCACTTCGCTAATGTCGCAGACGACGCTGCGCAGCGTGCTCGGTCAGGCCCCTTTGGATGACCTGCTTTCGCAGCGCGAGTCGATCAACCAGAAATTACAGGAGATCATCGACCGGCAAACCGAACCGTGGGGCGTCAAAGTCACGGCCGTTGAGGTCAAGGACGTTTCGCTGCCCGACACGATGAAGCGCGCGATGGCCAAGCAAGCGGAAGCCGAGCGCGAACGCCGCGCAAAGATCGTCAACGCCGAGGGCGAATTTCAAGCGGCGGAAAAAATGGTGCAGGCAGCCGCGATGATGAGCAAGGAGCCGATTGCGCTGCAACTGCGCTTCCTGCAAACGATGCGCGAAATTTCCAGCGAACATAACACCACGACCTTTTTCCCGCTTCCGATCGATCTCTTGACGTCATTGATCAAGAAGAGCGAACCGCCGAAGTCGTAACGGCCGAACGCCGCCACTTTTGCCAGCGCGAGATTGAATTGAATCGACGGCTCTGTCCGGAAATCTATCTCGGCGCTGCTCCCATTTATAAGACCGATTCCGGCTTGGCGTACCTCGCTACCCGACTTCCTTCACGAGCGGTCCGATCCCCTGACGGAAAAGTCTCGCGCCGCCGGAAGCGGGATGACGAACACGACGGCATTCGACGTTCAGTTCCTTCAGTTGCCAGGCAGCGACGTTGCCAAGCGCGATGATTTCCTCGCATGGAAAGAGATCGAGAAAAGCTTTGAGAACCGATAAACCGGCGGGTCGCTCAGATTTCTTGGGCATCCGATTGCTTAATAAACCGCGACGTGAATTAAATGAATGCCAAGGGAACGCATTCCACAGCACGAATTCCTCCGGCTTTAGGCCAAGCTTGAGCAACGAGCTCCAGACAATCGTTGCTGTCGGCTCGGAAAAACCATCCGGGCATTGGTCGCGCGTGCTTGTTCGCCTTGCCTTGATGCTGGAAAAAACATGCTCCGGTTTTATTCCGACATTTTCCTTTTTACCCAGGAGGATTCGCTCGGATGTCATGGGGATTCCGCTAAAATGCCCGCCGCGGTAACCGAGCGCTTCGGCGATCACTACGACTTTTGCCTTGCCGAGTCGTTTGCGAAGGTAGGCACGCAAATGGTTTCTTCGGGTCACCGGTCCGCTGCGGTCAATGTCGTTTCGCTCGTCGACTTCCCACCATGGATTAAAAACGGCGCCCGATGGTGATCTCTTTAATAACCTGATGAACTTTTCGACTGAATCGGCGGGCATGATTTAATTAGCTTCGACTTCTAAGAAACTATAAATCCCAATCTTCGCAGGCGGGATTGCCTGTCTCACCTACACCCATGCCAGAGTTGCCCGAGGTTGAAATATTCAAGCGATATCTTGACGCGACGTCATTGCATCAGCGTATCGACGACGTCGATGTGCGTAACGCATACATCTTGAAAGAGACTTCAGCGCGAGGACTTGCGCGCGGATTGAAGGGGCGCCGCTTCGAATCGAGTCGGCGTCATGGCAAACATCTGTTTGTACGCGCCGATGGCGCGCTCTGGTTGCGATTGCACTTCGGCATGACGGGCTCGCTGCAGTATTTCAAAAACGACGAACAAGCCCCGCGATATGCGCGAGTGCTGTTTGTTTTTGCCAACAACCATTGTCTGGCGTTCGACGATCAACGCCAGTTTGGCCAGATCGGACTGCTAAAGGATGTCGATGAATTCCTGAAAGAGCACGCACTAGGCCCGGACGCGTTTAAGATCGATCTCCGGGAATTCAGAAAAATTCTGGGTAAACATCGTGGCGCCGTGAAATCCGTTTTGCTGAACCAGCGGATCATCGCGGGTATTGGCAACATTTATGCGGATGAAATTCTTTTCCGCGTGCGAATTCATCCTGCGACCGAAATCGCTCGCCTGAACGACACAGCTCTCACAAAACTGTTTCGCGCCACACACTACGTTTTGGAAATAGCGATCACGACCAGGGCTGACACGGACCAAATTCCAAGTTCATGGCTGCTGCCGCGCCGGGGAAAAGGCGGGAAATGTCCTCGTTGCGGGAGGGGACTTAAATCAGCGACCATCGGCGGACGCACCGCGTGGTTTTGTCCACATTGTCAGAAGCGAAGTTGATTGTCGCGCCGCTACACAGCGAGGCCAATGGCTTGCTTTGCTCGCTACACCATCGGCCGGAAACGTCCGACCACTTCCTGCAAACGGCCAGTGATTTGGCCTAACGAACAGACTTCCGCTGCTTCGAGTAACATCGGGAAACAATTCTCGCTGCGTTCGACAACGTCGGCGAGTTTATCGAGCGCGCGTTTGGCTTTCTCGGCATTTTTCTTTTTAAATTTCGCCAGGCGATCAAACTGCAATTGCTGTTTCTTCCGAGGCGTGCGTGCCAGTTTCACTTCCGGAATGTCGTCGCTGCCGTTGCGATAACGGTTGAGCCCGATGATCGGGCGAGTGCCATCGTAGATTTGCTGCTCATAACGATGTGCGGCGTTTTGGATCTGACTGCGCTGATAACGGTCTTCCACCGCTGC
>DATHHK010000173.1:0-19550 GCA_035317225.1 Candidatus Udaeobacter sp. | reverse complement strand
GATAATAATCGCCGGGGTCTTGTTGAAGATCTGACCCGCGACTTGGGCGGGCGCAGCGTTCCACATTCCGCGCGGGAGATGAGCGCCGGCTGGCGACACTATCGTTATCTCGCTGCGAACCGTTCCCTTCTCGGGCCGCTTGCCCGCATGGAAGCAAACGTTTCATCCCGGCCTCTTTACGAAATTCCAAAAAGCCAGGTCGCTCGGATTGAACCGAAGCTGCGGAGTGGTGACATCATCGGGATCATTTCGCGTGACCGCGGTGCCCTTCGTTCGACGGCGCACGTGGGCCTGGCGCTCCGCACAAGCGACGGCGTCTTGCATTTCATGCACGCTTCTTCGCCCAGCAATTACGGCCGCGTGATCGTGGACTCGGAGCTTTCGAAATATCTGTATCGATATGGCTCTGACAGCGGGATTCTGGTGGCGCGGCCTTTGCGCTAGTCAGTTTCAGTGTTCGTGGAATTCCGCGAGTACCTTCTCCAGGTCCTCCAGAGCTTCATCTGCGTCAACTCCATGCGCTTCGAGCGTAGCCGTCGCACCGCAATCGAGGTTAGCACGTAGAACGTCGATAAGGCTGGAAGCAGAAAACCGTTTGCCCTCTTTGACCAGCCAGATTTCCGATCGAAAGCTCCGCACGCGTTTGACGAATTGTGCAGCCGGCCGCGCGTGCAATCCAAGTTTGTTGGTGATGCGCACCTCCCGTTGCGCCGAAATGGGCGCTCTCTTGTGTCCGAATCTCATGCCTGGCTCGTACCCCAGCGCCGATGCAAAAACTTTTCGATCGGCGAAAAGAAAATTTTGTCGGCTAGCAAACCGATAACGACAATAACAATCATGATCCCGATGACCTGCTCCATGGCGTTCAGTTCGCGGCCATAATGGAGGAGCTGCCCAAGGCCAAAGCCAGTCAGGATTGTCACGAAAATCTCAGCGGCCATCAGGGAACGCCAGGCAAAGGCCCACCCTTGCTTCATGCCGCTGACAATGAAGGGAAGCGCGGCAGGCAGGATCACTTTGAACCACATGTGCAATCGCTTCGATCCCATAGTCAATGCGGCGCGGCGATAGATCGGCGGAACATTGCGCACGCCGGTCTCGGTCGCGATGATCACCGACCAGAGAGTTCCCATAACCACAACAAAAAGCATGGCTGCTTCTGTCTGGCCAAACCACAAGAGCGCCAGAGGTACCCAGCAGACACTGGGTAATGTTTGTAAACCAAGCGCAAGGGTCCCGATCGTATCGCCCAGCACTTCCCAGCGTGCTGTCAGGAGCCCGAGAGGAAGACCAATGATAACTCCAATCAAGTAGCCCACCAGCAGGCGCCGCATTGTTATCAAGGTCGCTTTCGCGAGGGTTCCGTCGGCAGCAGCGCCCTGCAAATAGTTTACGACTTGACCCGGGGACGGCAGCAATACCGGCGACCAAATTTTTACGCGATACGCGATTTCCCACAGTAAAGCGAGAACCGCGAAAAATGCAGCCGCCAGGAGAAATCGCTTCATTTTGCACCATTCGTTTCGGCTTGACCAACACTCTTCAAAGCTTTGGTGATTCGCGTGGCATGAGCGGCAAGGTCGACACTGTTGATGTCGCGCGGTCGCGGCAAATCCACCGTGAATTCCGCCTGAACGCGACCGGGATGAGGCGAAAACAGCAGAACACGATCGCCGAGGCATGCCGCTTCACGAACATTGTGCGTAACAAAGACGATGGTTTTGCGACGGGCTTTCCAAATCTCTTGAATATCGCCATAAAGCTGTTCGCGAGTGAGGGCGTCAAGCGCGGCGAACGGTTCGTCCATGAGAAGCACGCGCGGATTCGGCGCAAGTGCGCGTGCGAGGGAGACGCGCTGCTTCATTCCGCCGGAAAGTTCGTGAATGTTTGCGTGCTCGAACCGGCTCAAGCCGACAAGTTCGAGATAGTATTTCGCAACATCGCGCCTGTCTTTGTTTGTTAAATTCGGTTTGAGCTTAAGCCCAAAAAGAACATTTCCAAAGACATCGAGCCATGGGAAAAGCGCGGGTTCTTGAAACATGACGAGCCGTTCGCGGCCAGGGCCTGTCACCGGTTTCCCATCCGCCAGCACTGTACCACTGTCCGGTTTTTCCAAGCCGGCAATAATATTGAGCAACGTCGTTTTGCCACACCCACTCGCGCCCACAAGACAAACAAATTCACCTTCGGCGACATTCAGGCTTATGCGGTCCAACGCCAGGACCGGGCCGGAAGCGCTTTGAAAATTCTTGGACACGTTCTCGATCGCAAGCTTCGAGGGCGGAATAACCTCGAGTTCCTGAGTGGCTGAGGAACGGGGGATTGCTCGACGCATTACGGAGCTTCGATTAGCTTAGACGTGTCTGTCGAGCCTTTTAGAAAACCTGCGTCCTTGCCATCCTGCACCGATTTAGCAATCAAATCGCGCGATACTTCGCTCGTGAACTGAATACGTTTCCACGCTTGCGCGACGGCGTCTGGCGAAAAGTCGGCCCGGGTTTCGGCCTTCAATTCTTCGATCAATAACTTTTGTGCTTCCGCTTCATTCTGCTGAATCCATTTGGTTAATTCCGTGTTCGCGTCTGCGATCTTCTTCGCCAATTCGTGCCGGTCCCGCAGGAACTTCACACTCGAAACGAGCCACGTGGTAATCGTGTCCTTGTTTTCGAGAAAAACGCGTGCCTTCGCATCGCGCTGGAGACGAGTCACCCACGGCTCCACTGTCCAAACAGCATCAACTCCGCCACGCTGAAAGAGCGTGAGCTGATCCGGATTCGCCGTTGGGATTACCAAGACGTCACCGCCCGTTAGCGTGATTTTGAAACCATTGGCTTTTAACCATGCCCGGCAGGAAACGTCCTGTGTGTTGCCGAGTTGTGGCGTAGCAATTTTTTTTCCGCGAAAATCCGCCGGCGTTTTGATAAGTGAATCAGCCTTTACTACCAAAGCAGCACCGGCATTGGCTGCGCCAGAGATTACGCGAATTTCTTCGCCGTTCGATTTGAAATACGCATTGAGCGCAGGACTGGGACCCACGTAGGTGACATCCAGCGATCCGGCGAAGATTGCTTCCATCGCTGATGGCCCCGCGTTGTAGGTAAACCACTGAATTGCGACGTTCGGTCCGAGGCGTTTTTCAAACCAGCCGTTGCCTTGCCGAGAAAGCGCGTGTGCGATCACGCCTTGCGCATGAGTGATGTTTGGAAAATGCCCGAATCGAACCGTTGTTTTCTCTTGCGCAGGCATAAACGGTGCCGAAAGCAGGAGGATTCCAATAACTGCGGTGATGCTTATTTTCATGGTTGGCCTCCAATAGCAGAGTGTGGTGCGAACGGTTAGCTTTCTCTTCATGGATAGTGTCGGCGCAAATCTTCTCTGAGGCGATCTCTGCGACGGTTGATCTCGATGATCAGGCGTTATACCCCAACTTAGGATCGAGGTCCCTCAATGCGTCCGCGGCATACTCGAGATCCTCGGGCGAGAGATACTCCCGATAGCCGCCTACTTTTCCGCGACGCACCTTAAATGACTCCGGATCACGCACGTCACCCGGATGCAGAATCTTCGAATCAAAAACCCCGGCCGCTTCTAATTTTTGCATGTTCTCGAAACGAGAAAACTCAAGCGCCTCCTGGAAAATCGACATATCCAGCGTTGTTTCGCCGACCACTGCAAGCAGGTCTCGAAAATGTTCGGCTGGAGACGCGCGCACCGCCTCGTATCGGACGATCGTGAAATCCTTTCGGCCTGAAAATTCGTCAAGCCAGTCGTTCATTGCACGCACAATGCCGCGGATTCCAAATCTCTTGTCGCGCAGGAGCTCACTTGCGGATTTTTGCTTCAATGCTGCCTCGGCGCTGGGATCGCGTCGCGTCATTTGTAAATACAAAGAGACGAAACAATCCCTGGGATCCCGCACAAGCAAGATAATCTTCGCCCTTCGAAGCTCTCTTCTCGGAACGAGATATTTGCCGCGGACTCGGTCCCAGCGATTACCCTTCGTCCGGTGTTCAAAACGATCGTGAGAAAATATGACCCGGGGAAATTCCGGATGATCGTACCGTCCGGGCTGCAGTGTGAACTCAAGGCCGTGACGTCTGCATAAGTAGGCGCAAAGAAATGTCCGGATCCATGTGCGTCCGCTTTTTGGCGCTGAAAGGATGACGACCTCCCCGCCCGAAAGTAACTTCGCGCGACTACTGAAGTTTCGACGCGGCCACCGCAGAGAGCGCCGCAAAAAGCGCGAAAGCGGGACAGACTTCTCGGGAAACCCCGAAAGTTCCCTGGGCTGGGTCGCCTCACCGGAGGTGATGTCCGCCTGTTGCGTGTCGGCCAAGGATCGAGCTGTTATTTGAATCGCCATTCCCGGAATTACTGTTTAGAGCCGCGCCTCTACGAGCCTTGCGGTCCTGTTGCATAAGACGCCAAACAGAGGTATCTGTTCAAGCACAAAAAAAGGGGGCGTACTGGCTTCGACTCATTGTTGGAAGCGCAGGCGGCATGTCGAGGATGGTTCGTTGGCCTCGTTAAAAACCGGACCAAAAAACAAACGCAGACAACGAAGGTCTAGCTCTCGCGGCTTAATTGATCGCGACGTTTGTCGTGGGACGCCTGCTACGACGGCAAACGGGGACAGCAGGCTGGCGAATCGGCGGAGCGACCGCGCCGGTTCGTGAATCGATTTCGTGGACGCTCGGGAGCCGGCAGTGTGCCGGCGCATGGCTTGGCTCCTCAGAATTTATCGTCGGATAAACATGTAGATGTTTGCGCGGATAGCGACGAGGACAGGGGTTCAACTCCCCTCGCCTCCAGCCTTCGCTTTGAGGCACGAAAAGCGAAGGCTGTCAGGGTAGAGATTTAGCGTAGGCGGACACGCAGACGATGGAATAGCTGTGTTGCCAGCTGCGGCTCGGCAACCCAGCTCAGTGTGACCCGGACCTCAACCATTCACTCCAGAGCTGCGGCCGACCATTTGGATTAGCGCGAGCATATTCGTAAAACACGCGAACAAACGCGATCCGATCCTCTACGTAAGGGCCCTTCCAGTTCCCAGGCCCAACCGGACGCAGTACATCGTAGTCGAATGAGAGTAATTTCTGACGGCCCACAATGTCTTCTAGCGATACACGAGTCGCGTTTCGCAGCATGTCGTACAGCACCATGAATGTGGTCGTTCGTCCAAGCCCCGCTTCACAGTGAAAATGCGCCCAGGCGTTCTCCGGAAGCGCGCGAACGGCAACAATAAATCGATCGACCGCGTCATCGAGTGGTCGCGTATGATCCGTAACGGCAACTCGTACATAACTTACGCCCACGGTCGACACAAGATCGCGTTCGATGCTCGCTTCTGTTACAGTCACCTGTTGCGGGACGGCAGAGTCAGCGTCGCCCTTTTTGACCGGCGCACCTGGCCGAATGGCAATTTCGCTGCCCGGTCCAAGCGATCGCGCCCATGCAGCTTCGGCTTCTTCGATTTCAGTCTGGCTGCGACCGACATTCGCCCAATCGCGCGTCGCAAACCAACTAACGGGCAGGCCGTTGACAAATATGTGCGTTTCTTGCCGTAGATCGAAAATCGTGACCGGACCAGGCATTCGCGTCAGCAAAAGTCTGAGGTTATCAGCGGTAAACTCTCCGCTGCCAGAGGCATGAAGATCGATCAAACCAGTGGTCGAAGGGGTTTTGCCATCGCTCGCCTTAAGCGGATCATCAGTTGTGCGGACGTTGCGCGGCAAAGCCCTGGCCAGCGTTAGGTCAATGTCCCAAATCAGCACCGGCGAGTCTGCAGAACGCACCGGCGAATTCTTTTGAACGAGCGTGACCGCAAGAAAAACGGAAGAAAAAAGGAAACAGGATGTGCCGAGCCGGCCGCCAGGCAAATGTGCGATGAAATTCATGCGGGCCGCGCCCACATTGGAGACGAACACGTCCGGCAGGCAAGGAATTTTTACCAATCCACATTCCAAACTCGCAATTCGCGCGGGCTGATTTAATTCTGAAATCATGGCCGACGCGCTCACTCCAATGATGCAGCAATACCGGCGGCTCCGAGGCAGCATTCCGGCAGATACGCTCTTGTTGTTCAGGCTTGGCGACTTCTATGAACTGTTCTTTGAAGACGCAAAAGAAGCCTCGGTCTTGCTGAACGTCGCACTGACCAAGCGCAACGGCGTGCCGATGTGCGGTATGCCGTATCATGCAGCGCCAACCTACATCGCAAAATTGATCAAGGCTGGTCGACGCGTTGCGATTTGCGATCAGACCAGCGAGCCGCAACCGGGAAAGATCGTTTCCCGCGACATCACCCAGATCATCAGCGCGGGAACTGTGAGCGACCTCGACTTACTCGAAGCGAAACGCGCGAATTATCTGGGCGCGGTCTACGTCGACGGCGGCATATTTGGTTTTGCTTACGCCGATCTCACCACGGGCGAGTTCCGCCTCACTCAACTGCAAGATCGACAATCGCTCCTTGACGAACTCGCGCGGGTTTCGCCGTCGGAACTGCTCATCAGCTCCGAACAAAAAGATCAGATCGGTGAGATCGATCACGCGCTCGAGTACGACAGCTACGCGTTCCTGCCGGAGCAGGCGAGCTTCACTTTGTGTGAGCATTTCAAAACGAAATCGTTGGATGGTTTCGGCTGCGGAGAAATGTCTCAGGCAGTCGCCGCCGCTGGCGCAATCGTTCATTATTTGAAGCACCAGCTTCGGCGTAACATCGATCATCTCGCCTCGTTGCACTGCGATGCGCCGGCGGAATACGTCATGCTAGACGCCGCGACCCAGACGAATCTTGAGCTGGTCGAATCACGCGGGGCACGCAACACCAGTTTGCTCTCGGTTCTTGATCGCACGGTCACGCCAATGGGCGGCCGGAAGTTGCGTTCGTGGATTTTGCAGCCGCTGCGCAATCTGCATGAGCTCGAGCGACGCCAGGAAATGATCGCCGATTTGTTGCAGGAAGCAGATTTACTTGCGGCAATCCGCGCTCAACTGAAACCCATTCGCGACATCGAACGCGCAACGTCACGCCTGAGCCAGGCCTCGGGAAACGCGCGCGATCTCGTGGCGCTGAAAACTTCCCTTCAGGAAATCCCGCGACTGAAAGATCAACTCCAAAAGCTGATCGAACGAGCCGAGTTTGGTAGGGCGGGCTCGCCGAGCCCGCCGAACATCGCAGACGAAGACGGCGCGCCAAATACCAGTGCGGCTCAGACCGTTCGCGCCCTATCATCACAATTGCGAAATCGTATTCACGAAATGCCCGCGCTCACGGAAAAGCTCGCAATAGCGCTGGTTGATGATCCTCCTCTCGCTTTGAAGGAAGGCGGAATTTTTCGAGACGGTTACGATCCAGACCTTGACGAGCTGCGCCGGGCGTCGCGCGATGGAAAGAATTGGATCAGCCATTTGCAGGAGCGCGAGATCGCTGCAACCGGCATCAAGTCACTTAAGGTGCGTTACAACTCCGTTTTTGGTTATTTCATCGAGATCACCAAATCGAACCTTGCGAATGTGCCTCCGCAATACACTCGCAAGCAAACGACCGTGGGCGGCGAGCGCTTTGTCACACCCGAGTTAAAGGAGATAGAGGCGAAAATCCTGGGCGCGGACGAGCGTGCGCGGCAACTTGAGTACCAGCTTTTTCAAAAACTGCGCGAAGAAACTCTGCGGGAACTGGAGTCTATTCAACAAACTGCCGCAGCCATCGCAGTGCTCGATGTCATTTGCGCGCTGGCTGAGACGGCCCGGTTGTTCCGTTATTGCCGGCCCCTATTAAACAATACGCTGCGGCTTGTGATCAAAGACGGACGGCATCCCGTACTCGACCAGAATCTGGTGGACGAAAAGTTTGTGCCTAACGACACGTCGCTGGATGGGGAGACAGTCCGACTCGCGATCGTGACCGGTCCAAACATGGCGGGAAAATCCACTTACATTCGCCAGGTGGCGTTGATTGGGCTGATGGCTCAAATGGGCAGCTTTGTTCCGGCGGAAAGCGCCGAGATCGGGCTGGTGGATCGCATTTTCACCCGCGTCGGCGCGAACGATGACATAGGACGCGGCCAATCCACATTCATGGTCGAGATGAACGAGACTTCAAATATCGTCAATAACGCGACCGAACGCAGCCTGGTGATACTGGATGAGATCGGCCGCGGCACATCAACATTTGACGGCCTTTCCATCGCCTGGAGCGTCGCCGAGTTTCTCCATGATACGATCAAAGCACGCACGTTGTTCGCCACGCATTATCATGAGTTGACCAAACTCGCCGAAGAACGCAAAGGCGTTTGCAATTTCAACGTCGCGGTCCGGGAGTGGAATGACCAAATTATTTTCCTGCGCAAAATCATCCCGGGCGGCGCGGACAAAAGCTACGGCATTCAGGTCGCCCGGCTGGCAGGTTTGCCAAAGGAGATTCTCGACCGAGCGAAGGAAATTCTTTCGCACTTGGAGAAACCGGATGGCGTAACAGCGCCGCCGGTTAAGCTGCACAAACGATCGGCAAAAACACAAGCCAAAACGGAAAAGCCGCAGCTGGATTTATTATGAAATCGATTCGTTACGGGTGGAATGCGGCTCGCGGCGCGCGTCTGTTGTGCTGGCAACTAGATTTCGCTCGCGCACATCTGGCTACATTTTCGCATTTGATGAAGCCAGATTGGCACGCCGTGCCTGCCCCGCTGAAACGTGCGCCAAAGCAGAATTGCAATTTGTGGTAAACTATCCGCGATGGCGGTTAAGACGGAAAAGGAACTGAACGAGAAACAGCGCAATCTTTGGCTCAAGGCGGTGGCTGCTGTTGAGCTACGCAATCTCGGGTATGCAATTTCGCTTTTGCAGGAAATCCTGAAACAGGAACCACGATTTCTGACCGGACGACAATTGCTGCGGCGCACTGAAGTCACGCAACACAAGTCAACCAAGAGAAGTTTTTTCAATATCTCGACTGCGCCGATCGCTGTCATGAAAGCGCAGCGAGAAATCAAGAAGGACCCGAAACGTGCCGTCGAAATGCTGGAAAAGGTGCTGGAAAACGAACCTTATAATCGACAAGCGAACCTGGCTTTAAAGGAAGCGGCGACAGCAGCAGGCTGGCCCGAGATTGGCGTGTTCGCGCTGCGCACGTTGCTCGAAGAAAATCCGCGCGATGTCAAGGTGTTACACGAACTCGGCCGTCTGCACCGCGACCTGGGAGAGAACGATCAGGAAGTCGAAGTCTACAATCAAATCAACGAGCTAAATCCGTTGGATGCCGAAGCCCTCCGTAGAGGCAAAGACGCGGCGGCCCACGCATCCATGAAAAGCGGTGGATGGACACAAGCTGAAAGTTACCGCGACCTGATCAAGGACAAAGAGATGGCGGTTTCGCTCGAACAGCAAAGCCGGATACGTTTGACCGGCGAATCGCTCGAGCAACAGATCGCCGAAACGCATGCGCGTCACAAGACGGAGCCGACGAACGTCGACCTTGCGCGACGCTTGGGCGCGCTCAACGAGGAAAAGGAGGACTGGGAGACAGCCATCGGTTGGTATCAATGTGCAGCCGATCTCACCAAAGGAGCGGATACAGGATTGGTCCGGAAAGTTTCCGATCTGAAAATCAAATGCCTGGAGCGCGAGATTACCGCGCACGAGGAATTTCTTTCAACACATAACGCAGCCCATGAGTTGCATGCGAAAACGTCTGAAGAACTAAAGGCCGCCAAAGCGAAGCGCGCAGAAATCCTTATCTCCGATGCGCGTGAGCGAGTCGCTCGAAATCCGACCGATCTTCAGCTTCGATTCGAATTAGGCGAGCGCCTCGTGGGTGCCAGACGTTTTCGCGAAGCCGTGCCAGAGTTGCAGCGGTCGCGACAAAATCCACACGCCCGCCTAAAAGCGATGAACTTGCTCGGTTGTTGTTACGGCGAGCTTGGGATGCTTGATCTTGCAACGAAGCAATTGGAAGAGGCGTCGAAGGAAGTTTTATCCATGGACGCGATTAAGAAAGAGATCGTCTACAATCTAGGACTTGTTTACGAGCAGATGGGCGACCGGGAGAAATCGCTCGCCTGCATGAAGCAAATTTACGAAGTCGAACACGGCTACAAGGATGTGGCGACCCGCGTGGAACGCTCGTATGGATAGAATATGTGCTAGACCTGATCGGGTCCTGAAAAACTCCCCGCCAGCCTCTCCTACTCTTTCTGTTGCTCAAGCCCCGGTCTCAACAGGTGCTGGGAACTCTTCGCATTCACGAAAGGATGCGCACAAGCGCATGAATAGAGAGAACGCCAGCAGAAAGCCAACCACGTCCGAGGGGAAGCCGATTTTCGATTCTTAAATGCCGGATTTGTTCCGGCATGCTTCAAAGGAAAAAGATATGAAAAGGACAATCACAGTTATCGCAAAGTTTTTCGTTGTTCCTCTGATAGTTGGATCGTTCTGCCTGGCTGGGGCGGCCATGGCACAAGATGATCCAGCCGCGAAGAACTCTTCAGTCAGCGTAAAAGACAAGACTTTCATGAAAAAAGCCGCCAGGGGCGGGATGATGGAAGTGGCCATGGGAAAAACGGCTGAACAAAACGCCCAAAGTGAGGATGTAAAATCATTCGGCAAGCGAATGGTCACCGATCACAGCAAGGCGAACGACGAGCTGAAATCGATCGCCGAGCAAAAGGGTGTGAAACTTCCAACCAAAGAGCACACCGGAAAATGGAGTTCGGACAAGGCCTACATTGACGCCATGGTGAAGGACCACGAGAAGGACCTGGCCGAATTTCAAGAGGAAGCAAAAACCGGTAGCGATCCTGACGTGAAAAAATTTGCGGAGGACACGGCCAAAATGGTCCAGGAACATCTTGACCTGGCCAAAGAGACTCAGAGCAAGCTGAAATAAGAAAGACATTAGCTGCGATGCGGCACGCCTCGAAAGGCGTGCCGCTTTTTTGTGCTGCCATCTTTCTGGTTCAGCACTGGGTTAAAAGCATTGTGCGACTTAAAAGCGCCTTGGCTTTTCCGATGCGAAACTTGATCCTCTAGTCCATGCGCAAGACGAAGATCATCTGCACCCTGGGTCCTGCGACAGAAAAAACAGAGATCTTGCGCCAGCTAATACTGAAAGGAAGCGACGTCTTCCGAGTAAATATGAGTCATGCCACCCACGAATGGGTGCGCAAAATTGTTCCACGCATTCGAATGCTCGCGCAAAAAACGGGCCGGGCGGTTGCGCTTCTCCTTGATACGCAAGGCCCCGCTATCCGGACCGGCGATCTAAAGGCGAGTCTGCATTTGAAGCCAGGCGACATTCTGGAGTTCACCGTGGGTGGCGCGAAAAGTAAGGAGCGCTATTCGGTGGATGTGAATTACCGCGGTTTTGCCGACGATGTCACGGTTGGCAAAACAATTCTGGTCGATAACGGCCTGATCAAATTGCTCGTGCTCGATAAGGGAAAAAATCGTGTGCGCTGCAAGGTTTTGACGCGCGCGGTCCTAGGTTCGCGGCGTCACATTAATCTGCCTGGCGTACGAGTGAATCTTCCCTCACTCACGAGCAAGGACCTGGTCGATATCTCCCTCGGTGTGGAAATGGGAGCGGATTTCATCGGACTGAGTTTCGTGCGCGAGAAGAGCGACATCGAACAGCTGCGAAAACTTCTGGCGAAGAAAAAGAGTAAGGCGCAGATCGTGGCAAAAATCGAGGACCAACTGGCGGTGCGATCAATCGACAAAATCATTGACAGTACGGACGTAATCATGGTGGCACGCGGCGATTTGGGAATTGAATGCCCAATGGAAGACCTGCCAATCATCCAGCGTCGAATTGTGAAAAATTGTCTTCGCCTGGGCAAGCCGGTCATCGTCGCGACTCAGCTGTTGGAATCGATGATCACCAATCCTTTGCCCACGCGTGCCGAGATCACCGATGTGGCAAACGCAGTTTTCGAACAAGCCGACGCTCTCATGCTGAGCGGCGAAACGACGATTGGTAGTTACCCCGTCGAGTGCGTCGAAGTCTTACGTCGCGTGGCAATACGTATCGAACGCAGCGGAGGCGCCGGTTATGCAGAGAACGCACTGCTAGAAAACACTCGGCAGAAAATGGTGGCTTCGGCTGTCACGCTGGCGGACTCACTGCAAGATTCAAAACTGGTTGTCTTTACGGTGCAGGGAAGGATGGCGCGGTATGCTTCAAATCTGAGGCCGCGACGTGCACCGATCTTTGCTTTCACTCCTAACGAGGAAGTTTACCGGCAACTGGCGCTTTACTGGGGAACGTTTCCCGCTTGCATCGATTTCGCGGGAGGTCCAGACAGGACGATTTCAGGGGCCGAGAAGTTTTTGCGCAAAAACAAGTGGGTTACACCCGGAGACCGCATGGTAATCATTAGTGACGTGCGGATGGGTAGGGCATTGATCAATTCAATCCAACTGCGTGAAGTGAAATGAAAACAAAACGCGCGGACTGCAAGTCCGCGCGTTCTGAACCGAAGATATTAATCCAGCTTAAGCTTCCACAGGCAATTCGACATCGACCGGACGCTCCTTCTTGCCGAGCGCGCGGCGCAACTTCGATAGCGCGATGTTTTGCAACTGACGAATCCGTTCGCGGGTAACGCCGAATTTCTTACCCACTTCCTCAAGCGTTTTCGGTTTGCCACCGTCTAGTCCGAATCGCTGAAAAATGATCTTCTTCTCACGATCATCCAGCACATCAAGCAGACCGCCGACTTCGTTGCGAAGGTTTTTGTCCCGCAGCAGCTCGAATGGCGTTTGTGCGTCCTCGTCGCCAACGATCTCGCCGAACTCGGTGGAATCATCGTCGCTAATGGGCGCATCGAGCGACGCCGGGCGGATCGACACAGTCTTTAGCTGCGAAACTTTTCCGCTCGCAATTCCAATTTCATCCCCCAGCTCTTCATCGGTGGGTTCGCGGCCCAGCTCCTCGCTCATTTGCAGCGAAACCCGGCGCATCTTGGAGATTTTGTCCACGAGATGCACAGGCAGACGAATCGTCTTGCTCTGATTGGCCAGTGCCCGTTTGATGGACTGTTTGATCCACCAGGCGGCGTAAGTGCTAAGTTTTCCGCCCTTAGCCGGATCGAACCGTTCCACCGCCTTCATCAGACCAATATTTCCCTCCGAAATCAGGTCGAGAAGCGGAAGGCCGAGATTTGCGTAGTCATGTGCGATCTTGACGACCAAACGCAAGTTGGACCGAATCATCAGCGCTCGCGCTTCGCGATCGCCTTTCTTAATCTTCGCGGCCAACTCGATTTCCTGGTCCGGAGTCAACAACGGGATTTGCCCAATCTCGCGCAGGTAAATCTTAATTCCTGTATCGCTATCCTCAGCAGCCATATAACTCTTTTTCATTAATCATTTTGGGGGGTTGGATCGACAGCCTCCCGTACATCTTTTTCGCCGCAGGCTTATCGATCACGCGTTCTAGCATCCTAGGAACTACTTAACAAGGTTAAATATTCTGAATAGTGACATTGATCGGACGCCTCCTGTTCAATCTTTTTAGGGTTCCTACTTGCCCTGTAGTTCCTAGGGCTGTTTAGGATAACTCCTCATATATTCTACGAGATTTGTCAGGATGAGTGACCTCCCACTTTAGAGGGATATTTGACGCTTTTCCACGTAACGATTTTCTGCAACGCTGCGACGGCGATGCTGGCAAAAATTTACTCCGCGGCTGTTTACGGGGTTGACGCATACGAGGTTGAAATCGAAGTAAACGGCGCCGGCGGCGACCCGAACATTGTTATTGTTGGGCTGCCGGACGCCGCTGTGAGGGAAAGCCGCGATCGGGTTACCACGGCCATCGCAAACAGCGGCTACTATTGGCCGCGCGGTCGCACGACAATCAATCTCGCGCCCGCCGACATCAAAAAAGAAGGACCGAGCTTCGACCTGCCAATCGCCCTTGGAATGATCGCGGTGACCGAGGAACTGGACAGCTCGCCGTTTGAAAACTTCAGCTTTGTAGGTGAGCTCGCCTTGGATGGCACGGTCCGAGCCGTCAAAGGCGTTTTGCCGGTCGCATTGGAGGCGCGGCGCCGCGGCAAGCGTGCGTTATTCGTGCCGGAGGCAAACGCTCTCGAAGCTGCAATGGTCGATAACATCGACATCTACGGCGTGCAAAATTTGCGACAGACCTTCGCGTTCTTGCGCGGCGAAACTTCCCTGCTTCCAACGCGTGCTGATTTGACGGGATTTTTTGCCGGACATCAAAGCTATGACGTTGATTTCGGAGATGTTAAGGGCCAGGGACATGTCAAACGCGCGGTTGAAGTCGCGGTGTCTGGCGGTCACAACGTGTTGATGGTCGGGCCGCCCGGTTCGGGAAAATCGATGCTGGCCAAACGTATCCCCACCATTATTCCGCCCCTTTCCCTCGAGGAAGCGATTGAGACGACAAAGATTCACAGCATTGCCGGGCTCCTCGATACCGAAAAATCTTTTGTCTCCACTCGACCATTTCGCCCGCCGCATCACACCATCAGCGACATTGGGCTGCTCGGCGGTGGTGCGTTCCCAAAACCGGGCGAAGTGAGTCTCGCCCACAATGGTGTCCTGTTCCTAGATGAGCTGCCTGAATTCAAAAGATCGGCGCTGGAAGTAATGCGCCAGCCGCTCGAAGACGGAAAAGTTACTGTTTCCCGTGCAGCGGGCAGTGTCACTTTTCCCTCAGAGTTCATGCTCGTCGCCGCGATGAATCCGTGTCCATGCGGCTATTTTGGCGACCTCAAACGCGAATGCCGTTGCGGTCCCGCCCAGGTGCAGCGTTATCGACAGCGCGTCTCCGGCCCGCTGCTGGACCGTATCGATCTGCACATTGAAGTGCCGGCCGTGGAGTATCGGGACGTCGCCAGCGAGCGCGCTGAAGAGACCTCTGCCGCGATCCGTGAGCGCATTGTTCGCGCGCGTCAGCGTCAGCAAGAGCGGTTTCGCAGTGACGCAAAAGTAAATTGCAATGCTCGCATGGCCACCCGCCAGCTTAAACAATACTGCAAACTCACTCAGGATTCGCAGGACCTGATTCGCGTAGCCATGAACGAGTTGAACCTGAGCGCCCGCGCTTACGATCGGATTCTGAAAGTTTCGCGCACTATCGCTGATCTCGATGGCAAGGCTGAGATCTCGCCTGAGCATGTGAGCGAAGCGATTCAATATCGGACGTTCGACCGTACGCTCTGGGTGTAGCCGATCGAGGGAACGCACGCCTGCTTGCTCCTTCAATCACAATCGCCAGCACTAGCATCGGGAGAAAAGCGAACAGTTTTGAATCCAATCAGGAAGGGCGGTGCATCTCAAAGGAAAGAAGAAAGCTGAAACATGAAACCAACGCCCTTAACGATTCCTGATCGCGGCCGCCGCGATTTGTTTGATCCTACAGAACGCAAATGCCGCCGAATGCTTATGACGGATTACAGTTATCACTCCGCCGCATTCGGAGGATTCAGCGGACGTTACATGCGCAATCCTGCGCAACCGTTTTGGAACATCGCCGGCAATTACCTGAAAGATGAAGCGCGCCACGACTTTTGGAGTGAAGCTACGCTTTTTGCATTTATCACTGTCACGGCAGCTCTTCCGTTGATGAATAACCTGCACGCGCTGATAGAGTTCATGCGTGCGATCACCTCTCAGTAAGGCTCCTGGGGTTCAGCGGATTGTGGTCCTACTGCTGTTGTCGCTTGCCGGTTGTCGCCCGGAAGGCGATCGCGTTCTTGAGGAGACTTTCGAGCAGCTCTACACGATCCAGCCAAACACGGACCTAAGCATCCAAAACCGCGATGGCGCGGTTCTGGTCTACGGTTCAAACCTCAACGAAATTCGGGTCCAGGCGACTAAGAAAGCCTACGGCCGCAGGCAATTGAAAGGAATTGCGATCGACGTTTCCGTGCTGCCAACCTCCGTTTCAATCAACGTCAAAATTCCTCCGAAGCCCCGCTGGGCTCTTTTTGATCGCTCAGGCACGGCTGATTGCACCATTGTAGTTCCTGCAACCACGAACATATCGCAACTGAGCCTTGATTCGGGTGAAGTTCTCGTGGACGGAATGCGTGGACGAAGTATGCATGCCAAGTTGAGCGACGGGCGCATGATCGTCCGTAATTGCTTTACTGACACGGACCTTGCCCTTAAGCGCGGCAATCTCACCATTTCTTACGAGTGGTGGGAACGCGGAACGTTTTCGATTCAGGCAAATATCACGCAGGGAAACGCCTGGGCGTTTCTTCCCAGCGAGGCTGCTTTCCACCTTGTTGCCGAAACGGCCTACGGGAGAATCGCCAACGACTTTGATGATCCCGCAATTGCACGACCGACCTCTGCACAAGCGACGAAAATTGACATGTTGGCTCGCGGTGGAGGAAAAGCCGCAATCAAGATGCGTACGGCAGACGGCGACATCAAGATTATGGAGGAAAACCCGTAAAAGCTGACTTGCGCGGATTTGGCATTAAGCATCAAGTATTCAGACTTCCATGCCTTCGTTCGACATCGTCTCTGAAGTGGACAAGCAAGAACTTGATAATGCGGTCAATCAGACACGCAAGGAGCTCGCGACTCGCTTCGACTTCAAGGGCATAATAACTGAGATACTTCTGGAGAAGGACAAGATCACGCTGACCGCGCAAGATGCAGGCCACCTTCGAGGCCTGCGCGAAATGCTTATCGGCAAACTTTCAAAGCGCGGCGTGGACTTGCGCAATATCGAACAGGACGAGCCCGCAATTTCATCTGTTGGCCATGCCCGGCAGGAATTAAAGATTCAACAGGGGCTGGAAGGAAACAAAGCAAAGGAAATTATTCAGGCGATCAAGTCACAAGATTTCAAGGTGCAAAGCCAACTGCAGGACCAGCAGATTCGAGTGACTGGAAAGAAGAAGGACGAGCTCCAGGCAGTCATTCAATTCATCCGCAACCGAGACTTTGGTGTCGCAACAAATTTCAAAAATTTCCGGGACTAAAATCAGCCGGCGCGCACAGAGTGACGCGCCGCCGCCAATGAATCACCGGGTTGGAAAGCGGGCAGTCCTCGGCGCGCCGCAAACCTCACCCGCCCTGCACGGGCGGCATGATCGAAATTTCGTCTCCCGGAGAGAGTTTGAAATTTCGATCGACGAATTCCACGCCTGCCCCAATCAAGATGCTCTTGTCATGCTGCCGAAGTTTCGGTTGCTGCGCATAGAGTTGCCCAAGCAAGTCGCGGACGGTGGCCCCATTCGCTACGTCGACATCCAATTGGCGCATTCCGACCAGATCGCGCAGTTGCGCGTAGAATAGTACCTGGACTTTCATCTGATCATGTCATCCCAGCGGAGTTGAGGAATCCCGTGGCACCGGTTTAGAGGTGAGTTCGCGAGATGTTTCGGCTTCACTCGACATGACGGCTCAACCGTTCTTCAGTAATTCTTTCCGCAAAACGCCAATGTAAGGAAGATTGCGATAACGTTCCCTAAAATCGAGCCCGTAACCGACAACAAATTCGTCTTCGATCTCGAATCCAACATAATCTGCATTGACTTCCCGGGCGCGTTGTTTCTTTTTGCTCAACAGCACGCATACCCGGATGCTCCGCGGCTTTGCCGTGTCCAACCTCTCCCGAATGGCTGCGAGCGTGTGACCGCTATCCAGAATATCATCCAGGATCAAAACATTTCGACCCACGACGTCCGGGACTGTGACCTCCTTGAAGACGACCTCGCTACTGCTCTGCGCTTTTCCGTGGTAACTAGCCACGCTCACGCAATCCAGCTTCAAAGGAAGCGGAATTCGGCGAAGCAGGTCAGCGACGAACATCAAGCTCCCGTGCAACACCGCGATCACGGTTAGTTCACGATCGCGATAGTCGCTGGAAACTTGCGCGGCAATATCATCCAAGCGCCGGTGAATTGCCGGCTCATCAAACAGTACGCGCTCCAGATCGCCTCGCATTCAGACTATTAGGCCATCAGCCGCCGCACAGAGCAACGCTCGATAAGATTTTCACCCATGCCATTTCCGCAGCGTATCTTATTCTTGTCAGGTCGAGTGGAGTGGAGAGACGTCTCTAATTGAATTGACCGGCGGCGAAATTAGACCAGAGATTCCTCCGCTTCGGTCGCAACGACTCAAATGGTAGCCTGAACGATTTAAACGATGAGCGTCTGCCACGATCGAATTGAAGTTCACACGAACGGAAAGGGACTGTACGAAATCACGGACGAAGTACAGTCAAAGATCGACAAGTGCGGTCTACAAACGGGGGCGGCGACCGTTTTTGTCCAGCACACGAGTTGCAGCGTGATCATCATGGAAAATGCCGATCCGACTGCGCGACGTGATCTGGAGGAATTCTTCGACCGGCTAGTGCCGGAAGACGCCGATTATTTCACGCACAGCTCCGAGGGCAGCGACGACATGCCATCACATATCCGCATGGTCTTGACGCGCACCAGCGAGACGGTGCCCATTGTCGATGGAAAAATGCAGCTCGGAACCTGGCAGGGCATTTTTCTTTTCGAACATCGCCGCGCAGCGCACCGGCGAAAAGCATTGGTCGCAATCATCGGCGAATAGGTAGAACGCGACCGTCGGGCGCGCCGAAACGAAGCGCGTTACTGGATCGGTTCTTACACGTAAACCGCATCCACCAAGCGCAGCGATTTTTCGTTCGGCAATACCTGCTGTTCCATTTGATTCATGACGTAGGCGAACGAGACCCTGTTTTCGGGATCGCCGAAGGCGTTGGCGCCGCCAGCCCCCGGGTGACCGAATGCGTTCGGTGACATACCGAACATTCTTCGCTCGGCGTTTCGCGGATCTTTCATGAAGCCGGCTGAAAACGCGGTCGGTATTTGAAAAACGCGGTCAACGCCATCTGCCAGCGCCGTGGTCATCCATGCGATTGTTTCTTCCGAAAAAAATGTTTGCCCGTCGAGTTTGCCGCCACTAGCAAGCATGGAATAGAACTTCGCAAGTGCTGACGCGCTTCCGATTCCACCGAACGAAACAAGCGGCTGCGCGCGAATAGCGGGAGTGTTCATCCCGCTAACAGACTTCAACCCGTACGGTGAGGAGAATGTTTCGCGCGCCAGCGTTCCGGGCGTCACAAGATCAAGATAAAATTGCTTCGGTTCGGGCGGCCTGCCGCTTTTTGCAGCGTAAATAGGAGCCACACGTGGATTCTCTTCTTCAGGCAAACCAATCCAAAGATCGAGATTCAACGGCCGCGCAAATGTTTCGCGCCAATACTGGGAGAGTGTTTTCCCAGCTATCCGGCGGACGAGTTCATCGAGAAGGAATCCAAACGTGTGAGCGTGATATCCATGTGCGGTCCCCGGCAGCCACAATGGCTTCTGCACTTCGAGTGCCGTGATAACGGAGCCGTAATCGAATATATCGACTCGAGCGTCCAACGCGCAAAGTCCAGCCTGATGCGAAAGCAGTTGTGCCAGGGTGATCTTCTCTTTGCCAGCTTGAGCGAACTCCGGCCAAAACTCTGCCACGGTTCTGTCGATGCCGATCCTGTGCTCTTGCAACACATGCAGCAGGCATGCGCTGCC
>DATHHK010000172.1:0-3920 GCA_035317225.1 Candidatus Udaeobacter sp. | reverse complement strand
TGAAGTATTGTTGCCCACCCCTCAACGGGCGTAAGGTGTCCGCAAAGGTTATCGAATTTAAAAGCGATTTCCATGCCATGGAGTTTGCCTTGGCCAATGCGAAATTCCATGCAGCGATCTCAATCACGCGAGAACCAAAATGCCGCTACCACTCGTTGGATAGCTAACACGACTGTCGCGTTGCTGCCCGTGCTCGCTTGCTTTCTGGGCGGCGCAACTCAAAAATGGGAGGAGGGACTTGTCATCACGGTTCTTGCACTCTACCTGCTGATGCGACCACCTCGGTTTTCGCTCGGCACGCTCACGAACATCGTTCTTCTCAGCCTCTTTATCTTGACGGCAGTCGCCTTTCTCCCCGCCCGCTGGTTTTTTCAACCGGAGTGGCGTGCGGCAGTTGTTAATGACTTCGGAATTCAGCTTCCATCGACGCTCACTCCGCAGCCGTGGATCACGCTGAGCTATCTCCTTAGCTTCGCTGCTGGATTGAGCTGGCTCTATGTCGTCTCCACGCAGGATCTGGAGCTTCACGAGGCGCGCTTTCAGCTGCGCTTGTTTAGCAGTGGAATTGCGGTCCTGGCCGCGATCTGCATTGCGTTTTACTTGGCGCACACCACGCTTCCTTTCTGGCACAACGAGCAAAGTTTCGGTCCATTTCCAGATCGGAACCAAACCGCAGATCTCTTCGGGCTCACTGCGATCGTGATTCTTGCCTGCGCTCAGGACGATGTACGCAAAAGAAGAAAACGGTGGATCGTCTGGATCCTCGCGCTGCTCCCGATCTTGGCGGCAATCATCTTGAATTTTTCGCGCGCTGGAGTCGGGATCCTCGTCGCGGGCAGCGCGTTTTGGCTTGGCGCGTTCGCGGTCCGACAACGCTCTCCCTCACGATTCACGCTCGCAGTCTCTTTTCTTCTTCTGCTACTCATGGCCCTGTTGCTTCTCGGCGGGCAAACATTCGAGAGATTTCATCTTCACGATTTCGGCAGTGCCAGTGTCTCAACGGATTTTCGGTGGCAAATTTTTCATGACACGTTTCGACTCATTCGTAATTCGCCCTGGTGCGGGATCGGTCTTGGAAATTTCGAATCGATTTTTGCAATTTTTCGTGACGCTTCCTTCAGCGGCCCGCGAGCCTTGCATCCGGAAAGCGACTGGCTTTGGCTTTGGACGGAACTCGGTTGGCCTGCGGTGGTGCTCACGATCGTCTGTATCGCCCTGCTCGGTAGTCGAGTTTTTCCACTACGAGTGGGAACCAACCAAGGTTATCGTCTCGCCGCCCTTATCGCCGCGCTCCTGTTCGCGCTTCATGGGATTGTCGATGTTTCGGCACACTGGGTGGGTACGGCGTTTGCGGCAGTATTTTTGTTAGGGCTCTCAGGGCATCGGCCGCTGTCTTTGAAAATGAGCAAGTGGGTGCCGATTTTATTTCGCTTTGTTGGCGTGGTAATGCTTGTGGCGGGTCTGACATTGGTTGTTGCTACACGCAGTGAGCAACTCTTTCCCGGATCTGTCGGTGTTTCGAGCGCGAAGCAATTATCGGCGGTAGCCGACCGCGAGGGTAATTATAGTGAAACAATCGCACTGACAACTCGCGCGCTTGAATGGGCGCCGCTCGATTGGCAACTCTACCTTACGCGTGCTATCGCGGAGGTTGAACTCAAAGCGACGTCAAACGCGGTCGATGATTTCCGCCGGGCGCGCTTTCTGGAGCCAATCGCTTATGAAGTGCCGCTAGCCGAAGGAAACGCCTTGCTGCCGTACCGTCCGACGTTGGTCGTGACGGCGTGGCGGGAGGCTCTGCGCAGAGCCGGACCTCTGCGACCGGAAGTCTATGCAAGCATGCTGAACGACGCTTCGCTCAGAAGTCCAGAAGTCAGCCCGTTTCTGGAAGCGATTGGACTTAGCGAACACGATTTGGCGTTGCCGTATCTCGACAGGCTGTCCGACGCTTCTTTGAATCGCGCTCTAGCGCAACTGTTGAGAAATGATCCGAACTTACAATCATTCAGTGAAACAGAGAAACTGGCGCTCTTCGCGTTTTGGTCCGAACGCGGCGACCCGGAGGAGATTTCCCGGGCCGTTGAGCAGCATCCCGACTGGCTTCGTTATGCCTGGTTTGGTATCGCGAAATACAAGGCGAGCAAGAATGATTTTCGCGGCGCCTATGAGTTGACCGAGCGATACGGCGAACCGGTCGCGCTTCCGCGAGTCGCTACTAATTTCTCTCTTCAAGATCTGGAGAAGCGCTTCGCCGACGCCCCCCATTATTTCGGCATTGGCTATGAACTTTATCGCGCGCAGATACAGAATGGTCGGGTCGATGATGCCCTTCTCACCGCCCGTCATTTCAGCCAACGGCCGAACTCGCCGGCCTATTTTCACTTCTTGGAAGCGCAATGTTGGGCCGAGAAACAAAATTGGGAGCGCGCTTGGAATGCCTGGCAGGCCTTTAAGGCCGCGCAGGCGCCAGCAACGAAGTAGAATTTCCGCGAGAGATCTCTGCTCGAGTTTCTACTTCTTGTTTCTATCCGGGGGTCACCTATTTTAGGAGGCTGGGCTATCGTAGCTACGCGAAGTAATGACCCTCGACACATCTACCTTGGTAGTTCAGTTAGTCCTTTTAACTGCTAATATTCTCGCTCCCTGGGTTTATAGGAGGAGTAAGAGTTAGGTTTGTTCCGCTCAGGTCTAAAGACACACGTTACCAGACACACGCTGACGATCTAAAAGATAAAAACCGATGCGAAAACGAATCAGTTCTCAGCCGCAGCGAGAAAGCTGGTCAGCGAATACCGGCTGGCTCGACTTGGAAGCCCTAGCCCGAGTCGAAGTCACATCGGAAGACGCGGCGCACCCGATCGAATCAGCGCTGTTGCCTGTCGGCGTAACAGGATGGCGCGCGGAAAGCCCAGGAGAACAGACGGTTCGTCTCCTCTTCGAAGCGCCGCAGAGGCTCAGGCGCATCCGTCTCCTGTTTCGAGAAGAGAAGGAGGCGCGCACACAGGAGTTCGTCCTGCGCTGGTCGTCAACGGCAGACGGTGCATCGCGTGATATCGTGCGCCAGCAGTATCACTTCAGCCCATCGGGAGCCACGGAGGAGTTCGAGGAATATCGAGTCGAGTTGGAAGACGTAGCCGCCTTCGAACTCACGATCATCCCGAACCTGAGTGGCGGCTCATACGCCTCACTGGCGCAATTACGCTTGGCATGACCAACGATGCCGTACATTTCCCGTTCCTCGGTAATTTGTCGATATGCTTTTCAGAACCTTCTTCTTACTTTTTACTTTGCCCATCGTCGCGCAGGCAGATGTGGATTTTTCGAACTATGATGTGCCCCTCTACACGCAGATTGTAGATCGTATCAAAGCCAAAGTCTCGGCTCGCCTTGGTGAGGGCAGTAACACGCGCGAGCGGTATTTCATCATTCCTTTTGCTTACCAAGACCGCGGGAATCACCCGGAATTTTCGCACTCGTTTATCTCGGTCATCCGAGTCCTTGCGGATAATAAGCAGCCCAAGCTGACGCCGGGTCTCAAACTACGAAGATATAGGACCCGGGAATTTGAAGCGTTTACCATCAGCTGGCTGCCTCACGATTTCCTGAGCAATCCCCATCTGTGCGTCTTTGACGGCGCGGGCAGCCGCATTATTCCAGAGAGGAACAAGTGTCCCGTATCGACCGGCCGAAACTTTACGCTCGCAGAAACGATCAAGCTTGCTGTGGATGCAAAGAATGCGGTGGCCATGTGGGGACCTTATGAGATCAAAAAAGCCGGATTTGATCTCGCAGTGAAGCGCAAACGCTTGCTCGACGGAGGAACCATTAAATACCGCGCCGACGATCGTCTTTATCGGAAAGACAAAGTCGCTATCAGTTGCTTTCATGCCATGGCCGGTTTGGACGAGCTTTTCCCCAAC
>DATHHK010000171.1:0-7573 GCA_035317225.1 Candidatus Udaeobacter sp. | reverse complement strand
GCAGCGGTTCTTTTCACCTTTCCCTCGCGGTACTTGTTCACTATCGGTCGCCAATTAGTATTTAGGCTTACGCCGTGGTCGGCGCAGATTCATACGAAGTTTCACGTGCATCGTATTACTCAGGAAATCCCTAGGCGTGCTCGGGTTTTCGGTTACGGGTCTTTCACCCTCTATGGCGCAGCTTTCCAGAAGCTTCACCTAACCTTTGCACTACCACATCGGGCTCCTACAACCCCGATCGACAAGTCGATCGGTTTGGCCTGTTCCGCTTTCGCTCGCCACTACTGACGGAATCTCTTTCGATTTCTTTTCCTCCGGTTACTGAGATGTTTCACTTCACCGGGTGTCGCGATGTTCCTGCTATGAATTCACAGGAACTCGAGCAAGCATTACCTTGCTCAGGTTATCCCATTCGGAAATCTACGGGTCAAAGCGTGTTTGCCGCTCTCCGTAGCTTATCGCAGCTTACCACGTCCTTCATCGCCTATTGGCACCAAGGCATCCATGATGTGCTCTTTGTAGCTTGATCAATCTGTTCTGGCCTGCTCGGCCAGAGATTTATGATAACTGAAACTCTCTCTGCGAGCCGCGGTCAGCGACCGACGGCCACAGCAATTTCAGACTCAGCTCTTAAAGTTGTATTTCTTACTACCCTGTATGTAGATGTCAAAGAACCAGCCGTTCGTTACATTTGACCACAAAAAAACTCAATCTCGTGCCGACAAAAATCACAGCTTCTCCCGCTACTGCGGGTTTCCGTTTTCATTGCCGGGACAAAATTGAGCCCAATTTGCAGTCCCCAAATGTACGTAGAACGCACTCCATATTGATGGAGTCCCGCTTCCAGCGGGATAGCCAGAATACCACACTCTAGTGCGACGTCAATACACAACCTCGAAATTTTCGCAGGGCCGGAGAATCCGATTTTCTGGGCATTCGCAGAAGCGCTTCGTACTGAGCCTCTTGTGCACCGATAGTCTTCGTCCACGGCTACACAAATTACGCCTCTTCCCCGTACGATGCGCCTTAATGGCTGTGGCCTGTCAACGTTAAGTGAACATCGAGAAGCGTGGATACTCGAAATCGGTTCCGCTACGCCGTTGCTTTTGTGACAACGACTTTATCGAGAAGTTGAGTGTGGGCCGCGTTGTAAAGGCGGAATTCGTAGCGAAAACCCTCTTTGATCCAACTCGCGTCCTGCGAACCGCGCGGTGAGCCTGAGAACAGCGACTCATTACCTCCGTTTCTCGAAACATAGATCTTTCCGTCCACACTGTTCCACGAAATGGTGGTCTTACCTTTCCCTTTGCTAGCGGGCACTAGATCAGGCGACGCCCTAAGATTGGCCGCCGCCTTGGTGACGAAGACGATCCCAGGCGTAATGAGCAGATTTCTAAACTTCGAGAACCGGGAGTCCCCTTTGCGACCTAACGCAATGTTGCCAGCCCCCTGTTCGTCCACCAATTCCTTAACGAAACCGACCATACCGTACGAATGACACGGGAAAGGAATTTTCATTTTTCTCCTCAATCGCCGCGGTAAAAATGACCGAAGCCGATCGAGAATCGATGGCTTCGGCCCGAATCTTTTGCCATCCGGAAAATCATCCAGATAGCCCGTGCCCCAGTCCTCAATCGCATACAGTCCACCTGGCTTCAGATGACGATCGAACAGATGCCAAAACGTCGCTTTAGTCAGTTCGCCGATGTGCGAGGCATCATCTATGATGATGTCGAACCCGTCCGGAGCAGTTCGGCTTGCCACTTTCGATAGAAAAGCCGTATCTGCCTGGTCGCCTTGGAAGACTTGAATACGCTCTCCGGTCTCAAGGCGTTGGGGCAGCCTTCGGTCGATGCCAACGATCGTCCCATGAGGGAAATAATCGCGCCACAATTTCAGCGAACCTCCATTTTTGACACCGACTTCCAAAAGTTTGATCTCCTTATTGCTCCAAGATGTCAGAATTGGGTCGTATAGCTCGAGATAACCCAGCCTGATCTTATCAGTATCGTAGGCATCTAAATCCAACCGCTTACTTCGAATAGTTCTGGGGACCGGACGCGCGCCATTGACGGATATATCCCTCACAATCCCCGGCAGGCAGGTTGACAGTAGCTTCACAGTCGGAACCCTCGCGCAGGGCCTCGAACAGTTACAGACGGGCGTTTCCGAGTCTTTTTGTAGGATTAAGTCCTACGTCCGAATCTCGTTCTTTAAGAGCAACAGCTACTTTAGATGAGTCGCGTCTTCCCAGCGAATTGCGGCACGCAGAAGTTCGCCCAGAGAAGTAACACCGAATTTTTCCTTCGCGCGCGCACAGTAAGCTTGCACAGTTTTCAAACTCAAATGCAAATCCTCGGCAATCTGAGCTGTAGTGCGCCCCTGGCCAAGGAGTCGGAATATTTCCAGCTCGCGATCACTTAAACGCTCCACCGGCGAACTCTCGACTCTTTTAGGCGATGAGCTAAATCGGCGAGCCATGCTGTTAACAACCCTTTCACCAACATAAACGCCGCCCTCCATTACTCGGCGAATGGACGCGAGGACGCTTTTTGTGCTTTCTCGCTTCATGACATAACCCCGTGCGCCAGCGCGCAAGGCCCGTTCGGCATAAAGAGCTTCATCGTGCATGGAAAGCACAATCAAGGCGACAAGCGGGAATTGACTCTCCAAGTTCTTTACCAATTCCAAGCCAGATTCATTCTTCAGCGAAATATCCACAAGAGCGACATCGGGTCGCGTCTTGGCGATTCCCGTCATCGCTCCGGCCGAATCCTCCGCTTCGCCGCAAACGACTAGGTCGCGTTGGCTGTTAATGAGATTGACCAGTCCCTCACGAACTAGTGGATGATCGTCGATAAGAAAAACACGGTTTTTGCGCGCTTCACCTGTCTTGGAAGTTGTGTCCATTGTTATTAGTTCCGATTAGGTCCGTCTTGCAGGTTCAATCTACATGTTATAAGTGTACCGCGCTGGCCATTCCGTCGAACATCGAAAGTCGCGCCAGCAAGGGATGCACCATGCCGCATCAATTGCAGGCCGAGTCCCTCAGACCGGGGCAATTTATCGGGAAATCCGATTCCATCATCGCTGATCGCGAGCAAAAGTTCGGAGGGGCTCATTCCGAGTCGAATGGTAATTCGCCGCGCCGCAGCGTGCTTGACCGAGTTGGCTACCGCTTCCTGAGCGATCCGATACAGCTGAGTTGCAATTACGGAGTCGGGGACTCGAATTGACTCTTCTCCCTCGAAGACGCAATCGATACCAAAGCGCTCAGTGATATTTTCCGCAAGCCCGTGAAGGGCCACCGTCAGGCCATCCGCATCGAGCTCCGGCGAAAAGAACCCGCGCGCCAGATTTCGAGTCAGGTCAATCCCTTCTTCCACGTAACGAACCAACTTTTCTGCTTCCGCTGTTTCCAGCGCCGCCTTGAGCGCGAGCTTTTCCTTTAATACTTGAGCGGCAAGCGCGGTACCGGTCAGATGTTGACCCAGGCTATCATGCAGTTCCTGGCCTAACCGGTGCCGCTCGCGATCCGCCACTTGTGCAATCTCCCGATCAAGTCGTTGTCGTTCGGCAACCTCGCGCTCCAGGGCTGCCGTCCGTTCCAGCACCCGTTTATCCAGTTCACGCACAAGCGTTCGTAGCTTTGATAACATGCCGGCAAAAATAGCGAAGGAGGTGAAGGCCATTCCAACATTCCAGAACCCGAGAGCGGGGATTCCAGCCGCAAGGTCCGACCACATCCATGCCACGATGGCAACGACAGCAACAATCAATCCGAACAGCAGGTTGCCAAACCACACAGCGAGGGAAATTGGCAACAGATAAAAGAGAAGGAGCGGGCGCTCGTATCCAGTAGCATAATCAATATAGCCTATGATTGCTACAAGAAGGAGGCAGACAGCGATTAAGGTTCCCTTGTGGTAGAGAATCCAGTGTGAAAGACGGTGCAGCCTCCCCATAATCTGTCAAAGCCGATGCGACGCGGAATCCTGTCGCGTTGTATCTCTGTTCGCGTCATGTGGAAAAATGAGAATCGGCCGACACCAATTTTTAAAGCAATGCCTCATCCCTTGTATTTTCCTTCGAGCATTGCTTCTCCAAATTCTTAATGGTTTGCACAGCATTTCGAAGCTGGGCCTCAACGGTCGCCACGTGTTGCACCCTTTGGCCAAACCCAGCTGCCATCTCATCAGCAGCGACCGAACACAACTCAGTCACCTGGGGGGCCTCGTGTAACTCTGAGTAGAGGTTTTTAGCTTCCTCAACAACGCGCCGCTCCGTGGCTGGGTCCTCGGCCATAAAATCGGCCGGCACGTCAGAGCTATTGATTTGGCAACTGAGCGGCTCAAGGCATTCCGCGTCAAACGACTCGCCCACAAAGTCCAGAATGGAGCGAATCGCAGACTCCGGGTGATCGATCAAAGCACTGTAAGCCAGGCGACGAACGACGTTCGAACCGTAAGCCCGTTCAGCCTGCGCGCATGCCGTGACAGTACGCAGCCAGTACCTATACGCCTCCTCCTCGCTCGCGACCAAGTGAACACCTGCAAGGCGATGGAGATTCAGCATTGAACGAACCACATCGCGCACGTCGCGCAGCACATGGATAAAAACCGCCTTCGGGAAGAGCTTTCTCAGGGCGTAAATATACAACGAGTACTCCGGGGTGCCGTCCACCCAGCGCATGTTGGGTCCAGGAAGTGAGCGCCTCATGAATTCGGGGAGCGAGGAAATCGCGCCGCGTGTTTTCTCCAAATCCGGACGGTGAGAGAGGATCAGATCGTTTATAGTTCCACCAAAATCAGCGAGGAGCTCATCAAGCGAAATATCCATGGCGCTCAGGATGCTCAGATGGCCGCGCGCGGCTCCGACTTGGTGGACGATCGCAGCGTTGACCACAAAGTCTCCCATCCAGTTCGACTCTGGCACCGCGAATATGTTTGGATGTTGCCCCAAACACCAGGTGAGGATGCTGGTCCCAGAACGGGGTGAACCGACAACAAAAATCGGGCTGTTTATCCTGCTCTGCATTCTGTCGTCTGCTTACCTGTGAGTCACGGCCAAAGTAATCTGTCCTCGTCCGACGTGGAAATTCCCGAGCAAGTGCGACATCGTATGTGGCAGCCTATGCGTCAAATTCGGTTTTCGCCTTTGTTAAAGACTGGCTCATAGACGACGCTTCATTCCCAGAACACTCACGAAAAAACTTGAGAGTATGGTTTGAAAGCCCAGCGACGTCAGAGTCGCACCCGGAATCGCCCAACGCATGGTCACAGCGTAATCGAGATGTCCGAACCCGACCGACTTCCATTGTAAGACGACTACGCTAAGAAGAACCAAACCAGCCAGGAACGCAAGGCTGCCGATAGCCAACCCCCGCTCCAAATACATAATCTTGAAGAACTGATCAATTCGCGGGTCTTTGGGTAACAACCCTTCATTAATGGCGAAGGTTTTGGCGCAGATTGCGAACAGAAAGGATTGATAACCCATCAGAATGGCGAGACTCGAAAACAAAAGTGTATGGGCATCGAACGTAACACCACCGATTTTCAATCCAGGCAATGCCAAGGCGTATCCCGTCAGCCCCAGCAAAACTAAGAAAAAGCCCGGCGCCAGAAAGAGGAATTGCGGGCTGAGGATGAGAAAAAAACGAAGGGTGCGCCAACCATCGCGAATTGTGCGGAGGTGTGGAGCCTGCGTCTTGCGTCCATCCGGATGGAGGGTAATAGGAATCTCCGAGATCCGCGCGCCGTGCAAACTGGCTTTGATAATCATCTCGGTGGCAAATTCCATTCCCTCGCACCGAAGGTCTAATCGCTCGTACAGTTCCCGTGTAAATCCGCGCAGGCCACAATAAACATCGTGAATCGGCACGGCGAACATATGCCGGGCCATTCGTGAGAAGAGCGGATTCCCCAGCCAGCGATGTGAGAACGGCATCGCACCCGGCATGATTTTCCCGCCGCCACTCGGCAGGCGGCAACCCATGACCAGTTCAAATCCTTCGCGAAATTTTTTGACGAAACGATCAGCCTCTGAGAAATCATAACTCTGGTCGGCGTCGCCCATGACAATCCATCTTCCGGCCGCGGCGTGAATGCCACCCGCCAGGGCGTTGCCGTATCCTTTTTTTCCTACATGAACAACGCGCGCGCCACATTCTTCGGCAATTTGCACTGAACTATCCTGGCTGCCGTTGTCCGCCACAAGAATCTCGCCACGCACGCCGGAGCGTTCGATGCCCATCCGCGCTTTCTCAATACATGCTCCAAGTGTCTCTGCTTCGTTGAGACAAGGCATCAGAATGCTCAGTTCGATTGTATTGGTCACGTCCGGGTTTGGTCGCTTCATTTTACGGAAATAACAGTGCTGGATAAAATGAAAACGACTGGAAAATGGGAACGAACTGCTTTATCGGGCGATTGAAAGGCCGGTAAGGTACGCAGAAGAACCGAATCACTTATCTCCAAGTTTGCTAGCGAGAGGTTTTTCTGCCGTTACGATAATACTATGAATCGGATTGCAATTAGCCCTGAGGGATGTTTTTCCATCGGAGGCGAAAATTTTGTAATAACGGTACCGGTTAAGGAACGGCGGCTATCGAATTCAGAGGCCTTTACCATTGCAAAGAACGAACCTTACCTTCGTGTTTACGAGGACGTGGCCTCTTCTTTTTCGCCACGATCAATTCTTGAATTGGGGATTTTCGAGGGAGGCAGTTACGTGTTACTGGATAAACTGTTTAAGCCGCGGCGAGTGGCGGCCGTGGATATTAGTCGAGAACCTGTGGCGAGTCTTTGTCACTACGTTGCAGATAAGGAGGGCCGGTTTGTGCACTTTTCGACATCGCAGTGCGATGGGGAAGTTTTGGAGCATATCGTTCGGAATGAACTTGCGAACGAGCTCGATCTGGTGGTTGACGACGCGTCCCACACTTACGAACAAACGAAGGCGTCCTTTGAAATTCTCTTCCCGTTACTCCAGCCCGGCGGTATCTATTTGATTGAAGACTGGAGCTGGGCCCACATGCCGGGATACCAATCATCAGACGCTCCCTTTTCCAAACGTCACGCTTTGTCCAACCTCCTGTTCGAGCAAATTATGCTGATGGGTTCTACGCTGTTGATCGCTGAGATTCGCGTTTGGAACTTCCTCTATCTGATCCGTAAGGCCAAAAGCGCATACAACGGGTCAAAGGGTGAAATTGAGTCGATTTTTGACCAGATCCGAAGTCGAGGTAAAAAGTGGAGCTTGATCTAAGTCGGGACCACGGGTTGAACCTTTGAGAACCGTCTAGGATTGGGGGAGAAACCGTCACGCTGGGTTCTTCGGATTCCGTGACATCGTAGCAATTAATTAATCTGAAAACGACTGGAAAATTGGAGTGGGCCGCTTTTATTCCGGCCATTAAAAGGGCGTTAGGGTACGCCAATAATCCGACACGTATCGGCGCACGTATGGGTTCATATCGCGATAATATTTACATGATTACTTGTCCCGCCAGGAGCGGCAGCACGATGCTGGTTCACCTTCTGCGCTCCCATCCGGACATCATCTCGCATGA
>DATHHK010000170.1:0-29843 GCA_035317225.1 Candidatus Udaeobacter sp. | reverse complement strand
CCGGTCACGTCGGTCGCGGATTACAACAAGATCGTGGCCTCACTTGATGTTAGCAAGCTTCAGGTCTTGTCAGTGTGTCGAGGCCGCATGCGCTCGTTCCTCGTCCTGCGTCCACGGTAAACGCTGCAGTCGCCTCGCTATCCCTGCCACGGCCGTCGCGGAGCAAACTCGGGTCGAGGCGTTGCCCTGCGTCATCGTTGTCGCGCCAACATAGCCGCCGTGGCTACAAGTCGCGAGCAAACACGCGTCAGCACGCGATGGCGTGACGGTGGCAAACGCCTGAGAGCAGGTCCCAAAGCGCGTCGAGGACGCGGTTTACCGACACTTTCACCGATTCGAAATTATGGGCGTCAAGGTAACGACCCAGCATTTCACGCTCGGCAGCGGAATGCTCGCGGTCTGCTTCGATATGAACGGTGAAATACTCATAATGCTCGGGTTTGGTGAATCCGTAATGCTTCTTGAGTCCATCGATTTTGGATTCACAGATTGACGGAATTTGGCTCTCGTATGCGTAAAGTGCCGCGAGACCTTCCGCAGTTGATCGCTGCTTGCAAACTGAACGAAATGTATTGATCAAGTTCTCCGTCTCTGGTTGCTTCTCGGTTTGCGCCAGTTCGGCCTCTTCGACGCCGAGACTACCCGTAAATTTCTTCCAAAGCTCGGGATGGTTCGGCGAGCCGGCTTCTTCATCAATCAAATTATTGAGCAATTCTTTCCGCGTTCCCTGATCATCGCAGTTCGCGTGCACCGCTGAGAGATACGTCGGAAACGCGGCGACATGATGATAGTACTGCTGCGAATAATCGGTAAGCGCCTCCTTGCTTAATTCTCCGCGAGCCCACGCGAGGTAAAACGGATGTTTCAAGAGATGTTTCTCCGCAATGTTATTATCGATGTTGTCGAGATATTCGCTCATAAATTGGTTGAGTGTGCTTATAAACGCAGGCCAAATTACTGCAAGTGATTAGTATGATTACTGATGATCAGCCAGCGTTTTAATGCTGGGTCTATTTCTTTTGCGTCTAGCACCGCTACAGTGAGGTGCTACACCGATTTCAAGATGTGTTTAATCCCGCGGACGGGGATGACGACCCAGGCGGGACGATTGTTTAGTTCGTAGCCGATTTCGTAAACTGCTTTGTCGAGCAAATAGGCTTCGAGCATCATTTGGAGGTCTTCGCTGTTTTGCGGAATGAAGATGGCAGTGCCCGTTGTTTTCAAATAGCTCTGCAGGAAAACACTGCCCATGTGGCGATACCAGAGATCAGCCCAGCGTTCCAAAAATGGCACGTCTTCTTTGCGCATGGCCGGTTGCCACAGCGCGCTGTAGGCGGCGTATTGGAACGATCGCATCATGCCTGCGACATCGCGTAGCACGGAGCGTTTCAGTTTGCGTTCGCTAAGCGGTCGCGCTGGTTCGCCTTCGAAGTCCAAAATGACAAAGTCCTTTCCTGTATAAAGCAATTGACCAAGATGATAGTCGCCATGAATCCGGATTTTCGCGGCGTTCGTGCGACGATCGAGCAGTCGTTTTTCGCGTGCGAGGATCTCTTGTTCAGCGCCTAGCACTTCTTTCGCCTCGTCGCGGAACGTCGCCGGAAGGTCGCACAATTTCTTTTCCAAAAGAGTAAACGCGCGTCGCAGCGACGCCCGCATGTTTTGGTAAACCGAGCGTTGCGCCATCGCGCTGAACGGTTCCGGCTGGAAGGCCGGATCATCCGGATAGGAGGCGAGAGCGAGATGTAATTCGCCGGTGCGTTCTCCGAGCAGCTTCATCTTCTCAGGATAAACGCCGCCGAACAGCTCATCGAGTAGCGTTCCCGGGGGCGCGATTTCATTCTGAAGGTCGGCTTTGCGCTCAAGCACCCGCTCGTAGTAGCGGCCGACTGCGTCCAAGGTGAGCGACCAGCCATCACCTTGGTTAGCCACGGCGCTTTGCAGCAAACACACCACAGTCGGTTCCGTTTTCGCACGGCGATATTCGATCGCGCCAACGAACGCCGGCACATTTGGAAACTTGGTGTGCTCTGTAAGAAACCGAGTTATTTCGACATCGGGATTCACGCCATCGTCGATCTTGCGATAGAGCTTCAGGAAAAATTTGTTATCAAAAAGCATGGAGGAATTGCTCTGCTCCACACCTAACACCTGCGAATTTCCAGGATTAGTGGATTGATCAGCTTCGAACGCCTTAGCTGTGACGCCAACGAGTTCTCCAGCCCGCCCCTTCATGGTCTGATGCCTCAGGATTGTGTCAAACAACCGAGAACGGCATTTTAGATCCCAGATTGCATCAAACAGAATGCTCTCCTCGCTATCTTCGAAACGCGCGATCACGGCGTGCGGTGCGGCCTGAGAAATAGCGCGAGCGGCGTCGCCGGACGCAATCTCGACAGGCAAAACATATGTCTCCGTGGGCGCATCGAGATAATTGACTTCTACGAACCAAAGTTGAGCGCTCTGGGCATCTTCCGAGATCGAAGACTGCTCAACGACTCTCAGATTGCGAAAAGTCCGCGCTTTTGAACCGAACCAGCGACAGGTCTGAAGGTATCTGGGCAAAATTTCGCCTTCGATGGCAGCGCGGGTGCTATTTGCCAGCAGCGTCTCTAGCTCCATCGGCGCATTAATTACTGGCACAATTTTCTTTCTTGGCGCACGGCGTCCGTCGGTCGGCGCGTGCAGGGCGAACCAGTAATGCGCATGCGGACCCAGCGTGATGACATAACGGGATTTTCTAATTGGCCGAAAGAGATTCCGGCTAAAAACTTCCATCGGCACACAGCCGGAGAAGCGTGAAATATCCAGCTCCACCGATTGCGCAAAGCGCGAGAGATTTACCACCACTAGAATGGTTTCGTCCTCGTACCGGCGAAGGAACGCGAGAACCTTGGGATTGTCTGGATAAAGAAATTCAAGCGAACCGCGCGAAAACGCCTTGAAATTTTTCCGCATGGCGATAACCCGGCGCGTCCACCAGAGTAACGAAGAGAGATTTTTCTGCTGATTTTCCACGTTAATGGCTTCGTAGTGATACTCCGGGTCGATCGTAATCGGCAGATAAAGCTGCTGCGGATTTGCTCTGGAAAATCCGGCGTTGCGGTCCGGGCTCCACTGCATTGGGGTCCGGCAGCCGTTGCGATCACCGAGATAAAAATTGTCGCCCATGCCGATCTCGTCTCCGTAATAAATGATCGGAGTACCAGGCATTGAGAACAGCAGTATATTGAGCAACTCGATTTTGCGCCGGCTGTTTACGAGCAATGGCGCAAGGCGCCGGCGAATTCCAAGGTTAATGCGAGCGTGCGGATCGGTAGCGTAAACTCGATACATGTAGTCGCGCTCCTCATCCGTAACCATTTCCAGGGTTAGCTCGTCATGGTTGCGAAGAAACATCGCCCACTGACACTGTTCGGGAATCGACGGAGTCTGTTCCAGGATATCGATGATAGGAAAGCGGTCCTCCATCTGCAGCGCCATGAACATGCGCGGCATGAGCGGAAAGTGAAAATTCATGTGCGATTCGTCGCCGTTGCCGAAGTAAGCGGCTGCATCTTCGGGCCATTGGTTCGCCTCCGAAAGCAGCATGCGATTTGGAAATTTCGCGTCGATGTGGGCGCGGAGCTTGCGGAGATATTGATGCGTTTCTGGCAGATTCTCGCAGCTCGTGTTTTCCCGTTCATAAAGGTACGGGATCGCATCAAGACGAAGTCCATCTACGCCTAGATCGAGCCAAAAATCGCAGACTTTCTCCACGGCATCGTGCACTGCCGGGTTATCAAAATTCAAGTCGGGCTGGTGCGAATAAAAGCGATGCCAGTAATAAGCTTTTGCGACAGGGTCCCATGCCCAGTTCGATGTTTCGAAATCTTTAAAAATGATTCGCGAATCCTTGTATTTTTCCGGAGTGTCACTCCACACATAGAAGTCTTTGTAGGCGAGATCGTTATTGGAGATGCCGGCGCCGGCCGCGGCTACAGCCCGCCGGGACTTTTGAAACCACGGGTTTTGATCGGAAGTGTGATTGATCACCAGCTCCGTGATAACGCGCAGATTTCGTGCATGCGCTGCGTCAAGGAATGCACGGAAATCATCGAGAGTGCCGAAATTTGGATTGACGTCGAAGTAATCGGCGATGTCGTATCCGTCATCCCGTAGCGGCGACGGATAAAACGGCAGAAGCCAGATGGCAGTGATACCGAGTTCCTGAAGATAGTCCAGTTTCTCGATCAGTCCGCGAAAGTCGCCCATTCCGTCGCCGTCGCTGTCGCAAAAGGTCTTGACGTGCATCTCGTAGATGACTGCGTCTTTGTACCACAATGGATCCACGCTCGTTTGAGTCTCGCCTTGCGCCATGCGTTTAACCTTTGACGCACAAAACGCTGCGCGCAATCATCGGTTGAAAAATTGCCAGACTCGAATCATCCGTCTTTTTATCACGGTTGGAAACCGGTGGACGAAGTTGTTCATGCAGCTTAAGGAGCTAAATGGCGAGTCCGTCGCACTTCGCTGATTGATTTATTCCAAGTTCCTAAACTTTCATGGACCGAGCCAAACTCATTTCTTCCGCACCTCGCAAGTCAAGGAAACGTGCGCGCCTGATAAAATCGCGACCGCCATCCGTCTCTGTTGCCCCGCAAATCGAGCCCGGAGCTCCGAGTGACTTGCAATTAATGAATGCCATCCAAGCGGAGGACCCCGATGCGCTCTCGCAGCTCTATGACAGATATAACGGCATTTTGAAGGCGCTTATTCTGCGTGTGGTTCACAACGAAGCCGAGGCCGATGATCTCTTGCAGGAGATATTCATGGAGATTTGGAACCAGGCGAAAAACTTCTCGTCCCAAAAGGGCAAACCGCTGGGCTGGATGGTGACATTGGCCCGGCGACGGGCGATTGATGGGTTGCGGAAAAAGCAGGCCTATGCGCGCGCAGAGGAACGTCTGCAAAATGAGACTGAACAACAGCCCGATGCATGGGCACATAATACGACCGAAGAGGAGATCGTGCTCAGTGATACGCGTGAGCTCATTCGCAAGGTGATCGCCGGCCTTCCACCAGCCCAACAACAGGCTATCGACCTCGCATTTTTTCGAGGTATGAGCCAGCGCGAAATCGCCGCTAAAACGAATACACCATTAGGAACGGTGAAGACCAGGCTTGAACTTGGACTTAAAAAAATCTATGACGGGCTCAAGGAGTTGAAAGGTGAACTTTAAGGAATTCCAGAACCAATCACGGCTCTACGTTATTGGCGCGTTGGAGGCGGAGGAGTTGGAGGAATTCGAAAAAGCGCGCAAAAAATTTGGGAAAAAGGCCGAAGATTACATCGGCGAGTGCTACGGGTTGCACGAAGCATTTGTGCTGAGTCTGCGTCCTGCGAAAGCCTCAGGCGCAATCAAAGACCGGCTGATGGCGATGGTGCGCGCCCGGAAGGAAGTGTAGTCGTAAGCTCTTCTGCCTCAACAGTCCAGTTCGCGCAGGATAAATTCCTGGAGAAAACCGTAGAAGTTTATTTGGAACAGACTCAGGTCTCGGCGTGATCCGATGGGTGAGCGAAAATGGTCGCTTAATTCGCCTTCGGTGAAGTTATTCTTTGCGGCGATGACCAGCCTCGCTTGATTGAGTGCGCTCAGCCAGGCATCGGTATGCTTGGCGGGAATGCGCAGGGTACGATTCGCCAGACTTTTTTCATTGCCATTTAGTTGCTCCAAATCGCCAGCCACGGTTTCGGTTGCGTTTTGAAAGAGGCGCCGCAGCTCAGGTTCGACGTACTGCTCCCACTCAGCGCAAAGCTCCGGTTCCTTTCCATTTGTTGGGGAACTGAAAAGACGTTGCTCGGCGGTTGGCACCCCGTCCGGGCTTGCGCTTACGGGAATCTGCCGAAGGAGCTCGGCAAGAAACGGGTCCAGCTCGGAGATCTCGATCTGGTCGTTAAGCCGGCAAATCTCCATATCAACTGATCTTTTCCAGGGTGGCGAGCAGAAGATAGCCGTGTAACTGCTGGACATAAAGCTCGGCAGGCTCCTGCATGCCGGCCCACAGAATCGAACGTCCCTTCTGATGCACTTCAAGCATATGTCTTTCGGCTTTCTCGCGCGGAAAGCCGAACACCCGTTGAAAAACCATTGTCACATAGCTCATTAAATTCACCGGATCATTGTGGACCACCACCTGCCAGGGAAGATCGAAATCTTCTTCTGAGCGCGTTTCCTTGGTGGGCTCCGCAGTCGTTACAGAGCCGGTCTCATCCAAAACATGAGTCGTTCCTTCTGTATCTTTGCTCTGCGCCCGGCATCCGACGCCCCGCCGTCGCTCGCGACTCATGGTGGAAACGCTAACATACGACGCCCTCAGTTCAAACAGCTGTAGGCTGCTGTATGCGAGAATCGGGGATACCGACTCCGGAATTATTTGTTCTGTTGGGATCATCGGTCCCGGCCACAGTTACGAACAATTTTCTTCTGCATAGCTTTCATTTTCCGCGTGGCAGCCGGTGTTCGATCATCAAACCCGTGCAAATGTAAAAGCCCATGGGCGATGTAGAGGCAAAGCTCGCTCGCAAGAGAGTTCCGAAACGCGCGGGCATGCCTCTTCGCTGTCTCGACGCTGATAAAGATTTCGCCGTGTTGAAACGTGAGCACGTCTGTCGGACCCGTCTGATGCATAAATTTGCGATGTAACGAAGCCATTCGTCGATCCGAAATGAGCCAGACGAAAACCTTATTCAATTTCCTCAAGTCCGTGTTCCTCTGCTTGTGCAATTGCAGGCAACGGCCTATCGCTTTCCCTGCGAATACCTGAACATCGGCCACATCGACTGGGATTTTTCGCTGACGATTGCGCACGTTGATGTGCGCGAGAGATTTTCGCATTTAGGGATTTAACGATTCCCCGATTTACGATCACGTTTCGCCGCCGTGAGCAAGGAAGAAAAATCTTAAATAGTTATTTCGCTAACTATTTCACGCCGGCGGTCTTTGCTCCGATTGAAAATTGCGGGTGATCAACCGCGCGCCTTTATCGAACGTAAAATACGCCCAAGCCCATTGAAAAAGGACGAGCAAGCGGTTTCGAAAACCGACCAGGAAGATGATGTGCACAAACAACCACGCCAGCCACGCGGGAAGACCACTCAAATGGATGAATTTTAGATCGGCAACCGCTTTGTTCCGCCCAATTGTTGCCAGGCTTCCCTTGTCCCAATAATGAAAGCGTTGAGGTTTGCGCCCTTTAATCATTGCAAGAATGTTGCGCGCAGCGTGGCGCCCTTGTTGGATCGCTACAGGCGATACGCCCGGCAATGGTTCTCCGGTCTGACACGAGAAGTTCGCCAGGTCGCCGATGACCTGAACTTCAGAGTGGCCGGGAATGCTAAGGTCATCGTTCACAACGATGCGGCCGACCCTGTCTGTTGACGCGCCGAGTGTTTTGCCAATGAACGACGCATTGTTGCCGGCTGCCCAGATTTTCACACGGCAGGGAATGAATTCGTCGCCCAGTTGCACTCCGTCCTCAGTAAGATTCGTTGCTCGCACGCCCGTGCGCACGTCCACGCCGAGATGTGTGAGCTGTTTTTGAGCGCTTTGCGATAAGTCCTCGGGAAAGGCAGACAGCAAGCGCGAATCGCCTTCGATGAGAATGACCCGCGCCCGGGACGGATCGATATGGCGAAAATCTTTTGCTAACGTGTGACGGGAGATTTCTGCAATTGCTCCCGCCATTTCCACACCGGTCGGTCCGCCACCGATGATCACAAAGGTCATCGCCGCCTTGCGCGCTGCTTCATCGTCAGTTTTTTCGGCATATTCGAATGCCATGAGAATCCGGCGCCTGAGCTCAATCGCGTCTTCGAGACTTTTCAATCCGGGCGCCAGTTTCTCCCAATCATTATGTCCAAAGTAGGAATGCCGTGCGCCAGTCGCGAGGATCAGGTAATCGTAGTCAAATTCCGAGTCGGGCGTTTTAACTTTTTTGGCCGCGACGTCCACGGACTCCACTTCGGCGAGGATCACCTCTACGTTCTTGGATTTGCTCAGCACAGAGCGCACCGGAGCCGCGATGTCTGCCGGTGAGAGCGCTGCGGTCGCGACTTGGTAGAGTAAAGGCTGAAAAAGATGGTAATTTGTGCGGTCAATCACTGTGATCCGCACATTCTTGCCTGCAAGCTTCTTCGCCGCCTGAAGTCCGCCAAATCCAGCGCCGACGATTATGACGCGCGGTTTTCGTTTCTGTGATTCATTCATCCTCGAAAATTTCAGCAACGTTCCACTCCAAAACGATTGCCAGCAAGCGCTTAACGCACGATGCGAACATTTGAGCAAAGCAACCAGACGAACAACAAAAGGCGGTTGTGAAAACCTAACGGCCTACTATGTTGTCGCCCTATGCCAAAGCCAATCGCTCGCAGTAAAACCCGTAAAGCGGTGGCAAAACGCTTTAAGATCACGGCACGGGGCAAAGTCTTGCGGGCGCACTCTTCTCGACGCCATTTGCTGTCAGGAAAAAGTGCAAAGCGGAAGCGCCATTTGAGCAAAGCGGCGCGCGTGGACGAAACGGATGTCGCTCGCGTCAAGGCGAACCTGCCATTCGGTTAACAACGCTTTGTCCCTTATCGTTAGAGGCTCAAGAATCAGAGTCTAGCTAGTATCGGCGCACGCCGCGTGGCTGAACGATATCTTCGCTTCGAGTGGTCGTTGCCGTTGTGACGCCGTACCACTGACGCGCCGCTTCCAGCGAATCTGGTCCTGGTTCAGGACTGTAAAGATCGCGCCGGTTAACGAGTGTTGTGCAGGACTCCACAGTCGCCATAAGAAAAGTCAGCAAGAGCAACGAGAACCATTTCACGCCGTGGATGCAAACAGAAGCGTCACAGCTTGTCAATGTTCGCCGCTTTTGCACGACGGCGTTAGAGGGTTGCGCGATGCCAATGTTGCTGAGAAATTCGTTTTCCGTCAGGGGCTATGGATTGAGGACTTACGAATCCCGCCAGGGCAGGAATGCAGCAACGGTAGTTTGATCCTCCTTGCCGTAGTTCTCTGGCGGACTTTTTCGGTAAGCGCAACCGACAGGCGCGCCATTAACCGCTGAGTTATGAAGCTCCTCAAGACTAAGAAGGTACGCTTTTCGCAGGTCACTGAGAAATGCGGCAAGCCGGGCGTTTACACTCTTTGGCAAAAACCATCTGCCGATCGGCACCTGCAGGCGCAGCTAAAGAATAATCGAGTCATGACCATTCTGAAGACCGAAAGCGGGACGGACTTTGGAATTGCTGGCTTCAAAGAGAAGAAAGGCGCCACTCATCTCGTTTTTCCCAAGTCATTGAAACAGTTCGCGGACCAGCGTGTGGTCGGAATCGATTGGACGCTGATCAGCCAATAGCGCTCGTTTAAAGGCGCGCTTTTTCGTTGATAGGGAAAGCGCCTTGGGCTGTCCGAAGCCGCGGCGGTGTCACTTGCCGCGCTATCCAGGCGGCCACGCTAACGCGCGCTTACCAAGAAGATGCACATGCAAGTGGGGAACACTTTCGCCCGCATCTGGCCCGCAGTTGATGACGACGCGATAGCCGCTGGATAACTCCAGTTTCTTCGCCAGGTCTCGCGCGACCAAAAGCAATTTGCCGAGCAGCGCGCGATCGTCGTCCTTCGCATCTGAAAGGCGAGGAACCACTCTCTTGGGCACGATTAGCACGTGCACGGGCGCTTGTGGATTAACGTCGTGAAAAGCGACGGCATCATCATCTTCCCAGATGATTTTCGCTGGAATTTGGCGCGCGATGATTTTCTCAAAAATGGTCATGTCGTGAAGTGATGGGTCACCTAGAGGATTCGGGTAAATCTGCGCATTCTAGCAGTAATTCAAACGCGAAACGCATTGTGGTTCGACGATTTCGGGCGATGCAAATGAACATCCTTAACGCAGCGAACAATCGACTCTCGCAACTGTGGGGTCGATTGCAGACGTTAGTCTTTCGCGCACAAAGCAGACAATTTCCTCACGCAAAGCGTCGCAGGCTCGTGTCCAGGTCTTCACTCCGCGAAGATGCTTTACGCAAGCCTGCAGGGAGCAAAGCTGGAGATTATCGGCGCCAATTTCGATCAAGCTGTTAATCCGCTTTTCCAAAAGATCAAAAAACGCGAGCTCGTAGCCCGCGCCAGCATGGAAAGCGACGTCGAGCAAAGAGATGCAAATGGGCGGTGGCGCCGGCGCGAAAAAGGGCACGATCTCTTTGTAACCGATCGCCTTCAAAACATACCGCACAGTCTGCGACAACTGACTGAATGCGACCACGCTTTCGTCGTTTCGCAGGTGCAGGTAAAAGGCGATGCTTTCGGTCACGTGATCGGTCAACCACCAACTGGGGTAGCCAGCTTCGTCAGCCGCGCGCGTGATCGCCGCGTGCAGCCAATCGCGATTGAATTCGAACAGTTGTCCCGAATCTGTGCGGAGATATGGAAATTCCTCTTTAAACGCGACCATGTTTCTTAAGGGTTGGAATATTGTGTGATCCAGGGGCGGGATTCTGCGGAGCCTCAGACGGAAATAATTCCCGCTGGAGTGCATTCGATTTTATGCGGCGCCCGAGGGTATGAATGGCATCCACAAATTGATCGACGTCCTGAAACTGCTGATACACTGAGGCGTAACGCAAGTAGGCCACTTCATCAATCCCACGCAGTTTTTCAAGCACTTTGGCGCCAATTAGGGACGAAGGAACCTCACGACCGCTCGTTTCAAGCTCGTGCACGATTTCATCCACAGTGTCTTCCAAGGTGAGAAGACTGGTGGAACGTTTTTCGAAAGCTTTCGCGATGCTGGCGGCCAGTTTACGCCGATCAAATGGTTCATGGGTTCTATCACGTTTCACGACACGCAGATCAGAACGCTCGATCTCCTCGTACGTAGTAAAGCGATACTCACACTTCAGACATTCACGACGACGACGGATACTGGAGCTATCCCGCGACTGACGGGAGTCGATGACTTTGTCATCACGGGACCCGCACTTGGGGCAACGCATAGTATGGGAATGCCAATTACCATACCATTCGTTGTGGTGTCAACGCTTCTTTGTTTGTTGGTGCGAATTGTCAGGGCAAGTCGGAAAAAGCGACGCGAGGACGGTTTCGCACTTCTAAGCTTTCGCGAAAACGCGAAATCGCCCACGATAAATTTCGCACGAATGCTTTTAAAGCGCGATGCGTCCTCGCATCACTTTCATTGAAAGGCGCAACGACGCTCAGATTGACGCAACGCACGACCGACGATACACGCTTGCAAATGCAAGAACGCGGGAGACACAGCGCTCACTATGGTCCGTGGCTCGTCGGTCTGGGAGCTGCGTTGTGGGGGACGGAGAGCGCTTGGCGCATTCCACTTAACGAGCTGTTTGACGCCAAGGTAATCGTCTTTTGGGAACATGTGCTCATTCTGATCATGTTCCTGCCGATATTAATTCCGCGCTTGCGCGAAATTCCAAAAGTCCAACCAAGGACGTGGGGTTATCTTTTGTTCTCAGGCTTCGCCGGCTCGGCCGTCGGCACAATCTTCTTCACGCTGGCACTAAAGTACGGGAACCCGACCGTGGTGAATGTCGTTCTGAACATCCAGCCTGTTATATCAACCGTTGGAGCGTTTCTGCTTTTTGGCGACCGCCTTGCCCATCGCTTCTTCCTTTACGCCGCCATCGCAATCATCGCAGGTGTCTTGGTTTCTGTCTCGCATCCAACAATGATCGGTCTCTCTTTCGAGCGCGCCGGCCTGAATCTTGGCTCAGGGTACGCGCTGATCTGCGCGCTCTTTTGGGGGCTCTCTACCGTGGCCGGCCGCGGCGTGATGATTGGCATGTCGCTTCGGCTTGCCTCGAGCATGCGGATCGTCATCGGCCTCGCATGCATGACGGTAATTCTTTTGGCCTACGGCAAATTTCACGGGGCAGCCCTTTGGCCGGCGGCGGCGCAAACACACGCCGCTAAGGCAATCGTTTTATTGTTGTTTTTGGCGTCGGTCTCGGGCGGAATTCCACTCTTGATTTATTTTCAAGGACTTCATCTTACGCGCGCATCAACAGCCGGTTATTTTGAAATGATGCAGACGCTCGCGGCAGTCTGCATCACGTGGGGAATCTTTCACGCCACACTTCACGCGCACCAAGTGATCGCAGCAATGATTCTGATCGCCGCGGTGGCGATGGTGCATCACGTGCAACAGCACGTTGAACCTGCAGGTCAACAGGCTGCGAAAAATTACTAATTACGGCGGGATGACCCAATAATCAGTTGAGGTCTTACTTCCGTTGTATTTTAGGAGATGTCGTTTTGCTGCCGGATAATCATCGCGGATTAGCCAATACAAATCTTCCAGGACAGGTCTCTCAAGAAAGAGACGATGCTTTTTGAGAAAGTCCTCTTTCGAGGAGAAAGAAACATCGACTAGGTCAATCTTCCCGGGAAGCTGTTTCTCGTAATACAGAAAGGTCTGAATCTCGTCCAGATTTGTCTCCGGCGAGAATCGCTCCGGCAGACCGATCGAATCGACGTTGTATAGGAGTTTGCCTAGCAACAGGACGTTGTCGTCGGAGGCAACATAGATCGTCAACCGGTTGACCAAAGCTTGCAGTGCAGGCTTAAAGTTTTGATCAAAATCTTCTCTATCCACATTGGGAGCGATAAATATTACGTGATCCAGTTTCAGGTTCTCGAGATTTGGATCGTTGTATAACTTTTCCAAAGCCAAACACACTAGTCTGCAGCCAAGACTGTGCGCGATGATGATGATTTTTGGCGGCTTAACTTCGTTGTTTATTGCCTCCAGCAGATCAACCAGATGCTTTGTGGAGTGAGGGATCTGAAGCACGTCGCGCGTGTAGCCAAAGACCGATTCGTTGCTTGCCCAATCGAACGTAAGAACGTTTGCGTCGATGTTTAGGGCGCGCGCGACCTGCGCGCAATGTACCGTGCTGAGGGGAAATGAGGCTCGGTAACCGTGGATCCAAATGACTAAAGGTTTTCCGGACTGATCATGAAGGAACTGGAGAAACGCCGGATAGGGAATCGAGTCCACCTTCTTGATCGCACTGCCGTCGATGGCCGAGCTGAATGGATGATGCTGCGGCACTTCGACGTTTATCATGCCGTACGAAGCCTGTCCCGCGTATTCGCCAAGGTAGGTGACGTTCCCATCCACGACAGACCCTGCTTTCCTGTCGGTGACATAGCCGATTGTCTCGTTGAAATTTCGGCTAACCATAAACGGACGGACTCTCCCTTGCAGAAGCCTTGTCAGAACTGCACCGAGGTGTGCAGGAATCGGGAAGTAAAAAGCTGTAACCAATCCCAGTATGAAGCAGAGCGCTGCGAGAAGAACGACGAGAGCGGTCTTTTTTCGCACGAGCTTATTTTATTTTGCGCCGCGCTCGTGTGAAGCACAAGTCACGCGTGGAGGTCGATCTGCTTGGCACGCCCAGCGGTCGTGACCTACCAGGCTAAATCGTGTTTGTTTCTTTTGATTCTCTCTCGCGAACGGGTTTCTCGGGGAACTCGAAACCGACTTTCTCGTCTTCCAGTTTCAGGTAAGCAGAGAACGGGCGCCCTCTTTTCGAGATGAAACCCTCGAGGAGATCGGTTTTCCCCGTTGCTAGTAGCTTCTGCGCCTGCTCCCTTGGAATGTCTTTACCGAGAATCGTTTTGCTTAGCTTAAATTTGCATGGCTTTCGGTCAGCCTGAGAACGTTCACAGATGTAACTATTCTCAGTTTCAAAAATCTTTCCGCCGCATTTTGGACATTTGCCGAGCGGCTCTTGTCCTGAGAAATCGATTTTGGCGACCGGTTCACTGGGTTTTCGATCTTTTTTTGTCTTTGGCTCGCGCTTTTCGAATTCGAATCCTACGTCTTTCTTCTCGGTGACCACCAGGAATGCTTTGAACGGTCTTCCTTTGCGGGAAATGAAGCGCGGAAGCAAATCAGTCTTGCCAGCACTAAGCAGTTTTTTCACCTGCTCGGGGTCTACCGGCTGTTGCAGGATAACTTTGCCAGCGCGAAAATCGCACGTCTTGTTGGGGCCTACTGAATTTTCGCAAATGTAGCTCATTCCCAACTCGAACACGCGCCCGCCACATTTTGGACATTTGCCAAGCGGTTCCTTTCCTGAGAAATCTACCGGTTGAGCAGCACCGTTCTCCTGGCCGTTCGGCCCGAAATCAAATTCAGCCTTGAAATCGTCGCTTAGCTTGAGCACCGCGGGGAAACGCGTGCCTTTCCTGCTGCGAAAACCGCTTAAAGGCCCGACTTGTTTATCCCGGACGAGAGTCTCAAATTCCTCGCGGCTTAAGAGTCGGCCGGCAATAGTTTTCCAAACCGTGAAATCGCATTGCTCGTTTGTGCAGGTGAAACTCTTGAATCGTTCGATGATGGGCGAACCACACTTCGGACACGTGCCGAACGGCTCGCTGTCGGGCATATGCTCATCGGGATGAAAATGCTTCGCCTTGCCGACAATTTCCTCGGTCAAATGCCGAATATCTCTCATGAATGCGTCGCGCGTAAGCTTGCGATGCTCGATTTCGCGCAAACGAAATTCCCATTCGCCGGTGAGCTCGGGACTGGTGAGCTCGGGCACCGCATTTTTTAGAAGAGTGATAGTCTGGATCGCCTTTGCCGTTGGCTGCAATTCCTTTCCCTGTCGCGTCAAGTAATGCGCCGAAATCAAGGTTTCGATGATGGACGCGCGAGTGGCCGGTGTTCCGAGGCCTTTCTCCTTCATCGCATCGCGCAGTTCTTCGTCTTCGATAAGTTTTCCGGCAGCTTCCATCGCGCCGAGGATGGTCGCTTCGCTATAGCGAGCCGGTGGCCTGGTTTGATCCGTCTTGATTTCGATGGCGATTGTCGCGACGTGTTCGCCTTGTGTCACTGGCGGCAAATTTTCTTCCGGCTTTTCACTGACGGCTTCGCGGCCATAAACTTCCAGCCACCCGGGCGCGACCAGAATTTTTCCTTCGGTCTTGAACGGCTCTCCTTCGACACGCGTGATTCGAGTCGTATTCTCGTATTGCGCGGGTGGAAAGAATACAGCCACAAATCGCTTCGCTAAGAGATCGAAGATCCTGCGCTCGTACTCATCGAGTGAGTGTGAAACCGCGCCGGTTGGAATAATTGCAAAATGATCGCCCACTTTTGCGTTGTTGAAGATACGTTTATTGGGCTTAACCCAATTGTTATCGAGCGCCTTTCGAGCGAATGGATTATCGATCTTGGCCAACGTCGATCTTACTGTAGGCAGATAATCTTCCGGCAACGCCCGGGAGTCGGTGCGCGGATAGGTGATGGCCTTGTGCTTCTCGTAAAGGGCCTGCGCAATTTGCAATGTGCGTTTCGCCGAAAAGCCGAAGCGATTGTTTGCTTCGCGCTGCAAGGTCGTGAGGTCATACAGTTGTGGCGCAATTTGTGTCGTCGGCTTCTTTTCTTCCAGCTCGACGATCCCATCCTTTCCAGTGCACTTGCGCTGAATGGCGTCCGCAATTTCGCGATGCCACAATCGCGGCGCGGTACGGTGCTCGTCCCAAAGCGAGCCGTTTACAGAGTCAAGTTGCTGCTCCGCATCCGACAGATTCAACTGGAGCCGGTCTAGCAGTCTCTGTGTTCGCTCAATTTCAGTCTCGTCTTTCTTGAACGCTTCATCGAACCACCGCCCCGCATATTCACCTGCTGCAGCGCGAAATCTACCGGTGACCTCATGTAGCTCGCGCGGCTTGAACTCCTGAATCTTTCTCTCGCGGTCAACAATGATCGTGAGCGTCGGTGTCTGCACGCGGCCAAGGGAAGTCACTGTGCTTCCCCGCCCCCCGCTGAGCCGCAGAGTAAACGCGCGCGTCGCATTGATGCCGACGAGCCAGTCCGCCTCGTTCCGGCTCCGCGCTGCGCTGGCCAGCGGTTGCATTTCAGCGTCGCTGCGCAATCGAGCAAACCCCTCCCGAATCGCCTCGGTCGTCATCGATTGCAGCCAGAGGCGGTTGATCGTTTTTTTCGTGCCGGCGTATTGGATGATGTAACGAAAGATCAATTCACCTTCGCGCCCGGCGTCGCATGCGTTGATGATGTCCGCGACATTTTTATCTTTGATGAGCTTGCGAAGAACATTGACGCGGCTGCCCATTTTTTCCGCTGGCGCCAGTTCAAATTCCGGCGGCATAATGGGCAGTTTTTTCATGTCCCACTTGTCCTGCGCCTTCATCGAAGCGGGTACTGCGAGCTCAAACAGGTGGCCGACCGCCCACGAGATGAGATATTTCTCGTTCTCGTAGAAGTCCTTGCCTTTTTTGAAGCCGCCCAGCGCCTTGGCAATGTCACCGGCGACCGATGGCTTCTCTGTAATTATGAGAGACTTGGACATGGGGGCTGGAATCGAACCCACTTACAGGGCTTTTGCAAGTGGGAGAGATTTTTTAGGCACGCGTGCCTTAGGAAATCCGCATAACATAATACCTATCCCAGCTTTACAAAATATTTTCCCGGCAATTGTTTGACCAAACGTTTCAGTTCCAATTGCAACAGGGTGGATGAAACTGCCGCGCTCGGCAGCCTCGTTTTCTCTGTGATTTCATCAATTGACGTCTCCGTCGCTTCGATGGCGTCGTAGATGCGGCGCTCGTCCTCGGTAAGAGGTGGTAATGGGCGTGCGGCTGCTTCGGCGGATGGTTTCGTTTCAGGTAAAAGAATCTGCAGATCATCCAGGATGTCGCTGGCATCCATGACCAGCTTGGCGCCTTGCTGAATAAGACGATTGGATCCCATCGCGCTCGGCGCGTTGATATGGCCAGGTACCGCGTAAACGGATCTGCCTTGTTCAAGTGCTTGCGACGCCGTGATGAGCGCCCCACTATTCAAGCCTGCCTCCACAACCAGGATGCCGTGACTCCAGCCGGAAATGATCCGGTTGCGCATCGGGAAGGTTTGACGGTCTGGTTCAATTTCCATGGAAAATTCGGACGCGATTGCGCCGTTTCCCTCTCGAATTCTTTCAGCAAGCGCAGCGTTCTCTGGCGGATAAAGCTTCGCCAGTCCGGAGCCGATCACCGCGATCGTGCGGCCTTTTGCTGCCAGCGCCCCTTGATGTGCGGCGGTGTCGATGCCACGAGCGAGTCCGCTGATGACAGTCAATCCCGCATAGGCGAGCTGATATGCGAGCTTTTTTGCGGATTCGACGCCGTAATGTGTAGTTCGTCGCGCGCCGATGATGCCGATTGCGTGATGGTCGCGCTCTTGCAGTTCACCCCAAACGTAAAGCACAATCGGCGGCGCATGAATCTCTCGAAGTGACTTGGGGTATGACGGCGATTCCTGGGTGATGACTGTGGCGCCACATTCGCGAATTCGGTCAAGCTCCGCACCGAGATCGACAATCGACTCCCAGTTACTGATTTGATCCGCTACTTCACTCCCGATTCCTTCGACTTTTCGGAGTTCGTTGCGTTTCGCTGTGAGAATTTGTTGTGGCTGCCTGAATACCTGCAGCAATTTTCGCAATCGTACAGGCCCGATTGTTGGCAGCATGTTGAGCGCGATACAGGCTTCCGTCGCGTTCATTTGTAAGCCGCAAGCTGGAGGCTCGCGCTATTTCTAGAAGGGAATTTCGTCGTCGTCTCGCTCTGTCGGCTTTGCCGACTTCGGCGGTGCGGCGGTTTTGCTGCCGGCGCTGGTGCCTACTCGATCTTCCTCGGCGGCCTCCCCGGCGGCGCCCCCGGGGCGACTACCCAGCAATTGCATACTTTCACCTACGACCCGAAGTTTGGTCCGCTTTTGCCCAGTCTGCTTGTCATCCCAGCTATCCATTTGGAGACGGCCTTCGATAAAAACAGGTCTGCCCTTCCTCAAATATTCGCCGGCGATCTCGGCCAGGCGTGCCCACAGCACAACATCGACGAAGGTAACTTCTTCACGTCTTTCGCCGCCCTCAGTTGTGTAAACCCGGTTGACCGCGATGCCGAGATCGCACACCGCACTGCCTTTGGGGGTATAGCGCACTTCCGGGTCGCGCGTGAGATTTCCAAGCAGAATGACTTTATTAAAACTGGCCATTCCCGCTTATAACCAAGTCACTTCGCTTTCGCCATCTTTTTTGCAGGCTTTTCCTTCCTTTCCTCGACTCGCTGGTAACTTTGGCGATAAACCTCCGGGTCGAGCTTGAATTTTGACCGCAGTTTTGCAATCGACTCCGGTTCAGCGTTGAAGACAAAGTTAACGTAATATCCGCCGCTCAGCGAGCCGGCTGCGTAGGAAAACGGGCGTTTGTCCATTTTCTGCACTTGTTCGATCTGGGCGCCTTCTTGTTGGAATTCGGATTCCAATCGATCGACGACTTCCTTGACTGTGTCTTCCCGGCCTTGTGTGTTCAGCACAAGCAGAGCTTCGTAACGGTGTTTCATGGTTCGTCAGTTTTGTTGAAAATGTTCATCGCGGAAATGAGATCATTGTCAATCGCGCATTTCACCGCTTCTACTGCGCGATCGATTGTGGATCTAACAATCGGCTTTTCCTCTTCAAAGAACCGGCTCAATACGTAATCGACCGATGCCGCAGGTGGAGCCTCTCCGATTCCGATTCGGAGACGGGGAATTTCTTCAGTACCAAATTGCACAATGACCGATTCGAGGCCGTTATGGCCGCCCGATCCACCGCTGGCCCGCAATCTCAGGCGGCCAAGCGGCAACGCCATATCATCGAGCACCACAAGAATCTCGGGTGGCTGGATCTTGTAAAACTGCGCTATTTTCAGGAGCGGGTAGCCACTCCGGTTCATGTAGCTCATTGGTTTTGCCAGAAACACATCGCCGCATTTGGCCATTAATGCGTCCCACTTAGTCGACTTCTCCCAAATTGATCCAAACTGCGCGGCAAGCTGATCGGCTACCATAAAACCAATGTTGTGTCGGGTGGTTGCGTAGTCCGACCCTGGGTTTCCCAGTCCAACTACCAGGCGAATCGACGATTCTTCCACGTCCGCTCAAGCCGCGATCCAGTCCAAGCCGGACTGGCATTTTTCGCAATCCGCAATCAAGAAGGTTACTTCTTTTGCTCTTTTTCCTTTGGAGCCTTTTCCTTTGCGGCCGGCGCGGCACCAGCTGCTTCGCCCTCTTGCTTCTTCTCGGTGATAACTTCTGGGCCCGCGGCCGCGGCAGCTTCAGCTTCAACTGTAACCGGTTCTTCTTCGACCACCGGAGCCATTACCGAAAATGCCGTCAAATCCGCTGGTACTTTTGCAGTTACTCCGGAGGGCATTTGAATGTCGCGCACGTGGATGGAATCACCGATATTTAATTGCGAAACGTCTACCGTAATTCGATCTGGCAAATCACGAGGCAAACACTCAATGGCTAGCGCCCGCAGACTCTGCTCAAGCAGTCCGCCGAAAGTCTTAACGCCCACAGGAGTGCCAGTCGGTTCGAGAGGGACTTCCGCCTGGATGGTCTCATCCATGGAAATGGCATGAAAATCGACATGAACAATCTCACCACCCACCGGCGAATGTTGCACTTCCTGTACCAGCGCGGCCCGGTTCGATTTTTCGCCCGCGATTTCGAGGTCAACCAGGACGTTTTCGCCGGAGGCGTGACTCATCATTGCATTGATGTCCCGGGCGGCGACCTGCACGGGCTGTGGTTTGACTTTTCCTCCGTAAATGACGGCTGGAATAATTCCGCGGGCTCGTAGCTTGCGTACGCCCGAACGACCCACATTGGTCCGCGGCTCTGCCTTTAACTTAACCTGTTTTGCCATTTTTTTCGTTCTCTATGTTGAACAGCGACGAGACCGACTCATCATTATGAATCCGCTTGATGCCTTCGCCGAGAAGCTCGGAAACGCATAGCACCGTGGTTTTAAAACCTTTCACGGCGCGCACAGGCGTGCTGTTGGTCGTTACTAATTCCGCAATTTGAGACTTTTGCAAACGCTCGACCGCTATATCGACCAGAACGGCATGCGACACGCCGGCGTAAATTTTCTGCGCACCACGTTTTTTCAAAAGCTCTGCGGCAGAGGTCAGCGTCCCAGCCGTCTCGGTGAGGTCATCGACCAGCAGCACATCGCGCCCTTCCACTTCACCGATGAGATATAAAGCTTCGGTCTCCGTGGCGCTTCGGCGTTCCTTGGCCACGATTGCGAGATTGGCGTGCAATGCTTCGGCGTAGGCTGAAGCCATTTTGAGCCCGCCTAAATCTGGAGAAACAACTGTTGTTTTTCCCGTAAGCTCTTTTCGCAAATACTTGATCAAAACGGGGAGCGAATAGAGGTGATCTACCGGGATGTCGAAGAACCCTTGCACCTGTTGCGCATGCAAGTCCATGGTAAGGACGCGGTTCACGCCCGAGGCATACAGCAAATTCGCTACCAGCTTGGCTGTAATCGGGACTCGCGGTTGGTCCTTTCGATCCTGGCGCGCGTATCCAAAAAACGGAATCACCGCAGTGATCCGATCAGCGCTGGCCCGCCGCGCCGCATCCACCATGATCAGCAACTCCATCAGGTGCTGGTTAGTGGGCGGACAGGTTGGCTGAATGATAAAAACGTCGTGCCCGCGAATATTTTCATCAATTTTTACATAAGTCTCGCCGTCAGGAAACGAGCTGATTGTCGCCCGGCCCAGTGGCGCACCCACGTATTTGCAAATGCGTTCGGCCAGATCACGGTTGGCGGAGCCGCTGAAAATTTTCAATTCCGGTTGGAGCGCGAACATGGAGCGGCTAACTTAGGCGTTTAGCAATGCCCTTGGCAATCTTCAAAACTTGCCAACAGCTTTTCTATAGCGAAGTTTTTGGTACGCGAATTTTCTCAAAATGAATGCAGAAGTTATTCGAATAGAGCGGCCGACAACAAACTCCCGGTTGTTCCTGCACACGCGCTGGGATGCCATCCCCGCGTTGGCCGCCTTATTTCATCTGGCTTATTTCGTTGGACTGTTTTTCCTCTATCCGCATGCACCGCTGTGGTTGATGCTGATTCTGGGGTTCATCTACTCGCTGATGGTCAATGCGAACATCAACGGCGTGGGGCACAACTTCATTCACAATCCGTTCTTCCGGTCCAAAACTGTGAATCGCATTTTTGGAGTCACACAATCGATCGCCTGCTGCTTCTCGCAGACGATGTACGACGCTGTGCACATGCAGCATCACAAGGGGAATTCCGATCGGCAGGACCAAAAGGGGGATACCATTGATTGGTTGTCAATTTATCGTCACGGGCATCACGGCGAGGCAGAAAACCCATGGAGCTACGTGTTCCTGAGTTTTTTTCGCGACGACGTGGGGGCGATCCAGAAAGAACTGCGCAAACGCAAGAACGGAGATCTTTTCTGGGTCAACCTCGAACTGGGAGCGTTCGCGATCACGCTTTTCGTGATGTTCTTGTTTAACTGGCGCTACGTCATTTTTTATTTCCTGCCGTTCTGGTACCTCGGCCACTGCTTTAGTTATCTCAACGGCTACTATCGGCATTATGGAGCGAATCCCGATAAACCGATTGCCTGGGGCGTAAGCAGCTATGGAAAAATCTACAACTGGCTGTTTTTCTACAACGGTTACCATGCCGAGCACCATTTCCGGCCCAAAGTGCATTGGACAAAGATGGAAAAATTCCATCAAAGCATCGAAGACCTACAAAAACAGGAAGGCGTCCGCACGATCAAGCGCGCGCATATGCTCGGTTTTCTGGACCCCGATCTGCCAAAACGCGGTGAGTCCAACCCCACGGACGTAGCGGCGTTTGTGTCAAACGCGGAATCCAAATAGCCGGATTGGGCGGTCGCCGCGGCGAACGCCCCTACAACGACTTGTCAAAGCTCTTGCGCAACTTTTCCTTCTTCGCTTCGCACTCTTCCTGCAACCGACGCGTTTCGGAGGCAAGCTGTTTCTCGAGTGATTGCACTTCGTCGAGATTCCCGGCGGTATGCGCCTTGCGAATTTGATCTTTCAAGAAGACCTCCTTCTCAGCGATTTTCGCCCGATAAACGGAATCGACTTCCGCGATTTCTTTTTTCTGTTCTTCGCTAAGCGAGATGGACGGTGACGCCTTTTCCAGCCGTTCCATGGCTAGTTCGTAAGCGGATTTCATTGTCGATCTTGGTGGCTATTGGCAGCCTTGCTTCTAATCGACGCATTGCATGTCGGAAATCAATTCCTAAGTTAATTCGATGTCTTCGCGAATCCGATTGCTCAGCACCGATTTCGACGGCACGCTGGTCTCGCATCTTGGTGAACCGGCGCTGGATCGGCGTTGCATGGAATTGATTCGTGAGCTGCAGGATGCCGGGGCAACGTGGGCAATCAACACCGGGCGCTCGGTTGACCTGCTCGAATCTGGGCTAGCCAATTTCGAATTCCAGATCAGGCCGGATTTCATTCTAACAACCGAGCGTGATGTCTTTCGTCCGGGCGGAAACGGAGACAAATGGGAACCGTTCGGCGATTGGAACGATCGCTGCGCGCGCGATCATGCGGAGTTGTTCTCTTCAGCCCAGCCAGTCCTCGCTGAAGTCATCGACTACGTGACTCAGGAAACAAAGGCCCGTCTGATCTACGATTCCGATCGTCTCGAAGGCCTCGCAGCCGAAAATGAAGAAGAGGTGGAACACATTGCCAAATTTATCGAGCAAGCAAGAGCCGGGCATCCAAAGTTTGATTATCAACGGAACGGTATTTACCTGCGTTTTTGCCACACCGATTACCACAAAGGCGCGGCGCTCGCTGAGTTGGCACGTTTGATCGAAGTCCCGCGCGCCAACATCTTCGCGGCTGGCGATCATCACAACGATATTTCAATGTTGAATGGAAAAGTCGCTGCGATGTCATCGTGCCCGGCGAATGCGATCCCTGATGTGCAAAGGGCGGTGCGCAACGCAGGCGGTTATGTAGCCGAGCGACAGCATGGGGCGGGCGTTTGCGAGGCGTTGCGTTATTTCGCGGAAGGTTAACAGGGTTAAAAAGAGTTAAATCGTTAAAATAGGGACCGAGCCGTGCGCGAATTGTTCGGAGCTTCCTTTTTAACGCGCCTGAGGCGGGTAACAATTTTAACTATTTGACTTTCGCAGTGGCCAACGCGAGCGGCGCATCAGCTTCAATTTTCCCGGCAAACCGATTCGTCATGTAGGTGAGGAGCAACACCCAGAACGTTAGGGCCAGCCCGAACAGTGGAAATTGGAGGGCGAGGGGCAGGGAATAGATAATTGCCATCAGTGGAATCCAGACTGCCCATGTTGCGAGCAGCGTGGGAATGATTTTGTCGCGATAATGGTTCCATGTAAAAAGATCGCGAATAGGCTGCAGCGAGATGCCACTGTTTTTCCATTCGTAGGTCAGCACGCCAAACGGCGCTGCGAAAATGGGATTATAACCAAATTGATCGACGCAGATTTTCGCCGCGACGACCGGCAGTGTTGCAACGTCTCCAAACCAGGCTGCTTCACTTCGGTACAAAAGGTCGACAAGTAATCCGTCGAGTGCCCAAACGGGTACGGTGAAGAGCAAATTACGAAGATTTCGACGACTGGGACGTCCTCGCTGAAAGAAAAGAATCAAAAACAACTCCGGAATAAATGCCCCCGCCGCCACGGATGCGATGACGACAAATAAAATGTCGTGTGTACGCTTTAGCTCGGCGAGCTGAGAAAGGAGCGTGAATGCCGTTTGACTTGTGTAAAAACTTACGAGCAACATCAGCATCAGCGCTTGAATAATTAACGCTGGCAGTGCGTTAGCTCGCGCTGCCTCCCAACCAAGAGTGAGTGGCGAGCGCGTTCTGTGCATCGTGGCTAGGTCTTCTCCGCGCGTCTTCGCCATCAAGCACAATCTCTGCCAAAAGAAGGCTGCTGAAAGCCTTCAGCCTTTATGCTCGTTCGAAGTCCGGGAACACGCTCCTCGGTGCTGATCACCAGTGAACGCTTCCGCTGGCACCGGGCCCACCCGGAGTAAACTTTCCCTCGTCGGACATTTTCTCCCCGGGAACGGGCGTGCCAGACGTGGCAGACTGGGAGCCCGAATCACTGCTCATCGAATCCTGGGACGATGCACATGCGGAGAGCAGCGATGCGACGACAAAACAGAGAATTACGCGTAGCGCCAAGCGTTCTTTCACGCGACGAACGTACCTTTGCGGGTGTTTGATGCAAGCCGCGGTGTCCGATACATTTTGTAGTGACGAACGCCAGCAAAACCGACCCGCGCAGCGCCCGGAGGGCAGCCCCAGGTGGCCGCCGCGGCGGCTCGGGTGATCTCAAATCTCTCCTTTTAAGCGAGCTTCAGGAGCAGCTTTGCAACCTGGGTGAACCCTCCTATCGCGCACGCCAGATCCTCGATTGGCTTTACAAAAAACGCGTCGACACGATCGACAAAATGACCAATTTACCCCGCTCGTTGCGCAGCCGGCTTGCGGAGAAACTTTCGCTTGGCAAGATTGAAATCGTCCGCGTGCTCGGGGCGCACGACACGACTCGAAAATTTCTTTTTCGTCTGACCGACGAAAATTTGATCGAATCCGTTCTGATTCCGGCGTCGCCGGCCCTTTACGGTGGGAGAGCCGATCGTCGTACGATTTGTGTCTCGACTCAGGTGGGATGCGCTTACGGATGTAAATTTTGCGCGAGCGGTTTGGAAGGTTTCTCTCGCAATCTGAGCGCAAACGAAATTGTCGACCAGCTCATCGCGGTTGAGCGCGCGACTGGCGAAAAAATCGACAACATTGTGTTCATGGGGATGGGCGAGCCACTCGCCAATCTCGAGAACGTACTCCGGGCGATTCGGATAATTAACGCAGAGTGGGGCCTCGGCATCGGCGCCCGCCACATCACGATTTCAACCAGCGGGCTGGCGCCGCAAATTCGCAAACTGGCCGAAGAACCTTTGCAAATTCGGCTGGCCATTTCTCTGCACGGTGCCACTGACGAAGTTCGCAATCGAATCATGCCAATAAACCGCCGTTATAACATTGAGACACTGCTTTCGGCCTGCGACTACTACAGTGCTCATAAGAAGCAGCGTCTTACGTTCGAATACATTTTGATCGCAGGCGTGAACGATTCTGACGAGCAGGCGCGTCTCCTTTCTCGCCATGCACGCAGGCTCTCGGCAAAAGTGAATCTAATTCCCTACAATAATGTGTCCGGTCTGACTTGGACGCGACCTTCAGAAAAGCGTCAGGAAAAATTTCTGTCGATCTTACGAGCCCAAGACACTCCGGCGACGTTGCGTCGCGAGAAAGGCCACGACATCGATGCCGCTTGTGGACAGTTGCGGTTGCAAACGGAACGCGAAGCACTCGCGCGTACGTTGTAGCCACGACAGGTGGGCGAGAAGGTATCGCTATATCCAGACCACTCGCGGGGCGGTGGCCATACCAAAAAACTTTGCGCGGCGAGTCAACGTCGCGTTTAGTCTCTGTCATGGCCGGCTACGAGGGCGATCCCGAACGCGCTTGGGATGAGTATCAGTGGGAGCATTTTCTACAGCAACAGGAGAGCAAAGCAGAAAAGTACATGCAATTGTTGGAAGAATATCTCGATGATCCCCAGCGCGACGAGATCATCGCCCACGAAATGGGTTGGACCCAATTGTTGGATTCCAGGGATTGGAGCGCGGACCTCAATGCGCCCCCAGATGGCGACCTAACGGAAGAAGACGATTCTGCCATTGACGAGGCGTCCAGATCGGCAGACACCCTTGAAGGGCATGATCTGTATCGTTCTGCCTTCGCGTTGACGATCTGGATTGATCACCTGTTCGACCGAAACGCTTTACTCCAGAATGAGCCGGCAGCCGTAAAATTGGCCACGCAAGCTGCGCTGGCCAATGCCAAGCTGGCCGCAGCCTTGAGCAGCGATAGCCTGAGTGAAATCGGGATGACAATCGCCTATTTGAAGCGGGCCTTGAAAGCAATCACGATTTCGATTGACGCGGCCGTGCAACTCCGGAAGATCGCCGGCCTGGTGACCCGCTCGCAATATGCAGTACTTCGGCAGCGTCTTTTCCAAGTGCGAGACGGCATTGTCACTCTGATGGGCGAGTATCGTGGCGAATGGCGTCGCCGGTTCGGGCCCGAAAGCTTTCGAGGTTGAATGAAATAGGGCCGGCTCCCGTCCAATCATGCAAACGGAAGCGACTCTGGCTCAGGCCGATGTGTCGGACTTGGACCTGGTGACGCGGTGCCAGGCTGGGGACACCGAAGCATTCGACGAGCTGGTAACCCGCTACCGAACACGAGTATTTGGCATGATTTACAACATGGTTCATAGCGAGCAGGATGCCTGGGACCTTGCTCAGGACAGCTTCCTTAAGGCGTGGAAATCGATTAAGCGCTTTCGGGGACGCTCAACGTTTTACACATGGATTTATCGAATCGTTATGAACGTGACGATTGATTGGCTCCGCAAAAAACAAATCAAAGGCGGAGGCGGCGAGTTCGACGATGCGATTCAGCTGAAGGAGGTTGAGCCGGCATCCAAGACCGTCCCGAAGTCGGAAGCTTTGCCACACGAGATGATGGAACGGAGCGAAATTCGCGCCCGGATTGAAAAAGCAATTGCACAGCTTTCACCCGAGCAGCGAGCCGTCATTTTGATGAAGCAAATCGAAGAGATGCAATATCACGAAATCGCGGAAGCACTCGGTTGCTCGATAGGCACGGTGATGTCGCGCCTGTTTTATGCGCGCAAGAAATTGCAAAATTTACTCAGAGACGTTTATGAGAACATTTGAAGAAAAGTGGACTGCATGGCTGGACGGGCAGCTTAGCGGGCGAGAACTATCGGAATTCGAGGCATCGTTGCCAGACAAAGCTGCCGCTGAAATCGAAAAGGCGGACGCGAAGAAGCTTGGCGCTCTTTTGAAGAGCGAGTTACGCGCGCCTGCGCTGACAAACGAAGAGTTTTTTAGCCATCAGCTACGCGAAAGAATCGTGCGTGAAAGTAGCGTGCCCTCTGTGGAACGCGAAGCCAAGGCCTCCACGTGGTGGACAATTCCCCGCCTGTTGTGGACGGGGACCGCGTCGCTCGCCGTTTTTTTGATTTTTACAGTTTTCGTGATTCGTGACAAGAACCCTGCGGAAGAATCGCAATACCTCACCCAGATTCTAAATGCGCGCGTTGATCCGGTTGTGAGCCCAAATGCGACTGTCTCAATGTTTGAGGTGAAGCAAGACCGGGTAACGGTGTTGTGGACAGAGGGATTGCAGAGTTTGCCCGCCGACTACGCTGCCAAGTAATCGCTCATGGATCGCTCGCTGGCGTTCTTAATCCTCTTCGTTTCACTGATCGCAGGTGTGGTATCAGAGGGGCAGGCTGCGGAAACTGTGTGGAGCGGACTTGTGATTGCGGAAAACGTTGCGCAGCCACAAGCGGTTCCGCCGGAACTCACGCGGATCGAGGGGGCGCTGAAAAAATTCTTTGGTTACAACCAGTTTCAGGTGATCGGCCAGTCGGAAAAGACACTGAAGACCGGACAGGAAGATTGGCTTGCGACCAGCAAATTTTTCGGACTGCATGTCGACGCACAGGGTGAAAGCGCGGCCGGCTATGTTTTGAATTTGAAGCTTTACAAGGAGAAAGAGCTCTTGCTCGAAACGGACGCCAAGCTGAGCAAACGCAGTCCCCTGGTTATCAAAGGTCCCCAGGTTGGCAGCGGGCAACTATTGCTCGTGTTGGTTATACAATAAGCGAAGCGCATCGTTTCACGTTAGAAATGCGCATCCTGCTCCTTTGTCTGATGGCTGAATTCTCAATCATGTCCTCGGCACTTGCTTCAGAAAAACCGTTCAGTTTCAAGGACACGCCGGGAAAACTCCCGAAAGACGTGGTCCCGACCGACTACGCCGTTCGGATCGTCCCTGATATCGACAAGCTGACATTTGCCGGGACCGAGACGGTAAAGCTCAACGTTCGCCGCCGCGTTCGCCAATTGGTATTAAATGCGCTCGAACTTAAAATCGAAGCGGCCTCTATCGATGGCAACGAATTGCCGCGCTCTGCAATTAAGATCGATACCAAAAACGAACTGCTTACGCTCGCATTACCCTCAGAACTTCCGACTGGCGAGCATACCCTGGCGCTTCGTTTCGCGGGTATAATAAATCAGCAGGGACAGGGGCTTTTCTACATGCGGTATCAGGAGCAAGGCACCGGTGCCCGGAAGACCATGCTCGGAAGCCAATTTGAAGCGACCGATGCCCGTCGATTTTTTCCTTGCTGGGACGAGCCGGTCTTTCGCGCGCGCTTCCAATTGACCGCGGTTGTGCCGGAGAACTGGCTCGCCGTCTCGAATATGCCTGTCGAGAGTGAGGACAAAATCGCTGGTGGCAAAGAAGTGCGCTTCGCTGCAACTCCGCCAATGTCGAGTTATCTGAACGTTTTCGTTGCGGGTGAACTCGAGTCCATTGAATCGCGAAGCGGCCCTACCCAGCTCCGAGTGATCGCGACCAAAGGCAAGGCAGAGATGGGCCGCTACGCCCTCCAGGCCACCGGGCAAATCTTGCGATATTACAACGATTATTTCGGCGTGGCCTTTCCGTTGCCGAAACTTGATCAGATCGCGCTGCCCGGCGGTTTTGGAGGTGCAATGGAAAACTGGGGCGGGATCACTTATTACGAGTCGAAGCTATTGTTTGATCCGAAGAGTTCCTCTGAAGAAACAAAGCAAGATATCTACGAGGTTCTCGCGCACGAAATGGCGCACCAGTGGTTCGGCGACCTGGTAACGATGGCTTGGTGGGACAACTTGTGGCTCAACGAAGGCTTCGCTTCGTGGATGGGCTCCAAATGCACGGCGCACTTTAATCCACAATGGGAAGTCTGGCAGCGCCGGGAATTCCCGCGGAATCCGAGCCGCCGTGCCGGAATTGCCAAAGAAGCAGCAATGGAAGGCGATGCGCGATCGACCACCCATCCGATCCAACAGCCGGTCGCGACCGAGGCCGAAGCCAACAGCGCTTTCGACGATATAACTTACAAAAAAGGCCAGTCATTTTTGCGGATGCTGGAGAGTTTTCTCGGTGACGATGTATTCCGGGAAGGGATTCGCGATTACATGGCGGCGCATGCGTATTTGAATACCACAACGGCGGATTTGTGGAATGCGCTCTCGGACGCTTCCGGGAAACCGGTAGGAGAAATCGCAGCCGGTTGGACAGAGCAACCGGGTTTTCCCGTCGTGAAAGTGAAACGAGACCAACGGGGCGACGTCTCGCTCACACAGGAACGATTTACCGTCAATTTTACCAACGCTCCGCCGCTGGAATGGAAAATTCCTCTTATGTATGCGGTTGTCGGTGAAACTCCTGCGACACTGTTGATGACAAGGAAGCTCGATAGCATCCACAACATTCCTCCTGATCGAGCGCTCAAGCTGAACGTAAACGGCGCCGGAAATTATCGCGTCGAATATGACGAGGCATCTTGGAAATTGTTGCTCGAGGCTCTGAAGAATCTGGGCGTCGAGGATCGCGTCAACCTTTTGAGTGATGCCTGGAGTTTGGTCCAGACTAATCGGGCGCCGATCGGCCTATATTTTGAACTGGTGAAAAAACTGCCGGCTTCGACCGATCTGGCCGAGCGCGAACAGATCATTTACGTGCTGGATTTTATTAACCGGATTTTGGGTGACAGTTCTGAACAGGAGAAATTTCAGCGCTATGCGCGATCACTCTTGCGTCCTACCTTTGATGCGGTTGGCTGGGAAACCAAACCTGACGAGAAAGCGGCAACGGCAAATCTCCGGGCGAGTCTGATCGCAGCACTCGGAAACCTCAACGATCCGAAAGTCGTCGCGAATTGCCGCGAACGTTTTAAGGCTTTTCTCACCAATCCA
>DATHHK010000169.1:0-5230 GCA_035317225.1 Candidatus Udaeobacter sp. | reverse complement strand
GGGTCACGCCCCGGGTTCCCGCGCCACCGACGTCATAATGACCGTTGAAATCTTGAAGATGCTTCAGGTTGAAAACCTCTCCATAAGCGGAAGAACTGGTCGCCCCGACCCTGCCTATCGACAGTCCTTTTACTTTAACCGAATAGTCTTTGCCTCTGTAGGTAAGCGTGCCTGACCCCCAGCTGACACCAATTCCAAGAGCAAAGCCACCGGTGCTCAGCCGCAACGTTGCGTCTGGCTTGGATCCATGATGATGAGTCGCCGCCTGTGTAAATCCTGTCATCACGCCCAGGATTAATAGTGAGACTGCAATTTTCTTAACATTGTTCATAGTTGTATCTCCTTTGGTTGGTTTCGCCGCACAATAAGAATTTCTCTCAGGCGGTTCGATTTAAGGAGGGTCGTATACCCGAAGTCGCCATGGTTAGTCAAAACATTTATGAATGAAGGCGATGGATTTACTGTAGATTTCGAGTTGGTTAAGTGACTAGGAAACAATAGCGTCTACTCTTGGAATGAATTGAAACTTCCCGCTCACGTTCTGTTTCGGAAGGATCTGTCTCTCATCCTCTGGAAGCCACGCGGCATCCTGGATGAATCAACGGTCAACGAGGTTGTCGAGTTCATTGTGACTGTCGAAAAAGGTAACCGCGAACCGCTCAACCGATTCTCCGACTTGTCGGCACTTGATGCCGTTGATCTTAATTTTGGCTTTGTCTTTCACGTTGCGCTTGGCCGGCGTCTCTCGGCCGCGCCCAGGCCCGCAGTGAAATCCGCCTTTTATGTGGGGACTCCGGCCGGCACACATTATGTCAAACTGCACGGCATGCTGACCGATTATGCCGCTGTACGTGGCCTTGTTCACAGATCGCGCCCCCGCGGCCAGGTGGCTCGGCGTTCCGCTCCAGGCGTCGTCGGAATAAGCCGAGGAAAATCCTGCCTCCAAACTTGACGGGAGATAGCCCTAAAGTCCTATGGAAATCTCAAGCCCACATGACAAAATCTTGTGCCTCTCGGCGGCGCTAGAAAATTTCAAGCCAACTTTACGATAATGGATTATTTCGAATGACAAGCATCTTCGAAGAGCGTGAACGGGCCGCGCAATGGCCGGGTGTGCCGGTTGAATTGCTAAAGCTTTAGTTCTATCGATAGCTAATAATGAGTAATCCCACTGCCAAGGAACAAGACCACCAGCAAAGTGAGGAGCAGCTCCGCCTTCTCCAGACGATCACGATGGAGGTCGCAGCGGCCAGCGACTTGACGTCTGCGTTGGAAATTGTGCTTCGCGAAGTTTGCGAAAAGACAGGCTGGGTGCTGGGCCAGGCGTGGGTGCCAAACCCAGATACCGGTGTTCTTGATTTCGTTGCAGGGTGGTATTGTGGCGATGGTGAACTGAAACCCTTCAGGGCGCTCTCTCAAGAGTCTCATTTCAAATCGGGCCTTGGACTTCCCGGACGCGTATGGAAATCGGAACAGTCGGCCTGGGTTGAGGACGTCACCAATGCCCCTAATTTTCCGCGATCGGCTGCGGCGCGGATGGCTGGTTTGAAAACAGGTGTGGGAATTCCCATTTTGTCGCGCGGCAAAGTCATTGCTGTTCTCGAGTTTTTCATGCGCGAATCGCGCGAGCAGAGTGAACGATTGTTAAAAGTAATCACTGCCGTTGCCGGGCAATTGGATTTGCTTAAGCGAGCCACCCGCGCGGAGGCGGCGGCGCGAGAGCAGCAATTCCTGACTCTGGCAAACTCTATTTCGCAGCTTGCCTGGATAGCAGATGGTGAGGGTAGTATTTTTTGGTATAACGACCGCTGGTACGATTATACAGGTACGACCCTCGAGGAAATGCAAGGGTGGGGCTGGCAAAAGGTGCACCATCCCGATGAAGTAGCGCGCGTCGTGGAGCGCATCAAGGTGGCCTTCGCTACGGGCGAACCGTGGGAAGATACGTTTCCGCTTCGAAGCAAGACCGGCGAGTACCGATGGTTCCTTTCCCGCGCGCTTCCGATCACTAATGAAGAAGGGCGAGTTGTTCGTTGGTTTGGTACTAACACCGATATTACCGAGCAAAGGGAATTGGAAAAGGCCCTGCGCGCAAGTCGGGACGAATTGGAACAAAGAATAACCGACCACACGGCGGAACTCTCGCGCATCAACGAAATCCTGCGCTCGATTTTATCGAACATGGGTGATGGCGTTATCGTCGCTGACAAGGACAACAACTTTCTCGTCTTTAATCCGGCGGCCGAGCGCATGTTTGGAAAAGGCGCAGTGCAAGTGCCGTCTACAGAGTGGTCCCATCGCTACGGACTATATTTGGCGGATAAAACAACTCCGTTTCCGCACGACCAATTGCCTCTGACACGCTCGATCCGTGGCGAGGAGGTGGACAATGTCGAGATGTTCGTCCGACATGAAAAGGCGTCACACGGGCTCTGGACGGAAATCACAGGTCGCCCTCTGCGTGGCGCTAACGGCGATGTATTAGGTGGTGTGATCGTTTGTCGCGATATCACTGAACTTAAAGAGGAGGAATTTTTCCGCACGGGGCAAAGCCGTGTACTTGAGATGATCGCAGCCGATGCGCCGCTGCCGGATGTCTTGACGAGCCTTGTTCTTCTCATGGAAGGCCAGGCTGAGGGATTGCGTTGTTCCATTCTTCTGTTGAACCGCGATGGCAAACATGTGCGCCACGGTGCGGCGCCGAATCTGCCTGAAACTTATGTGAAGGCGGTAAATGGTGCGCCGATCGGACCCCGCAATGGTTCCTGTGGTACCGCCATGTACAGGCGGCGACCAGTTGTTGTGAGCGACGTGATGAAAGATCCGCTTTGGGCTGATTATCGTGAGTTGGCAAAAATTTGCGGACTCCGCGCCTGTTGGTCGACCCCGATTCTCTCTGCCCAAGGTGATGTATTGGGTTCGTTTGCGATGTACCGCGAAGAAAATCGCGGACCGCTGCCAGAAGAGACCAGGTTGACGCAAATCGCGACGCATATTGCCGGGATTGCCATCGAGCGCCAACGACAGCAGGAGATTTTGCGCGAGCGTGAGGCCCGCATCAGTCTTGCCGCTGAATCGGCCGATCTTGCGTTTTGGATTCTGTATCCTGAGCAAAACACCGCCTGGATGAGTGAAAAGGGCCGATTGATTTATGGCTTCGATTCCAATCTACCGCTGACTTGTGACTTAATCCTTTCCCGTGTTCATCCGGATGAGCGAGCGGATGTCAAAGCGGCTTATGATCGTGCGTGTGCTCTTTCCGGGACGTTTGAAAGCGAACACCGCCTTCGTTTGCCTTATGGAAAAACGCGTTGGGTGATTATGCGCGGACGCTGTTTGAAGGACGAGGAAGGAAATCTTCTCGAGACAATCGGAGTGACTCTGGACGTTAGTGCACAAAAGCAGGCCGATCTTCAATTACAACATCAACGCGAAGAGATGGCTCATCGGAACCGGGTCTCTCTGATGGGCGAAATGACCGCATCGTTCGCTCACGAGCTCAATCAACCGCTAACCGCTATCGCGAACAACGCCTCAGCGGCGCGTCGTTTTATCGAGCGCGGAAACATCGATCCGACACTGTTGCAGCAGTTGTTACAGGACATGGTAGCCGACAGTCAGCGCGCCGGTGAAGTGATTCGCGGAATTCGGAGTTTGGTGCGCAAGGAAACAACTGCGCACACTCTATTGAACCTCAATGAAGTGATTACGGAGACCGTAAGGCTCGTTAGCACGGACGTGTTGAGCCGCGAAAGCGTCGTTACGACCGAGCTGGATCCTCAACTGCCACAAGTTAAGGCGACCCTGGTTCAGATTCAGCAGGTTCTGCTTAACCTGATTATCAATGCTCTCGACGCCATGGAAAGCCTGCCGCCGGCCGAACGTCGCATCATTATTAGTACCCGCTCGGACAAGGGCGATGTCGCAGAAGTGAGCGTGCGTGATTTTGGAACGGGGTTACCGAAGGAGAAGCCGGACAAAGTTTTCGATCACTTTTTTTCGACGAAACAAAAAGGAATGGGGATGGGCTTGGCTATTGTCCGATCAATTATCGAAGCGCACGGCGGCACGATCGTAGCGGAAAACGCACCCGACCGCGGCGCGCGGATGATTGTTCGCCTGCCGGCCGTGCGTGGGCAGACGCAAACGATAGCCGCCGCATGAGCGAGCCCGGCGAGATGGAAGGGAAAGAAGTTTGCGTGGTGGACGACGATCCCTCCGTTCTCAAATCGATCCATTACCTGCTAGCGTCCGAGGGATTCAAGGTCCGCGCGTTTAACAAAGCAGAAGACTTTCTAACTCACGCCGGAACTCACGACGTGCCTGTGGTGGTGACCGACATCTGGATGGACCAGGTGACTGGCCTGGAAGTGCTGGCTCGGCTTTGCGCCATCTCACCTAAGACTCGTGTCATTGTCATTACAGCGCGAGAGGATCTGGCCGCACGTGCCACCGCGATGGCCATCGGTCCAGTTGCCTTTTTCATGAAGCCGTTCGACGACGAAAAATTCATCGCGGCGGTTCGCGACGCTCTCGGTCAAAGCAGGAAATAACAAACTGCTGAATAAGAGACGCAGCTTAAGATAGATATCTCAAAGCCGTCCGCCCTGATGGCAATGCAATCACAACCGCTGCAACGATGCCGATTGTTACATTTCTGTTACAGAATATCCTAACGAAATATAAGCTTTTCCCCATGGCCCGGGCAGTGTAATAATGCAGGGTACCGTGGGAAAACATCGCTACGTAAGGGCACGTATCTTGCGGTTGTTGGCATATGACAATCGCAATCGTCACATTAGGTGGTTCTCGAAACCATAAGGTTTGTTGGAGATGAAAGGTGTCTCCCAATCTTTTGAAGCCGCCAGCGTTCAACCCGCATCGCGGAATGTAAACAGTTTCAGTGCGCCTTTTGAGTGGCGCCTGCCGGTGATCGGGTTGTGCGTGTTCGCTGGATATTATCTTGGTGCCAAAATCGGCTTTGCGCTCACCTTCAAGCCGTATCCGGTTTCGGTGCTTTGGCCTCCGAATTCGATTTTGGTTGCAGCGCTTTTGCTGACGCCACCGCGCATCTGGTGGTTCATCCTGTTGGCGGCGTTTCCGGCGCATTGCGCAGCGCAAATACAGAGTCACGTTCCGCCGCTGATGATTGTGTGCTGGTTCGTCAGCAACTCGTCCGAAGCGGTGATCGGCGCGGGTCTGACCCGCTACCTGGTACGTGGACCGATTC
>DATHHK010000168.1:0-2530 GCA_035317225.1 Candidatus Udaeobacter sp. | reverse complement strand
AACGAAAGAATAACGAGTGCGGTCGCAAATTTTGATCGTGAGCAAGACAACTTTCGCGTCAATGTTGATGGCTCGCCTCACCTTCTGTTTTACAAGCGGCTTAATCCTGGGTCACTGTTCCCAGCCGCTTACGAAATTTGCGTTTATCCCCTCGCCTATTCGATGGCTCAACTCCATCGCCTCCGCTGGAAAATTGGCGGCGCAGGCGCGTTGCTCTTGTTAGGCGGTTTCGTCGCAAGCCATGTGGTAGCACTCAGGTTCTCGGCGCCCGTTAAAAAACTCGCGCTGGATTCGGAGGAGAATCGCGCACAACGAAAGCGCGCCGAAGCCGCGCTTGCCTCGACCACGCAGGAATTGGAAAGATCGGCACGATATTCGGCCGATGCCTCCCATCAGCTGAAAAGCCCGGTCACGGTCCTTCGCATCGGCCTGGAAACATTGCTGACTCGCGAAGGTTTCAAGCCGGAAGTTTACGAGGAGCTGTCCGTCCTGCTCCATCAAACGCATCGTTTGACTGGGGTGATCGACGATTTGCTTCTTTTGTCGCGCATGGATGCTGGACATCTTCAAATTGCGTCCGGACCTGTGAATCTTAGTCAGCTCGTCGATGAGTGGCTGGATGATCTTAGCGCGCTTCCCGATTCGCCTGATGTGAAAATCGAGAAGGAACTTACTGCTGGTTTATTTGTGGCCGGAGAAAAACGGTACACCTCCCTCATTGTGCAAAATCTCCTTGAGAACGCACGAAAGTACAACCGACCTGGTGGGTTAATCCGAGTCAGTGCACACTGCAATGCCAGAAATGTTGTGCTGAGTGTAGGGAACACGGGCCGCACAATTCCGCCCAACGAAAATATTTTTGAGCGTTTCCATCATCGCTCGACGCCTTCGTCTGTTTCAGGTCACGGAATCGGTCTAAATTTGGCTCGTGAACTCGCCAGACTGCACGGAGGCGATTTATGCCTGGTTCGCTCGGAAAACGATTGGACTGAATTTGAAGTGCGCTTTCCTGCTGCGGACGGTGATAATGCTGTTGCATGAAGCTGCGCGTCCTCAGTCTGTGCATTTTTGCCTGCACGGCCTGCGGCTTTGACATCGATGATTTTTTCGATCAGCTCGACACCGCGCTCACCGCCTCGGCATTTCATGATGATCTGCGCGTGCGATTAAGCGGCACTCTCGATTTGGAAATCTATCACTTCGAGCAGCCGGCGCCCGGCCTCATCGATAGCAGCATCGACACGCTTTTTAATCCACGTTTGACACTCTTTCTCGACGCGCAAGCCGGCTCTCACGTTTATTTCTTCTCACAATCGCGGCTGGATCGCGGCTTTGACCCGAGCGATAACGGCGCGCAAATTCGCCTCGACGAATATGCGCTGCGCGTAACGCCCTGGGATGATGGTCGCTTGACGCTGCAAATTGGCAAGTTCGCGACAGTCGTCGGCAATTGGGTGCCGCGGCATTTATCCTGGGAGAATCCCTTCATCAACGCGCCGATAGTTTATGAAAACGTCACGCCAATTCGGGACAAGTCCGCGCCTTACTCAGTGTTCGACTTCGTTTACGGGTTCTCCTACTACCAAAAGTACGCGTTTAATCCGGTAATCTGGGGACCCAGTTATGCGAGTGGCATTTCTGTATCCGGCCGGCTGGATCGATTTGATTACGCTGTGGAAATGAAGAATGCATCGTTGTCGTCGCGTCCGGAATCCTGGAACGTTACCGAGAGTGGTTTCGAGTATCCAACGTTCAGTGGGCGACTCGGTTACCGGCCTAACGAGGCGTGGAATTTTGGTTTGTCAGCGAGCGAAGGACCATATTTTCGGCGTGAAGCCGAAGCTACGCTACCACCCGGCCGCGACATCGGCGATTACCGGGAATTTGTTCTCGGACAAGACGCCAGCTTTGCCTGGCGCCATTTACAGGTATGGGTCGAGTTTTATGAAGCACGTTTCCAAGTGCCCCGAGTAGGAAACGCTGACACCTTTGCTTACTACATCGAAGCGAAATACAAGTTTACGCCGCAACTGTTCGGCGCGATTCGCTGGAACCAGCAACTCTTCGGCGACGTCAGTGATCCTTCCGTCGGGAGCACCCGCTGGAGTACAGACCTCGCGCGGATTGACTTGGCCGCTGGTTACCGCTTTACATCACATACTCAATTGAAGTTTCAGTATAGCTATCAACGCGAAACGACCGGCCAACGGAATGACAATCACCTGGTCGCAGCCCAACTTACGACGCGGTTTTAATGTCCGTCTCTACCTAAGACACTTATGCATATCCTGGTGGTTGAAGATGACACTGTATTAGCGCGGCGAATTGCATCGACGCTCACCGAAGCCGGGCACGACCCAATTGTCGTCCATAACGGCGAAAAAGCTCTGGATAAAACAAAGGCAATGCCGTTCGATTTGATCGTACTGGACATTATTCTGCCCGGAATGGATGGCTTCGAAGTTCTGCGGCACCTGCGTGCGCAACATCTTGTCAGTCGCGTGCTGATGCTGACCGCACGCGGCGAGGT
>DATHHK010000167.1:0-2693 GCA_035317225.1 Candidatus Udaeobacter sp. | reverse complement strand
ACAAAGGATAGTGCATAGTTTCGACGGCGTTCTTAATGCGCAACCTGCGCAAAAAGTCAAGCGAGGGCAGTATTGCGTAACTAGCCAAAGCACATCCTTCGGCATCGCGGATTCTTTATAGACGGCGACGGAAATGACATTACCTCTTTTGTAGGGGCGCTTGCGCCAAGCGCTCATTTTCAGGGTCGGCGGTTGACACAAACGCCACTACAACAATCACTTTTTGCACCATTGATCCACCCAATCATTGACTGTGTTGTACCAGAGCTGCGAGTTCTGCGGTTTAAGCACCCAATGACCTTCGTCGGGAAAATACAACATCTTGGACGGCACCTTCAGCACTTGCAGTGTCGTGAAAAGATCGAATCCTTGCGACACATCGAGCCGGTAATCATTTTGGCCATGCACGACGAGAGTTGGTGTTTTGAAATTCTGCGCGTATTCATGCGGCGACCACTTCCGGTAAACGTCCCGTTTTTTCCACGGCGGACCGCCAAATTCCCAGTTCATGAACCAGATCTCTTCCGTCGTGCCATACGCCGACTCCGCGTTAAACGTGCCGTCGTGCGACACAATGCATTTGAACCGGTTCGTATGGCCTAACAACCAGTTGGCCATGTAGCCGCCGTAGCTCGCGCCCAGCGCGGCTTCGCGATTTTTGTCGATGAACGGATAGGTTTTCTCCACATAATCCAGTCCTTTCATCACGTCGACGTAGGGTTTGCCGCCCCAATCGCCACTGATCGAGTCGGTGAACTTTTGTCCGTAACCGGTCGAGCCGTGGAAATTGATCATCACCACCACGTAATTTCCGGTCGCAGCGAACAACTCCGCGTTCCAGCGATACGTCCAGGAATTTCCCCAAGCCCCTTGCGGGCCGCCATGGAGCAAAAATTTTAGCGGATATTTTCTGTTCGGATCGAACCCGGGCGGCTTCACTATGAATCCCTGCACGTCGTCGTTGTTTGCGCCTTTGAACGTGAAGGACTCCAATGGCTGCATGTCGATCTGCGATAGCAGCGCATCATTCATGTGCGTAACGCTTGTTGAAGGTCCGAATCCGCGGCTCGCCCAAATTTCATTAGGTGCCTTGACCGACATGCTTGTGCAGAAAAGCGTGCCGTTGCTCCAAATCAGATCGTCGGCGTGCATTTCTGCGTTTAGGTCCAGCACGCCCGCAGAGCTCGGTGTGCGTCCAACTTTTCCGTCCAAATGAATTCGATATATCGGAGCGCCGCCGCGAAATTCGGCCGCAAACTCGAGCGCGCCATCCTTTGCTTCAGCGTCTACTCCTGGATCCCACACGAAACTTCCGACAGATAAATCGCTGTCCTTCGTGAGATCGCGCGTCTTTCCTGATTGTCGATCTTGTACCAGCAGCCGCCACTTATCAGCTTCGAAACCGGCGCGCGCTTGCGAACGCCAGGCGAGATATTTTCCGTCCGGTGAATAGAGCGGCGTCGTGTCTGCGCCGGGACTGGTGGAAATTTTATTTGGCGTGCCACCACTGATCGGCACCACGAAAATTTCGTTGTTCGTGCTGGTGGCTTCGACTTCGTCGATGTTGCTCGTGTACGCGACCTCCTGGCCGTCCGGCGAAATCGTATACATGTCCTGCCCACCTAACGAGAACGGCGGCACGTCGTGATCGCCCGTTGTGAGGTCCGAAGCCGGACGGGCGATTGCGTCTGCCGACGCACTTGCATCGGTGCTGATTACAAACAAATGGCTGCGTTTGAATTCCGTGAACGCGTTCCAATGCCGATAGAACAATCGCGTGAAAACTTTAGCTTTCACCTTGCTCTTCTTTAGCTCTTCGTCGCGCTGTTTGTTGCATGCATCATCTTTGCAATCCGGATAAACCGCCGACACGAACACGATGTTCTTCCCGTCCGGCGACCAAATCGCGCCGTCGGCACCGGTGGAAATTGATGTGACTTGATGCGATTTCCCAACCAGCTGCCCCACTCCGGGATCGAAGTCGGACATCCAGATTTGCGTCGGATCGGTCGCTTTCGAGGTCCAAATCAAACGCTTGCCGTCAGGAGAAAACCGCGGTCGCTCCTCGTGATTTGGTGTTGGATTCAACCGCCGCGATTCACCGCCGCTCGCTGGCACGATCCACAAATGCGAAGTCTTCTTGTTCGCCGCCAGATCGACATCTTCACAATCGAACACGACCCATTTGCCATCAGGCGACGGCACCGGCGCACCGACGCGCTTGAGTTTCATCATGTCTTCAAACGTGAATGGATGCTTTTGCGGAACTGACGAGGGCGTTTGAGCAAACATTGAGCTGGCGAGAACAAGGTTAATGGCGGCGAGAATCTTCATGCGTTTGTCCCTATTTTTTTATTCTGAACGAAGTCGAGGAATCTCTAACTAGCTCTGAAATCGGAAACATCCAGAGATGTCTCGGCTTCGCTCGACATGACAATCAGAGGACATTTAAAGTAGGTCTATGGCTCAAATAACAATCGAAACAATCAAGCACGGCCCCTACATCGTGACCGGCGAAGTCGAGTTGATCGACGCCGATGGAAACAAGTATCCAGTCGAAAAACGCATGGCGCTTTGCCGCTGCGGCGCATCGACCGAGAAACCGTTTTGTGACGGCACCCATTCCAAAGTCGGTTTTCAAGCGGCCGAGAAAGCCGTGCCGGAATCGAAAGAATAACCTTTTGTCATTCCGA
>DATHHK010000166.1:0-2873 GCA_035317225.1 Candidatus Udaeobacter sp. | reverse complement strand
TCCGGCAATCGATCATCGGATCAGAAAATCCTTCGACATGACCGGATGCCTTCAGTACCGCAGGGTGCGTCAGAATAGAGCCGTCCATGCCGACGACGTCGTCCCGCTCATGCACGGTCACATGCCACCAGTAATTCTTGAGATTACGCTTTAACTCGACGCCGAGCGGCCCGTAATCCCAAGCGCCGTTCAACCCGCCGTAAATTTCGCTCGACTGGAAAATGAAACCGCGCCGCTTGCACAGGCTGACGATTTTTTCCATCAGTTGAGAGTCAGAAGTCTTGCTCATTGTCTGCGCGACAGATTACACGATCCCGAATGCTTGTAGAGGCGCTCGCCGCAGCGAGCGCCTTTGTCACGTCTGGCGTTTGACACAAACGCCGCTATGACACAACGCATCAGCTACGTTTGCGTTTCGACCGTGACTTCGGTCTTCACCGAATTAGCAATGAAACATTGCTCGTGTGCGGCATGATTCATTTCTTCGAGCTCTTGCTCGGTCGGTTGTTTTTCGCCGGAGAACTTCAATCGCTGGTTTAGAGTCACACGCGTAATGGCAAGCCTGCCTTCCGCATTTTTCTCCATGTGGCCGACCGCATCGTCTTGATATTCGTCGAGTACAAACTTCTTTTTCGCGGCGATCGCAAGGAAAGTCAGCATGTGACAGCTCGAGAGCGATGCCACAAACGCTTCCTCCGGATCGACAAACTTTGGGTTTCCCAGATAAGCAGGGGCGGCCGTTGCTTGCATTTCGTGTCCGCCATCAAATTTCCAAGTGTGATCGCGTGGATATTTCTGATACTCGAACGGCGTGTCGCCGCATTTCCAAGTGAGAGTTATCTTATGTTCGGACATGCTTTTAAATAGAACGCCACGCGCTCAAGGGCAAGCGCGGCTGGTAGCAAAAATGCGCGATGCTGGTATCGAACCAGCGACCCCTTGCGTGTGAAGCAAGTGCTCTACCACTGAGCTAATCGCGCGTATGGAGATAGCAATTAGAAACAGGGAATTGGAAATTACAAGTCCGACAGATCGCAAAGGGAGGTCGTAAGCCGCCGCGCGGAGGACAAGTCAGCGGTTCGAATTCTGCCTCGTGAATTCTCAGAAGCTCTTTTATTGACACCACCGGTGCAACCCTTCACGCTCTTGGGCAGCCGCGACCTTGGTAGTCCCTTATGAAGCGTACCGTCTACATCGTCTGGGGCGTGGGCCTTGCAGTAATCCTCATTGTCTGGGGGTTCATTTGGTTGAAGGAAAGCCGCCGCGCTTCGGACCAGGTGAACACTCCGCCAAACAGAGTGCGAAGTTACGGAACCCAAAAGTACGTAACCGATATCCGAATTGGCTGGTGTAATAACGACGGTCGCATAATCGAAAGCAATCTGTTTACAGATTCGCTCACCGTAACAGTTTTTCTGCAGAATTTTGATGGCTGGTTATTAAGTAAAGCTCGCGTTGACCAGCGATTGTTGCCTGAAGATTTGAAGCCAGAAGAGCTCAAAAACTACGTATCGTTAACGGACTTAAGGAAGTCGGCCAGTTTGTCTCCGGAGCAAGAGATGGTTCTCCAATCACTGCAGGTCAAAGTTAATCACTGGATGCTTCAGGAACGATCAAATCTGCGCTTAATGATTGCAGGCCAAGTATTCGAGACAATTCCGCCTTTTGACGCTACTTCGCCGCCAACGTATGGCTCGGGAGAATTCGAAGGCGAAACGTACAATCGTGTTGTGTACCACCTCGCCGCTCCGACCGATGCAAAAGAGCTCGAAAAATGGCGTGCGATAATTCGCGCTGTTGGCCCGACTTGTGACGCTCAAATCTCCCTCGCCCGACCCATTGTCGGGGGCGCCGACGCACTGCGAATGCCGACTTTAGTGAACGCGGAGGCAATATACACCTCAGGAGCCAAGCCAGTATTTCGCAGTTTGCCCATGGTGCCTCCGATGCGGCAAGGTGCGGCGATCACTGCAGTCGTCTTCACAATTTGCGCCGTCTTCGCAGCCGCTTTGGGGACATCGGCCCTTCGTGACGCGCGCGGTGCAGGGCTACAGCCCAATCAGGATGCGCCGTGGAGTTTGTCGCGTGTTGTCTTTGCGTGGTGGCTGACGATCTGTGTTGGCTGTTTCGCCTATCTTTGGGCGTTGATGGGAGAGCATCGCAATATTTTGAGTGGAAGCGCGCCCCTATTGCTTGGACTTCAAGGAGCGACTCTCCTGGTCGCTACAGGATTTGGCAGGAGCCAGACTCCTTGCGGGCCTTCGCAAGGTTTCTTCAATGATCTCATTTCGGAAGGGGGCGACCCAGAAATAGCACGGCTCCAGATGCTGGTTTGGAATTTCATTCTTGGGCTGATCTTCATCTGGCAATCCATCTTCCAATGGACCATGCCTACGTTTGATCCAACCTTAATGACACTGCTTGGGATTAGCTCGGCAACTTATGTTGGTTTCAAATTAACTGCGAAGAATCAAGCTGAGGCTTCCTAGCATTTCATCACTTAATCTCGGCGAGTTCGACGCTCTCCCGGATTTCTTGTGCGTCAATTTGTGAGTCTGCTAACGTAACCGGCCTATGTTCATCAGGACTCGTAACGTTCAAACCTTGCATCGCGCATGATCATTTTATTTGCCCCCAAGGCAATTAACCTGCAGAAATAACACCCTTATGGGCCTGGTGCAGCAAGTTCTCGAAATTGTTAAGAAGCGTAATCCAAATGAGCCTGAATTTCTTCAGGCTGTGACTGAAGTGCTCGAATCGATTCGCCCGGTCATCCAGCGTAATAAGAAATATCGAGATGGAAAGATTCTCGAGCGCTTGGTGGAGCCGGAGCGCGTGATTCACTTCCGCGTTCCGTGGATCGACGACAAAGG
>DATHHK010000165.1:0-4813 GCA_035317225.1 Candidatus Udaeobacter sp. | reverse complement strand
GCGCGCTTACTTAAATCCGACAAACTTTCTTCGAGGCAAACGTCGCAGAGCCGCTTGCTTGAATTTTCGCGCGGCACGTCTCGCCTTCAGCTTGCCGCCATAGACGCTGTCGCTAAACATCTTGGTTACGATTTTATCTCCTCGAAGAAAGTGGACCTGAAAACCATGCGTCTGTTTCTTGGCGCGCGCTTTTGTGTCGATGCGGCGAATGTTCGCCTCCGAATTGGGATTAGGACGTCTTCGCATGAATCGAAACTAACTGAACAATTCCAGCAATCAACGAGGCAAACTCGGGGACCCCGCCTGAGGCGGCTGGCGAAACGTGTCCGGCGCAGGCAGGTTCCAGGAGCGCCATTTCTTATCGTATTCGTCGGCTGGCAATAATGCGTAGCAAGGATGCCGTTTCGCTCGAAGCCAGGTGATCAGTTTCACCAGATTCTCCTGAGCCATGGTGCTGCATCCGGTGGTGGCCCGATTCACGCCGCGCCGGATATGAAAAAAAATCGCGCTGCCTGCGCCAGGCACAGGCGGATCGGAATTGTGGCGAATCTCGACGAGCCAATGATAAGCGAAATCACCCGAACGCATTTTTTCGTGTGTGTAATTGTCTGGCGGATTCTTCGGATCGATCACGATATGCCGGTTGTAGTTAGGCGAGCGCGGGTCATCGCTCCAAATATCAGCCTCTGTCACCTGATGGTACGGATAGTCGCCGCCGGCGGGCAGATGCGCTTCGTATCCAAAAACTTGACCAATCTCGAAAACGCCTGCAGGCGCGCGACCATCGCGTTCTATCTTTCGGAGACCGGGCTCGTTTTGCGCCGCAAGCCCGATTCCCCAGGCGAGCCCGTTTTTTCCAAACAACACTGGAAATGGTCCGGCCACCGCACTCCAATCGCCGCCGCGCGCGCGTTCAAAGAGCCGCAACTCGCCGCGCATGGAATTCCACGTGGGCGCCGTACCGACGATGAGCTGCGTGCAGTCGCCCGGAACACCATCCGCATGTGCATAACCGCAAGCCATTATTAGCGGGAAGAAAAGGAGGTAGCGCGAAATTGGCACGAGAAAAGAACGCATTTTCATAACTTCGCTACTTGTTTTCACATCTGTGGCAACAACGGGCAGTGATTGTTTTGGCGATTGTATTACTTTGGGGTCAATCTCTATCGCTTATGAAAACGTCCCTTCTGTTCGAAGCAACGCTCGCCGTTGTGGGTGCGGCAATTGTTTCGATCTCGGCCCAAACCCAGAGTACGTCGCCCGCGGCAACAGCTTCGCCTCGCCCAACGGCAGCATCGCCAAGTCCGCGCGCGACCACAACGGCGCGCTCATATGCCACAGCATCTCCAACTACGCGCGGCGCGGTCACCCCGAGTTTGCCGACGAGGAGAGAGCATGGCGCAAAGGTTAGGCCGGAAATAACACCTTCACCCAGCGGCGGTGCCCAACTTGAAGGCGAATCGCCTCGCCCCGCAACACGGGAATCGCCACCGAAAGGAGCAACTCCCGCCGGAACGACCATGCCGACCCCTTCGCGCCCTCACAGAAAACTAGAACGGCGCGAAATTAACACTCCACCACAGGAACCCGGGGAACAGAAATAAACGAATCCAATCTTCCGCCCGAATTTGCAGAATCACTCAGCTGGCTCCGACGGTTTCTACAGCGGCCGTGTCTGCAGGCAGATATTTCGCACCAACCAGCCAGGCCACGCCGGAGAGCAGAATTATCCCTGACACAAACAGAAATGCCACATGCATATTTGTGTGACCTCCTATATATCCGAGGAGCCAGAACGCCTGCACGTCGCCGAACGCGTGGATGACAAAAATGTTTGCGGCAAACGCTGTCGCACGCACGGCAGGCAACGACACGTTGGCGATAGCAGTGTTTGAGGGACCTGTGTTTAGAAACAGGAAGAAGATTGCCAAGAACATCGTGATCCAAGCTGCTGGAAAAGGAACGTAAAGGGTCAGGACGAAAATCGGACACGCAATCAGCATTCCGATTCCCGATACCCAGAAGTAGGAACCAGGGAATCGCGAACGCAATCTATCGGCGATGACGCCTCCCAAAAGCGTTGAGACCAAACCCGCGACCACAGTGATCAGGCCAAAGATCGTCATGCCTACTTCGGGACTTTGATGGCGAAAACGGAGATAAGCAGGGGCCCAAAAACCCAAACCGCCAACTACAAAAGTCATCAACGTTTGGGCGACGCAGTTGATGAGATAGGAGCGTGTGCGGAACAAATTCAGGTAGTCACGCAGACCGCGGCGCGATGCCTTTTGCACCAGGTTGTCTGCAGCGACGCGCGGGTCGCGTTGCCAGAAGCACAGCAGACCCAGCAGCAAACCCGGCGGGGCAACCAGATAGAACGCCCAGCGCCAGCCGAGGTGCGCACCGATCAGTCCACCGATCACGTATCCGAGCGCGCTCCCAACCGGAATCGCTGCGCAAAAAACGGCCATAACGCGACCTCGCTTTTCGATCGGGAAGAGATCGGACAAGATCGTCGGTGCCGCCGGGCCATAGCCGCCCTCGCCGATTCCAACGCATATGCGTGTTGCAAAGAGAATCGCGAATGTCGCGGCCAGACCCGAGGCGCCACTGGCCAGGCTCCACAAAATTGCTGCTGAACCGATAATGATCCAGCGCGAGAATCGGTCCGCGAGGAAGCCGAGAATCGGTGCGCTAACCATGTAAGTGACGAAAAACGCGTCGCCGAGAAGACCGGTCTTGGTCATCGCGTTCACGTCGTTGGCCGAAAAGAAAGTTGCACGAATATCAGGCTCGAGTGCGGCCAGAACTTGCCGGTCGATGTAATTGAAAAGATTGATGGCCAGGAGCAGAAACAGTGCGGTGCGCGCGCCGCTCATCGGTTTCTTCCACGCAGAATCCATTGGCAGTTGAGATTGCAGTTTGCCGGCCGCCAATTGTAAATGATAAACGATGAGTCCGATGTCTGCGGCTGAACGCGCGCTTTATTTTTTCGGACGGCTGCTGGTGCGTTGCTTTTATCGGGTCGTTGCGTTGGGATTGGAAAACATTCCCGCAGGCGGTTTTTTACTTTTGCCTAACCACATCACCTGGGTTGACGCCATCGTCCTGCAGCTCGCTTGCCCGCGCCCGATTCGGTACGTCATCGATCAGGAACAATATCATAAACCGATTCTGTACCCGATTCTGCGCGCGTTGGGTTGCATCCCAATCAACATTCGCAATTCGCATTCCGCCATTCGTGCTGCGGCGGAAAAAATTGCCGAGGGCGAGATCGTCTGTCTTTTTCCCGAGGGGCAATTGGAACGCACAGGAGTCCTTTTGCGTTTGCAACGCGGTTACGAATTGATCGCACGGCACGCGAATGCGCAGGTCGTTCCGGTTTGGCTTGATCAACTCTGGGGCTCGATCTTCTCATTCAAGGGCGGACGATTTTTCACGAAATTCCCCAGGCGCATCCCGTACCCTGTAACGATCGCCTTTGGCAAACCGCTCAAAGCCGAGGCCGCCGACAATGCAACGGTCCGCGAGGAATTACTCAAGCTCGGCGAATTTTGTTTCAGCCGCCGTCCATCATTAGATCGACATCTTGCCGAAGAATGCGTGCGTGGATTGAAGCGCAGACGGTTCGCGACGGCCGTGATCGACGGGACCGATCATAGCGAGCTGAGCCGGGCGAAGTTGCTTGGCGCGGCAGCCGCATTGAGTCGCTATCTTCGGAAAGAATTTTCAGACGAACGAATCGCCATTGTTTTGCCCGCCAGTAAAGGATCGATGCTGGCGAACCTGGCGGTCACGCTGGCGGACAAAGTTCCTGTCGATCTCAATTTCACGGTGGGACGCGCGGCGAATGAATCGTGCTGCAAACGCGCCAACTTGCGGGTCGCAATTTCGGCCACGCAATTCATGGAACGGCTCAAAGACTTTCCATGGCCGGAGCGCGTCTTGAAATTGGAAGAACTGATGCCGCGGTTGAAACGCCAGATCGTTTTCTGGTGGATCGTGTCGATTCTCGTTCCGGCTCGTTTGCTCTTGCGCCTTTTGCAAATTCCAAAGGAAGGCGGCCACAGGGAAGCGGTCCTGCTGTTTACAAGTGGAACCACTGGAGAACCAAAGGGCGTTGTGATCAGCCACCGTAATGTCGTTGGAAATGTCTCGCAGTTCCGACAACTGTTGGACGCGCGAGAGAACGACGCCATCCTCGCATCCCTTCCGTTCTTTCACACTTTTGGATCGACCGTCACACTCTGGTATCCGCTCATCGAAGGTGTGCAGATTGTGACTTATCCGAATCCTTTGGAAGCCGCAAAGAACGCAGCGTTGATCGAACGATACAAACTGACGTTCCTCCTCGCGACTCCGACTTTTCTGCGCATGTATCTGCGCAAAGCCGAGCCGGATCAGCTTCGCAGCTTGCGCCTCATTATCACCGGCGCAGAAAAGTTGCCGCTCGATCTTGCCAGTCATTTTGAAGAGCGCTTCCACAAAAAAGTCTATGAGGGCTACGGACTGACCGAAACAGCACCGGTGGTAAGCACAAATCTGCCCGATCCGGAACCGAAAAAGCCTGGAGAACATGTGCAACCATCCAGCCGTCTGGGGTCGGTTGGCAGATTGGCGCCAGGAATGGCTGCGGAAATTCGCGATCCGGAAACGGACCGAAAACTTTCGCTGTACGAAACCGGGATGCTTTGGCTGCGCGGTGTAAACATTTTCGAAGGTTACCTGCACGATCCCAAGCAAACCGCGGAAGTTCTTTGCAGTGGCTGGCTAAAGACAGGCGATATCGGCCGGTTCGATGAGGATGGATTTC
>DATHHK010000164.1:0-8735 GCA_035317225.1 Candidatus Udaeobacter sp. | reverse complement strand
GCACGCGTTCACTCTGAATTCGAACAGGCCAAAATGGAACGGCAGACCAATGATCAACTCGCTAAGAACGGTTTAATTGCCGTGCTCGACTACAAGAAATCGAAAGTGAAAGAAACAGAGCTCCAGAACCGCGACGAGATCGAACTGAAACGATTAGCCTTCTCTCGCGATTCAATCGAGCCCCAGCTTGCCTCGAAACAAGCGGCTGTGGATCAAGCCAAACAGCTCGCAAAGTTAAAAACAGATCAGGTAGAAGCGTTGCACTTGCGCGCGGGTATGTCGGGTGTCCTGCAACAATTGCCTGTGCAAATCGGACAGCGCGTGAAGATAGGGGACAATCTCGCTCGCGTCGCGGACCCAACTAAGCTGAAGGCGCAAGTCAAGATCGCTGAAACGCAGGCGAAAGATATTCAGATTAGTCAAAGAGCGGTGATCGATACCCGCAACGGCACCGTCAATGGTCACGTCACGCGTGTCGATCCCGCAGTCGAGCAGGGAACGGTTAATGTCGAAGTTGCGTTCGATGAGCCGCTGCCGAAAGGCGCACGCCCCGATCTTAGTGTCGACGGAACAGTCGAACTCGAGCGTCTCGATAGTGTGGTTTATGTGGGCCGCCCTGCGTTTGGGCAGGAGAACAACACCGTCGGAATGTTTAAGCTCATCAATGGCAACGGGGAAGCAGCGCGGACACCGGTCAAACTTGGTAAAAGCTCCGTCAACACGATTGAGATTCTAAGCGGCCTCCAACCGGGAGATCAGGTGATTCTCTCCGATACCAGCGCATGGGATGGGCACGAACGAATTCGACTCAACTAATCGCCAATCAGAAATCAGTAACTCGATCATGAATAACGGATCAGATCCTCTTATACAACTAAACAGCGTGACGAAGGTGTTTCTCACTGACGAGGTAGAAACGCATGCGTTATCCGGTATCCACCTGGACATTCGGCCTGGTGAATACGTTTCCATAGCTGGACCGTCCGGCTGTGGCAAAACGACCTTGCTGTCAATCCTCGGGCTGCTCGATACTCCTTCTGACGGCAGTTACTCGCTAAAGGGACACGAAGTTGCCAATCTTTCGTTCGCTGACCGCGCGCGAATTCGCAACCGCGAAATCGGTTTCATTTTTCAAAGCTTTAATCTAATAGGGGATCTCAGTGTCTTTGAGAATGTCGAGTTACCGCTGACTTATCGCGGAATGGGCGCCAGCGAGCGCAAGTCGTTTGTCACCGAAGCCCTGGAGCGCGTGGGCATGGCGCATCGCGCGAAGCATTTGCCAAGTCAGCTCTCCGGCGGCCAACAACAGCGGGTGGCTGTCGCCCGGGCCCTTGCGGGCAGGCCGGCCATTCTGCTGGCAGACGAACCGACCGGCAATCTTGATTCGCGCAATGGCGAAGCGGTGATGCAATTGCTCAAGGAACTGCACGGGGGCGGCGCCACGATTTGCATGGTCACTCATGACGAGCGCTTCGCTCAGCACGCCGATCGCACGGTGCACCTGTTTGACGGCCGTGTAGTCGAAGACCGCATCGCGGCCTGAAGAAAATGTGAACAAACAGAGATAGAAATTCTTATGAATGATCTCCGGTTCGCGATGCGCCAAATCCGCAAATCGCCGGGGTTCACTTCGCTGGCCGTCATCACGCTCGCCATCGGCATCGGGATGAACACCGCCATATTCAGTTTGATTCAGGATCTTTTTCTGCGCGGTCTGCCCTTCTCCGAACCCGAACGCGTCGTGCGCATTTACGGCGAATCGAAAGAGCGCGACTTAAAACAAATGCCGTTCTCCGTGCCGAAGTTCTGGCATTACCGCGAAGGACAAACGGTTTTCTCGAGTATCGCGGCGGATTGGGGCAACGGCTTCATCATGACAGGATCGGGCGAGCCGATTCAGTTACTCGGCGGCAATGTGACTGCCAACTATTTCGAATTGCTTGGCATCCATCCGATTCTCGGTCGCAATTTTCTCCCTGAAGAGGAGAACAAAGGCGACGTCGTGATGGTGACGGAGAGTTTCTGGCGTAAGCATTTCAACTCCGATCCGGCGATTCTCGGGCGCAGTATTACACTGAACGGCGTGCCGAACGCAATCATCGGCGTCCTCCCGAACCTGCCGATTTCCTGGTTCGGGCGCGACTCGGAGATTTTTGCCAACAAACCATTCGAGTTGCCCGGGCTTACGAAAGACCGCTTGATGCGTGGAGTCAGCTTCATGCGCGTAACGGCGCGGTTGAAACCTGGCATTTCGCTTTCACAGGCGCAGGCGGCGATGCCGGCATTATTCCAAAGTTACAAAGAGCAACACCCGGAAACGGCCGACAACACCTGGTCGCCGTACCTTGTCTCAGCGGCAGAAGATGTCACCGGAGATTTGCGTCCTGCTTTCCTGACCCTGCTTGCGGCAGTGAGCGCGGTACTGCTCATCGCATGCAGCAATGTCGCAAACCTATTGCTGGTGCGCTTCACGGGACGCAAGCGCGAGATCGCGTTACGCATGGCACTCGGGGCAGAGCGGCGCGGAATCGTACGGTTGTTCGTTTTCGAAAGCACACTGGTGAGCGTCATTGCAGGCATACTTGGATTGTTCCTGGCACTTTGGACGGTCTCTATCGTCCCGAAATTAGCCGGTCAAAATATTCCACTGGAAAGCGAACTAAAACTGCAATGGCCGGTGCTCATTTTCACACTGGGACTGTCGCTCATCACCGGGCTTCTGATGGGCCTTTATCCGGCATGGCAGAGTTCGCGTGCCGATCTTGTCGATGGTCTTAAGGAGGGCGGACGCGGAGCGAGCGGCAGTCGCGGTCAACATCGTTTCCGCCGCGGTTTGGTCGCCGCACAAGTAGGATTATCGGTCGTGTTGCTTGCCGGAGCCGCCATGCTGATTTCCAGTTTTGTCCGGCTCAGCGGGCAGGAATCGGGGTTCCGTTCGGACCGAGTTTGGGCGGGAGGAATCGGTCTTCCGCCCGCGCAATATCCCGATCCGGCGACACGCGCACGCTTCGCGGAACGATTGCAGGCGGAATTGCAGACTGCTCCCGGCGTGGAGGCCGCCGCGATCACGGACGCAGTCCCCCTCTCCGGGAATCGTTCGTCATCGCCGTATGCACGTCTCGATGGAGATCCTGTGCCGGTGAATCAGCGGCCCCTAGGCCTCACGCGCAGCGTTTCGCCTGGATATTTTCGAACGCTCAAGATTCCGCTCCTTTCGGGCCGCGATTTCACCGAACAAGATAAGACGGACTCGCGGCTGGTGGTGATTCTGAGCACCTCGACGGCAAAAAAACTTTTTCCGAACGAGAATCCAATAGGCCATCAAATTCTTTTCGGCACTGACAACGGCAACGGGCTTCCGGCGGAAGTGATTGGTGTCGTGGGCGACGTCCGCTCCCAAGAGCTGTCCAAATCGAACGATGTTGAATTTTATCGGCCGTGGCCGCAACGCAGCGCGCCCTTTCTCAATGTTGTCGTCCGTAGTGCAACCAAACCAGAAGCGACGGCGGGGATTGTTCGCTCGGCCCTGAACAAGATCGACCACGGATTGCCGATTCTGCAACCGAATACTCTTGACGCAATCGTGTCGCAATCGCTTGGCCAACAGCGATTGACAATGACGTTACTTGGTGTTTTCGCCGGCATCGCTTTGTTGCTCGCGGTCGTTGGAATTTACGGCGCCGTCGCTTATACCGTCGAACAACGCACGGGCGAAATTGGGGTGCGGATGGCGTTGGGGGCACAGACAACTGACGTGTTGCGGCTAGTCGTGCGCCAGGGAATGAATCCTGTCATCCTCGGTTTGATCGTTGGTCTGGCCGCAACATTTGCCGTCGGTCGTTTGATTGCGACGCAGCTCTATCAGATTTCGCCGCACGATCCATTTTTGCTCGGTGCGGCGACAATCGGGCTGGCCATTTCAGCGTTGCTGGCGTGTGTGATCCCGGCACGGCGCGCCACACTGGTCGATCCAATTCAAGCACTCCGCTCCGAGTGAAATGAATGATCTAAAATTGGCGTTTCGCCAGCTCCGCAAATCACCGGGGTTCACTCTCGTTGCGGTCCTGACGCTTGCACTCGGCATCGGTGCGAACACTGCCATCTTCTCCGTCGTGGAAAGCGTGCTTCTCCGTCCACTGCCTTTCCCGCGCGCTGAACAACTCGTTAGGATCTACGAAGCCCTGGATGAAAATGGCGCGCGTTCGGCGTCGCTGAATCTGAGCGATCGCACGGTCGCGCGGTTCCGCGAGTTCGGCCGCGAGATTTTCGAAGATGTTGCTGGTGGGACCGGCGGCGCTGCAGTCGTTGGCGTGAACGGCGGTTCCCCTGTTCAGACGGTTCCTGTCGCCCGGGTCACTTCGAACTTTTTCGATGTGCTCGGATTGCCGCCAGTGCAGGGTCGGAATTTCACCGCAGAAGAAGGACTCAATGAAACCGCGAGCGTCGCAATCGTCAGCGACGACTTTTGGCGCAACGCGCTGAACTCGCGCCGCGACGTGCTCGGCAGCGCGATTGTGATCGACGGAACGCCGCGCACGATCATCGGCGTGATGCCGAAAGCATTCCGACATCCTTATCGTGCGAATCTGTGGCTACCACTTGTGCTTCAGCCCGACAATTCGGCCACGATTAACAACCATTATCTCTATGGCGTTGCGCGACTGCGTCCGGGCGTCACTCCTGAGAAAGCAGAAGACGCAGTGAAGCGCATGTTCGCAACAATCAATCGCGACGATCCGAATCCGGCAAATGCGCGCGCCGCTTACATGCCACGCCTGCGCGAGAGCTTCGTAATGGATTTGCGTCCGAAAATTTTAGTGATCGTCGGTGCTGCGATGTGCGCACTTTTGATCGCCGCGGTGAACTTTGCCGGTCTGCTGCTCACTCGTGTCATCGAGCGGGAAGGGGAGTTTGCCTTGCATGCTGCGCTCGGGGCGAGCAGGAAACGACTCGTCAGGCAACAGCTCACCCAGGCGCTCTTGCTCGCTTTCATCGGGACCGCGCTCGGTCTGCTCATTGCAATCTGGATTACACCAATGCTGTTCGCGCTTAGCCCTGAGGGCGCAGACGCAACCGGCAGCGCGATGCGTGAATTCGATTACGCCGCGCGGCTTGATCTGCCGGTCTTCGCCTTCGCTGCTGGAGTATTCGCACTCGTCGGTTTGGGTTTCGGTTTACTGCCTGCCGCGCGTGCATCGCGGACCGATTTACGCAGCGCGATGAGCGTCACCTCACGAGGGGCAACACTCGACCGAAATACGCGCAGATTGCTCGGCTCATTCGTCGTCATCGAGCTCGCGATTGCCGCTGCGCTCTTAACCGCGAGCGTCACCGCGACGCAGTATTTTCGGAAACTGATCGAGGAGCCGTGGGGCTTCGAAACGAAAGATCGCCTCGCCTTCAACGTCACCGTTCCTGATCGATTCTTCCCCACAGCCGCGGCGAAACAGAACGCGCTCGAAACTTCGCTCGCAGAGCTGCAGGCATTGCCTGGCGTCAAATCGGCCACTGTTGTTTCGCCTTCGCCGATGGACGCGTCGTGGACGTTGATGCTCTTCAACGTCGAAAGCGCGCCTGCACCAGAGCCGAGCGGCGTGTACACGGCCTACTCGCGCGTGCCCGTGGCCGGCTATTTCCAGGACATGGGCCAGCCGCTGTTGCAGGGTCGCGACTTCAACGCGAGCGACACTGCCGACGCGCCGCTCGTCTGCATCATCAGCCAGAGCATCGCGAAACGTTTTTGGCCTAACGATTCGCCTATCGGCAAACGCATCCGTTGGGGGCGACTCGATGGAACTCGCCCGTGGTTCACGATTGTGGGCGTGGTCGGCGATATGAAAGCGATCGCCGATCCGCGCGACGGCAAAGTGCTTGGTATGATCGCGCGGCCGTTCGCACAAATGCTCGCGCACGCGACAACACAGCTCGACGATATCACCTTTGTCCTGCACACCAAGGGCCGCTCGGTGAACGAGCCGACGATCCGTGCTGCGGTGGCGCGCGCCAATGCCAATCTCGCCCTGTATAATTTTCTGTCGCTCGAAGGTGCCGCCGCTCGCTCGCGCACCACGGAGCGGTTCATCTTCGTTCTCGTCTCATCCTTCGGTTTCGTCGGGCTGCTTCTCGCTGCCGTCGGTTTGTATGGCCTTCTCGCGCTTCAGGTCGCCTGGCGTGAACGCGAGTTCGGCATCCGCAGTGCACTCGGCGCCACCGCGCGTCAGATAGTGCAACTCGTCGCACGACAAGGTGCAATTTTGCTTTTATTGGGCTTCACTGCCGGCGCACTTACGACGTACGGAGTCGTGCGCCTGCTGCGAAATCAATGGACTGAAATGCCCACGCCGGATCTGATCGCGTGCATTGGCGCCGCGATGGTGCTCGGCATCGCCGTGATGATCGCGTGCTGGTTACCGGCGCGCCGCGCTGCGCGTGTTGATCCTGTTATTGCACTTCGCGCCGAATGATCACTGACTTGCAATGCGAACTCCGATGAGCGCCATGAAAGTTTTCCGAAATCGCAATTCGCTACGAGTGATATGAACGATCTAAAGTTTGCTTTGCGCCAGCTCCGCAAATCGCCGGGGTTCACAGCGATTGCTATCATCACATTGGCGCTCGGGATCGGGCTGAACACCACGATCTTTAGTCTAATCAACGATCTGTTTCTGCGTGGGCTGCCGTTCAAGGAACCGTCGCGCATTGTTCACCTCGACAACGGCGACAAGGCGCGCGATTTGGCGGATGTCGGAATATCGGCCCCGCGTTACCAACTTTATCGCGACGGTCAGACGATTTTTGACGGTTTCGCTGCGGAGAATTTCTTTGCGTTCACACTGACCGGACTTGGCGATCCTGTCCAAATATTTGGCGGCCGATTGACCTCCAACTATTTCGATGTGCTTGGCGTTCGCCCAATTCTTGGCCGCAATTTTCTGCCGGAAGAAGAGGAAAGCGCCGATGTCGCATTGGTGACGAAAAATTTCTGGCAGGAACGCCTCGGAGGCGATTCGAATGTGATTGGGCGGAGCATCACGCTCGATGGGACGCCGCACACGATCGTTGGCGTTCTGCCAAATACGCCGGCAAGGTGGTTCGGGGCGAACCCGTGGTTCGGGGCAGCGAGCCCGATCGTGGAAGTTTGGACGACGAAACCTTTTCAGATTCCCGGCTTCAGTTATCAGGCAATTATGCGCGGCGCCTTTTTTCTGCGCGCAGTTGGACGATTGAAACCAGGGGTGACCGTTCAACAAGCGCGCGCCGCATTGCCATCGTTGGAACAGAGCTATCGTGCCCAATATCCGAACAACATCGACAGCGCATTCGTCACGACACTGCGGACTTTGCCTGAAGACGTTACCCGGAATTTCCGCGCGGGCTTCGCTACACTTTTCGCCGCGGTGAGTTTCGTTTTGCTAATTGCTTGCAGCAATGTTGCTAATCTATTGCTCGTTCGTTTCAATGGACGCCGGCGCGAGATCGCGTTGCGAATGGCGATCGGCGCTTCACGCACCAGCATCGCGCGCTTGTTCGTTTTCGAAAGTTTGCTCGTCAGCGTAATCGCGGGCGCGGTCGGCGCTTTCGTCGCGTGGCAATTGCTGCCGCTGGTTCCGCGAATAGCCTCCAATTTTCTGCCGTTGGAAGCGAACAACGCAACGAGCTTGTCGGTACCAGTTCTCGTGTTCACGATCGGATTGTCGATCTCCACCGGCTTGTTGATGGGGATTTATCCGGCGCTTCAGGGTTCACACGTCGATTTGATTGATGGCTTGAAAGAAGGCGGCCGCGGCACGAGCGGCAGTGTGCGGCAACAACGTTTCCGCAAAATTCTCGTCGGCGCACAAGTAGCGCTCTCAGTCACGTTGCTGGCCGGCGCAGCATTGCTCATCACGAGTTTCATCCGCTTGAGCCAGCAAAACATCGGCTTCCGTTCCCAGAATCTTTGGACGGGTGCGGTTACACTGCCGACCTCGCAGTATCCCGATCCTCCGTCGCGTCAACGTTTTGTTGAACAAACACTCCATGAGTTGCGCAGTGTTCCGGATCTCGAGAGCGCGACTATCAGCGGCGATATTCCTTTGGTTGGCTTCAGTCGTTATCTTTATGCGCGGGGCGATCGTGATGTTCCGCCGGTCGAGGACCGCGCGATCGCGCCCGGTCACGAGATTGCTCCCGGATATTTCAAGACCTGGGGAGTGCCGCTCTTGGCTGGCCGTGAGTTCAATGAGCACGACACCGCCGACGGACACAAAGTTTGTCTGATCAGTCAGACCGGTGCGAAAAAACTTTATCCGGGTGAGAATCCAATCGGAAAGAGTTTGCTCCTAAACCTTGTGCAGTGGGAAATTGTCGGAATCGTCGGCGATGTGCGGTCAGTACGAGTGGCCGAGGCGCCGGGTATGGAATTTTACCGACCGTGGGCGCAACATAATTTTCCACTCGTTAACATCACCGTCCGCAGCAATCTAAAAGTGGATGCGGTCGCCAAGCTAGTGCAGTCCGCGCTTGCGAAAGTGAATGCCGGATTGGCCATCGCGGCGCCGCAAACGATGGACGCGGTCGTTGCGCAAGCGCTCGGCCAGGCGCGTTTGATGATGTGGTTGCTCGGAATTTTTGCCGGAGTCGCCTTGCTCCTCGCCAGCATCGGGATTTACGGCGCAGTCGCTTACACGGTCGAGCAACGCACTGGAGAAATTGGAGTTCGCATGGCGCTGGGTGCGCAAACGCGCGACGTGTTG
>DATHHK010000163.1:0-7389 GCA_035317225.1 Candidatus Udaeobacter sp. | reverse complement strand
GGTCGCGAATACAGAAGGCCGCGGAACAGCGCCACGATGGTCGCCCGACGGAAAAGTGATCTACTTTACAAATTGCGTTGAAAAAGATTATGGCGCGGACTGCGAAATTCTCGCAGCCCGACTGCGACCGGAGTGACGGGGTGCCTTAGTTCCTAATTGCCCGTCACCAGCACGATTTTTCCAAGCGCTGCAGACTCCGAGACGGCGCGATGTGCTTGCGCCGCCGCGGCAAGCGGGAATTCTTTGCCGATCACCGGACGCAACGTTCCGTTTTCCAAACCAGCCACGAGCGCGGCGTGAATACTCGCCATCTCTGCCGGTGGGGTGTTCGGCAACACCATTCCGCGAAGATCGACATCGCGCTGCATCGTGTCGCGCGGATCGATCTCAACCCGGCCGCGGCTACCAACAATCGCGACGCGCCCGCCTTTCGCGAGGATCGTTAGATCTTTCCCCAGATTCACGTTCGCAAGCAATTCCACGATCACATCAACACCCCGTTCATTAGTCGCGTTCATGATCTGTTCGAAATGATCAGGCGCGCGATGATCGAACACTTCGTGCGCGCCCTGTTCGCGGGCGAGCTTGCGACCTTCGTCACTGCCCGCGGTGCCGAGTACGCGCAGACCGCGAGCACGCGCAAGTTGCACCGCCGCTGTCCCAACGCCGCCACTCGCGCCGTGCACCAGCACGGTCTCGCCCGGCTTAGCCTCCGCGCGCTGAAATAACCCCCGATACGCTGTCGCGTACGGCGTGCCCATGGCCGCGCCCTGGGCGAACGAAGTGTTTTCCGGCAGCCGATGAACTTGATCCGTTCTGCACAACGCGAACTCGGCGTATGTCCCGCTCAACGATCCCGCGGTATAAACATGATCGCCGGGTTTGAACTCCGTGACGGAGTCGCCAATTTGCTCAACCACTCCGGCGCCGTCATTGCCCGGCGTGTAAGGCAACGCCGGCAATCGCGCATAAGTTCCCGCACGAATGTAAGTCTCCACCGGGTTAACACCGATCGCGTGCATTCGGACAAGCACCTGACCGGGAGCGGGCCGCGGCGTCGCCACTTCTTCCAACCGAAAAACTTCCGGCCCACCGAATTCGTTTACTCGAATTGCTTTCATCGTTCTTAATTCTTCCTTTCTGCTTCATCCTTTTCTTCCGAGTCGTTTTTCATTGTTTCATCGCCTTTATCGTTCGTAAATGATGCGTGGCGTCGCCCTGTTAAGTTTGAATCGCACCATTAAGAACCTCGTTTTTGGACTCGGCGGCACACTATTGTTTCTCGGGCTCGTCATTTGGGGCTGGGGTAATTGGACAAGCTTCTTTTGCAATCCAGCGCGCACCGGCGCAATCATTTTAGCTTTGACCGGCGCAATTGCTTACGGCTTCTCTGGAAGCAGCGGTCTCGGAATCGGCCGAACAGAAGATCGTTCCAGCCGCTGGCTTTTTATCCCGATAATTATCATCGCCATCGCGTTCGGCTGGCTGCCGCCACATCTCGATCGTCTCAATCTCTGGACTATTGACGGGAATACCATCCGTTACGTCGGACTATTCATCACTGCGATCGGCGGATTCGTGCGCGTCACCACCGTATTCGAGCTTGGCCATCGCTTCAGCATGTTCGTCGCGCTTCAACCCCATCACCGACTTAAGACCGACGGTTTCTACGCTTTAATCCGGCACCCCAGCTATCTTGGAATGTTAACAGCAATGGCAGGCTGGGCGCTCGTGTTTCGGAGCATGATCGGATTGTTTTTGGTGGCGGCGATGTGCGTTCCCATTATTGCGCTCATTCGTGCCGAAGAAGATTTTCTCGTGCGTGAATTCGGCAAACAATATCGCGTGTATCAACAACATACCCGCTGGCGATTAGTGCCATTCATGTACTGAACTCCAACAGCCTTATTACGGCAGGAACGGGAGCGAGCGAGACAAGAAACTCGAAAATCCCGACGCGAGTCATAGCATTTCGTCACCGCAAGACCGCTCGCGCAGGATTTTAATCGATGCCAAAAAAAAGCGCCCCGCATTTTCAGCGGAGCGCTTTTGTGTCGCGCAGAGGTTGCGCTATTCAACTTCAATAAACTCCGGATCGCCCGAGCAGATCACGCGTTCCGTGTATACAAAGCCGTCCACGTCAACCGCGACCCAGCAGTTGTCCACGAACACAAAGTACGTGTTGCCGATTTGCCGGAAATGGTTCGCACCGAATCGTTGGACGAAGAACTCCTGCGGATGCCGCCCAAGACTGAACACTTCGCTGTGACGCGACTTGAACTCTTGCACGTTCACCTTCGTGGATTGATTCACGTTCGTCTGATTCGTGCTCCTCACTTTCGTCTCGTTCGTGCTCGAACGCGTCCCAGGTGCATTCTTCTTTATCTCCTGAGGGCGACCCTTAACGTCCGTCTGTCCACGTGCGTTTGTCCCCGTTCCAGATTTTGTCTGCGGTTTGCTCGGCTCCTCCGGGGCTTTCATCTTTTTCCCTTTCGCTGGCGCAGTAGTTTGCGTTTCGTTCGACTGCCCCTGCGTCTGTTGCGGCTCCGCATTCTGGCCTAACGCCATGAGCGGTAACCCCAATATCACTGTCATCGTTAGTATCCTCATATTTCTCCCTTCTCCCTATTACTTCGTATCCAAAAAAGTTTTGGACCCCTGTGATGGCGCGTATTCGAACAAGCACTTCGCCGCGACTGGGTTGTTTCTTAATTTTTATTTTTACGCTTCAATTGCCTTAAGACTTTGTCTTAGCTGGCTCTTCGAATTTGCAATGAAGCGAATGAGATGAGCGACGTCGCCAACGAAGCCACGAGATAGGTTGACTATGTCTCTGGAACTCGAATCTGCGATCCTGCTTACGGCGAGTTAAATTGACAAGCAGTCGAGATTTTTTCCAAACTTCATGCCCATGAAAACAATAGCGCCATCAATTCTTATCATACTTTCACTCGTCTGCGTTGCTCGTCCTCTCACAGCGCAGGCGGTCAGTCCGCCGCCGGATGGAGGCTATCCCGGAGGCAACACGGCAGAGGGGAGCAGCGCCCTTTTGAGCTGTACAACCGGCATTTATAACAGCGCGATCGGTATATATTCGCTCCTGAGCGTCACGACCGGCAGCTTTAACACAGGTATCGGCGCTGGGACGCTTCTTGCCAACACCGCAGACGAAAATACGGCTACTGGCGCCGGGGCGCTTTTAAGCAACACCACTGGCGTTGAAAACACGGCCAATGGAGCGTTCGCTCTTTTTAGCAACACAGAAGGCAGCTTTAATACGGCCATTGGCGAAGGCGCACTCCTTAGTAACACCACCGGCACACAAAATACGGTAAATGGAACAGCCGCACTTGGATTTAACTCGACCGGCAACTACAACGATGCGGTCGGCGCCTTTGCGCTCTTTAACAACATCAGTGGATCTGGCAACAACGCTTTCGGTAATTCTGCGCTTCTTGAAAATATGATCGGCGTTGACAACACTGCCGTTGGCGATGTCGCGCTCCTGAATAATGACTCGGATGGAGCCGGCACTGCCAACTTCAACACGGCAGTTGGCTCTGGGGCACTTGCAGCTAACGTTGATGGTGGCGAAAACACCGCCCTGGGTGTCAACACGCTCGCGAACAACAACGCGGACTTCCTCACCGCCGTTGGTGTTGATGCGCTATTTGCCAACACCACCGGCTCCGGCAACACGGCCATCGGCAGTGGCGCGCTCGCTTTCAACACGACGGGCGGGGCCAACACTGCCTTGGGCTTAGATGCTGGTAGTAACGTCACCACGGCCAATAACGTCATTTGTATCGGTGCCGCTGGTAACAATGTGGAAAATAGCTGCTTTATTGGCAATATCTTCGGCGCGACATCTTCCAATGGACTTGCCGTCCTCATTAATTCAAACGGCAGGCTCGGAACAATGACTTCGTCGGCCCGGTTCAAGGATGAGATCAAGCCAATGGGCAACGCCAGTGAAGCGCTCTTTGCTCTCAAACCGGTCACCTTCCGATACAAGAAGGTGATAGACCCGCAAGGGATTCCACAGCTTGGGCTGGTGGCCGAGGAGGTGGAGGCGGTCAATCCTGATTTGGTGGTGCGGGACAAAGAGGGAAAACCCTACAGCGTGCGTTACGACCAGGTAAACGCGATGTTGCTCAATGAGTTCCTCAAAGAGCACCGCAAGGTGGAGGAACAACAGGCGGCAATCACACAATTAAAGCAGGACTTCCAATTCAGAATCGCCCACCAGCAAAAGCAAATTGAAGCCCTTACTGCGGGCCTGCAGAAAGTGAGCGCACAATTCGAACTTAACAAGCCCGCACCACAAACGGTGGTAAACAATCAGTAAGCTGTCGAGTTACTACCACTCTTTGAACTCGCCCCTTACTCGTAACGCATTTCGATCACGTTATTGATTGCATCCGCCCTTGCGTCGCAAGATCACCTCGAGCCGATCGGTGCAGCGCTGGCAGCGCTGGCGATCTCGGTCGTCACTTGTTAGAGTCTTCGTCTCTGCCGTGGCAGTTCGTGAATCTGAACGAGCCAATCCGGGTGTGCCAGTCGTTGGGATCGCTAGTCATGGGATAGTAGGTTCCTGTGTACCAGAACGTACAATCATCGCTCGGATCGATCGTCATCTGGCTGTAATCTCCGAAGTTGGTGTAACTGTGCTGAATGCCACCGCCGTCGATCAGTGACATCTCGCTACTCGGCAAGGTGCCCAGTGGGTCGGTCGGCCGCCGGCCCGCGTAGTGAATCGAAGGAAACACACTGGTTCCCGAAACGTTGAAGCCGAGCGCGATGTTTCCCATCCTGTCCATGGCGATACTCCCAAGCCACCGGTCATTGGCATCGGGCGCGTAGGTCCCCTGCTGATAAATTTCCCATGGACTTCGTGTTCGCCCTCTTGTTCTCATGCGCAACTCGTACCAGCGAATGCCCGCGTGATCCTGCGATGGATCGCCGTCGGCCGCCACGGTGTGGTTCAACAGCAGCGTCTGTCGAGGCCCGAAATTGCGATAGGTCAGGCGCTGCATCATGTAGCCATAAGAAAGCGAATCGAGTAGGTGAGTAACCTGATTAACTACCGGCTGCTTGATACAGAAAAACTCGTCGTGGCAGGCGTTGGAGTTGAACGGCTGCGGTACAAGGCTGGTGGTCGGGACGAACGTAGAAGACCAAGGAGAGTGCCAGTCCACATGGAACTCGTACACTTGAAGTCGGCCTGCGGGAAATCCGAGGTGCGAATCCTGCACCTGTACGATGTACTCAGGCGTGCCGCTAAGCGGCAAGCGCGTACCCTCGAGGTCTGCCGCCAGCATGTGGCTACGGGTGGTTTGCAACGGATTGCGGGGAGCCGGCACAAAGCAGGTCACGAACTTCGGGTCCGCGTTTCCGGTTAGCATGGCCGCTCGCTCGAACGCGGAGATAGTATTGCCCAGTCCGCTAAAGATCTTGTTGGGATCCGCAGTGGCGTAGTAGGCGTCCGTAAACACACTGATCTTCGGATAATCGTTGAAGAACCCAGCCAGCTGATTGGTGGTGTTGTTGACCTCGAACGCATACTGATCGTACGGCCCCGTCGGGTCCGAGGTCTTAGAAACGGCCATGCACAGGTCCTGACCGTACGGTCCGCCGCCCGGGCGAGCGATGACCCATCGGTTGGCGTATCGATCGAACCGTACAACCGAATCGCTCCAGATTTGGTTGCCCCCACAGTCGGGCTGGTTCTCCCAAAAAGTGGTGGTGCTTACGGGACCAGCCAGAATATTGCCGGACTTGTCGTAAACTGCGATCGCGGTGTTGACCACCTGCACGTAGTGATTGTAGCCCACAGCCCCGCTGTCGTCGGATGCGAAGCCGCCAAGAGAACAATCGTCGCCGACCGGCAGTTTGCCGACATGAAGCCCATCGAAGCTCACGATCGGATCGGACAGAAAATTTCCGCCTGGCTTGGTGACAGGGCGAGGCATGGCTGGACCAATCGCGACAGGGCAAGTGAGCATTTGGCCGAGCGCTACCGACACGATATGCGAATGCGCGGTTCCCGTGGTCATGATTGAGCCAGGGGGAAGCTGAGCATTAGCCACGTCGACAAACGTTCCGCTAGAACAGGCTACAAGCAGAACAACGAGAAATTTCTTCACGGGAATATCTTCTCGCACGAGGACTTCGCGCCACGCAAGCGGAATGTGCCGAGACGATGCTGAACTCAAATAAGAAAAGTCCAGTGCGCGTCAGCGCATTTCATTATCGAAAGGCGAATTAATTCGAGAACATGAACCGGTTCGCTCGAAGTCCTTAATTCCCCTTTGTCGCCATGCTCGCTTTCATCTTCGACATTGACGGTACCCTGGTCGATTCCAATGAGCTCCACGTCGATTCGTGGGACCGTGCATTCCGTCGGTTTGGCAAACAATTTCCTCGGAAAAAGTTACGTGCCCAGATCGGCAAAGGTTCCGACCAATATTTACCCGAGTTTCTTACGCCGGAAGAGATCGACCGTTTCGGCAAAGAGCTGGATGATTACCGGTCCGAACTGTTCAAAAAAGAATATCTCCCAAAAGTGCGACCGTTTCCGAAAGCGCGGGAACTTTTTCAGCGAATCCGTGATGACAACAAACGCATCGTGCTTGCGACTTCGGGTAAAAAGGCTGACACGAAATATTACGTCGACCTTCTCAAGATCGATAATCTCATCGAGGGATACGTCTCCGGTGACGATGCTGATAGTTCCAAGCCTGCACCCGACATCTTTACCGCTTCATTGAAAAAGCTTGGCGGCATTTCGCCTGCTGATGCCGTGACGGTCGGCGATACAAGATTCGACATCGAAGCCGCCAGAAAAGCCGGCATGAAAACGATTGCCTTTCTCTGCGGGGGAACATCGGGAGCAGTTTTGCGCGAAGCGGGTGCAATCGCCATCTACAGCGATCCCGCCGACTTTCTTGCCCATTACGATGAGCTAATCAACGGCTTCATGTCCGAGTCCATTCGCCGCCGCATATGATCAATGACCTTTGGTACAAGAACGCGGTGATCTACTGCCTTTCGGTTGGTACCTACATGGACTCTAATGGCGATGGGACCGGCGATTTCCGGGGACTGATGCGCCGCCTCGATTATTTGCATGGACTAGGCGTAACGGCGATCTGGCTGATGCCGTTTCAGACGTCGCCGTGCCGGGACGACGGTTACGATATTACCGACTATTACAATGTCGATCCGCGCTACGGTACGCTCGGCGATTTCGTTGAGTTCACTCACGGCGCAAAACAACGCGGCATTCGTGTTTTGATTGATCTGGTCGTGAACCACACCTCGGACCAGCACCCATGGTTCAAGCAGGCGCGTTCAGATCCAAATTCCAAATATCGGAATTGGTACGTC
>DATHHK010000162.1:0-3693 GCA_035317225.1 Candidatus Udaeobacter sp. | reverse complement strand
TTTGCCGCAACATGCGGTCATTCCGCGCCTGGAGATACATGATTGGCGCGAGGCAGCGAGATTTAGCCAGAAAGACCGGGATCTTCTTTTGAAAGTGAGCGGTTTTTCCCCGCTTGGCTGGGGCAGCCGTGGCATCGCCCTGGGTGCCGATCTGCCGCATGCAGAGTGGGAAAAACGAATCAATCATTCTCTTGAGACGTTCGAATCGTCGCCGACGATATTGCAACGCTTTCACAAAGGGCGATTAGTCGAGCATCAGTACTGGGATCCGGATTCTAACGAGTTAAAGACAATGAAAGGCCGTGTGCGCCTGTGCCCTTACTATTTCGTTGAGGACGATCGCGTGAAATTACGCGGCACACTGGCCACCATTGTTCCAGCGGACAAGAAGTTTCTACATGGAATGAGCGACGCGATTCTTGTCCCGTCGAAAGTGAGCTCCCCTCACGCGGCTTAAATCGAGACCAGTAGCGCGTTGCTTTTCTGAACTGGAATTGGCGATCCACCGACGAACGGAACCAGCGGCACACGCAGTTCAGAATGCAGTCCAAACTTTGAAATGATGCCCTGCTGTGAAGGTGGTAAGCCAGGCTCCGTAAATGATTCTGCACCGCGTAATTTTAGGCGTGCAAACATGGTGGCCTTGCCTCAGAACGAAGCCATGAACATCACCAAAAACCTCGGAATGCTCCTTCTTGCGATCTATCTGATTCTTGTCGGAATCACTGCACTCCTTCACTTTGCGTTGCCGGGCATCGTGATCGCACTCCTGGCGCTGGCAGCCGGCATCTTGATCCTCATCGGTAAGTAGCGAACGCGGCCCATATCGTATTTGGCGTAATCGTTTTCCCGCAGCCTTCCAAACCCCGCGATTCGGCATTACGGGGCCAACAAACCATGACGAGCCTCACCGGATGCCTGCCTATAATCGAATCGGTCGATTCTGCTGAAATAACGTCAGGTGCTGTTGAATGCGTTTCGTGTCCAGTGGTGTAATGTTCTTTATTGTCAACGCCTTCGCTACGTAACGCGTCGCAGAAGCAAAATCGCCAGTCTCCGCATAGGCAGCGGCAAGTGTATCGATCATATCTTCGTCCTTCCACTGCATGACACTGCAAGCGGCCTTTGCGTCCCTGACTGCTTGTCTCCCGTTGCGAAACGACGGGTCCGGGCAAGTCGCTTGAAACCAGGCACGATCGCTCAGTGCTCTGGCCAATGTCACAGGCCGAGGATGAAGGGAGATCAGATAATTGAATTCTTTCAACGCCTGCGCGTATTTACCAAGACGCACTTTGACACTCGCACGCAACAGCGATGCTTCCACGCAGCCCGGGTATTGTCGGAGCGCTTCGTTACAGTCCTGAATAGCCAGGTCGTATTTACCCTCGCTTCGATAAATCTGCGCGCGAACAAAGAGGGCTGGCCACAACTTCGGATCGATTCGAAGTGCCGCATCAACGTTTCGCTTTGCACCGGCAATATCCCCATTTCTCAGCTGATCGCTCGCTTTGCTACATAATTTCACTGCCGTCCGCAGGTGAGCAGGACCGGTAACAATGATAGGCACCGTTGCGTGGACAGCGGTGAGCGACGTGATAATTGCAGTGAAAACGGCAAGGGCTCTCATGATGTTGTTGGCGTTGAAGGACGCGATCTGTAACGGAAAGCGAACCCGATGGCAAGCAAACATCATGACTTCCAATATAGTGGCGGCCCTCTAAGGTGCGTGAGGCATGCAGAGACCAAGCGACTCCGCTTACGCTGTTGGTCCAGCTAACCTACAGATCTTGCCGGCAAACACGCTGCGCAAAATCACGTCGCGACTAATTCCATTTTTATTCGTCCTGTACGTTATCGCCTGGCTGGATCGGGTGAATGTCGGTTTTGCCGGGTTGCAAATGAACACTGATCTTGGGTTTAGCTCGACAGTGTTTGGTTTTGGCTCGGGTATTTTCTTTCTCGGTTATTGTCTCTTTGAGATTCCAAGCAATATCATCCTGGAACGAGTTGGAGCCCGGCTTTGGATCTCACGAATCATGGTAACGTGGGGCCTGATCTCAGCCGGCATGCTGTTTGTGCGGACTCCTGCAACCTTTTACCTGCTGCGATTCCTTCTTGGAGTAGCTGAAGCCGGATTCTTTCCCGGAGTGATTTACTATTTGAGCCTGTGGTATCCTACCGCACATCGTGCGCGAGCGATCGCGGCTTTCATGACTGCGGTCCCTGTGACCGGATTAATAGGAGGCCCCTTATCGGGAGCCTTGCTGGAGTTAGATGGTCTTCATGGGTTAGCGGGCTGGCAATGGTTGTTCCTCCTGGAAGGGTTGCCTGCGGTAATCCTGGGCACCAGCGTGCTCTTCTATCTGAAGGATCGCCCCGAAACAACGCATTGGCTGACTCCAGAAGAACGCGACTGGCTGGTGGAAACACTCGCGGCCGAGCGAAAAGCTTGCCTGCCAATACCGAACATCCGCGTAGCGCTCACCGATAAAACTATCTGGAACCTGGGGATCATCTTCCTTTTGGTAGCGGCTGGATTTTATGGTTACTCGTTCTGGGCCCCGCTCATTATCAAGTCGCTTACCGGACTTAGTAACTTCAAGGTAGGTTTGGTGCTTGGTGCGATTAGTGCCGTAACAATCGTGGGGATGCTTTTGAATAGCTATCATTCAGATCGCACCGGTGAGCGAGCCATACACATAGCTGTGCCGCTGTCCGTGATGGCGATAGGCCTTGTAGGATGTGCCCTGCTGCGCCAGCCCGTCTTAGCCATTATCGCTCTCGCCCTCGTTCCGCTGGGGCATTGCGCGAGTTACGGCCCGTTTTGGTCGATGCCGACTCAGTTCTTTACCGGGCCGGCCGCGGCCGCCGGGATAGCTTTGGTGACGATGATTGCAAATGTCGGCAGCTTCGCCGGGCCAACGCTGATCGGGATATTCAAGGCATACACCGGGACTCACACTGGTGCGTTCCTCTTGTTAGGGGGACTAGCGGTGGTCGCGGCGCTTCTTGCACTCAGAATACGCGGCGCTCCAATGCAAACCGGATAACGATCCGTCTAAGGCGGGCCGCCGGTTGATACGTGTAGCCGCGACCGGCTTTTTTCGTTTAGTCATCCGGTTTCGATAGGAGTCGCGAACTATATTTGTGCGCATTCAACTCGCCCTCGGGATTTTTTTTATGAGCACCACAATCATCGCGTCCGCTGCAGAGCTACAAGAGGTTGCCAGTTTTCCCGATAAACAACTGACTGGCGTGGGCGTCTCGACAAAGTCTGGCCGCATCTTCGTGAATTTTCCTTACTGGTCGGATGACCACTCAATCTCGGTCGCAGAGATTGTGGACGGCCAACCAAAAGCGTTTCCCGATGACGAGTGGAACAAGCCCGGTCCTGCAACCTCGCATTTTGTCTGTGTACAAAGTGTGGTGGTCGACGATCAGGACAACTTATGGGTCCTCGATCCAGCAGCGCCGAAAATGCAGGAGATCGTCAAGGGCGGACCGAAACTGGTGAAGATTGACCTCGCTACGAACCAGGTCGTGCAAACAATTCCCTTCGGTGAAGACGTCGCGCCGAAGAAAAGTTATCTCAACGACGTTCGTATCGACACGCGCGAAAACACCGCGTTCATCACCGAATCGGGACGAGGCGCGATCATTGTCGTCGATCTTAAAAGCGGCAAAGCGCGCCGA
>DATHHK010000161.1:0-39012 GCA_035317225.1 Candidatus Udaeobacter sp. | reverse complement strand
ACCTGCCAAAGATCGTAAAGCTTGGTGTCAGCGAGAATATTTTCGACACACAGCATCGCCGTCACCATGGCGTGGTCTTGGTTGTTGTATTTGTGCATGCCGTTGCGACCAACGAGATGCAGATTTGGATAACACGTGTCCAATTCCTGTCGAATCGTGGCGACATGCCGCGCGTAATCGTCGTCGTAAACGGGATATGCCTTTTTCTGGCGCACGACGCACCCATCCACAAAGTCCCCTTCCCTGGCCAAGCCAATCTGAACAAGCTCCCGCCTGGCGAGCTCGATTAAATCGTTATCGCTCGAATCCCAGAGTCCGTCGTGTTCGAAACAGAAATACTCGAGACCGTAACAGACCTTATCCGGTTCGGGCACCATCTCCGGCGACCACGAACGGAAGTTTTGAACGCGACCGACCTTGACGCTTGGATCGTGAATGTAGATCCAGTTGTCATCAAATAACTGCCGATCTTTCAAGATCAACATCACGGTGACGAAATCGCGATACTTGAGGCTTTCCGCAGCGTGCTTCGTTCGCTCGCTCACGCTCGGTGACAATCCGCAGATCAGCTCCCGCATCGGCGCAGACGAAATGATGTGTTCGGCTTCGATTCTCTGCGATTCGCCCTTTTCATCCTTGTACTCAACTGTCCAACTGCCGCACGTTTCATCGTAAGAACAGCCGGTTACCCGGCAGCCCTTCTCGAGCGTGCCGCCCAGCTCTTTCATCTTTTCAGCGCATGCCTCCCACATCATGCCGGGGCCTCGCCGCGGATAGCGGAAGGAATTGATGAGCGTTTTGATTACGTTTGTGCGGTCTCCGTTGTAACGCTGGGGAATCAGCGCATTCTTGATGGCGCTGCCGAGAGAAAGTCCTTTAATGCGCTGCGCGGCCCAGTCGGCGGAAATTTCTTTGCAGCTCATGCCCCAAACTTTTTCCGTGTAACTCTTGAAGAATGTGTTGAAGAGACGTTCGCCGAATTGATTGCTTACCCATTCTTCGAAATTGCGTGGATCGCGCACTGGGAACAGGCGCGCTTTCATCCAGGAAAGCATGCAAAGGACAGACCTGAAGACCCCAAGTTTCAGCAGTGCTTCGAACGGTTTCAGCGGATAGGAGAAAAATTTGCCGTCGTAAAAAATGCGCGAAGACCGCGGTCGCACGAGCATGTCGTTAGGCAAGATCTCCGTCCACAGATCTTCGACCGCCTTCGACTTGGAAAAGAAACGGTGGCCACCAATGTCGAACTGAAAACCCCTGTAAGTCACCGTCCGGGAGATTCCGCCGACGTAAACGGGATCTGCTTCCAGGACAACGACGCTGACTTCCTCCTTTGACAGAAGATAGCCGGCCGTTAAACCCGCCGGACCCGCTCCAATAATGACCACTCTTGCTTTCATCTTCTTCTAGGCGACCCAATTTCCCCGGGTGAAATTCCAGACGTACCAGCCCTGCACGCATAGCCCTGCGGCGCCGAGCAGCGCGACTGCCGCGGTGCCGCATGCCCTAACAAGCGCCGGCGGCACGCGAAATTGACTCAGAAAATTTAAAAACGCCAGCACGATCAGCGCGTGCGCGCAAAATTCGTAACGCAGCATGCTTTCCATATCCACGCAGGCGACTCCGCTAACCGAGAGATAATAGATCACAAAGGCGCAGAAATAGATGCCGGCGCGAATTGGTAAACCGGCCCACCTTCGAATCGACAGCTCGCAAATGGCGATACTGACAAACAGCACGGCGCCCAATGTCATCGACATTTGGCTCGCCTCGGTCGGATCGTTCAAAGCGGGAACGAACCAGCGATAACTAGAGGGCTTAAACACCGCCAAATAATCGGGAACGATTCCCCAGCCGGCTGCTTGCGTAAGCATATAAATATCCCAGTGGCCCCAGCGCAGTTGAGAATAAGTGAAAAATCCTACGGCGCCGAAACTTGCAAGCAACGTCATGACGATCGCCGGCTTCTCCGTGCGAAACCACGGCTTCGGCTCAAGTAAGCCGCGCCAACGAGTTTGAAAAACGGAGCGAACCAACGGAAATGCGGCGCACACAATTCCGACGATCCGCGTTGCCGACATCACAATGCCGTGTACGGCCGCCCAGAATTTCGCGGATCGCCCCTCCGCAATACTCCAATAGATGAAGCCAAGCAGCGCCATCAGAAACAACGATTCCGAGTAGCCAGCAATTAGAAAGAATGCTGCAGGATGGGTGGCGATTAATAATGCTCCGCAAATTTGCAGTGCGGGCGAAATATTCCAGCGCCTGCAAAAAAGAAAGAAATAACTCCAGAACCCCCAGGCAGCGAGCTGAGCAGTGATCAACAGGGCCGTGCCGGTGCTGATGTTAAGTCCATAGCGGAACGCAGCCGCAATCGCAGGATAAGCGGGGAAAAATGCAACGTTTGATACTTCCATGACCTTGTGATCGATGGGAGGGACAATCGTCTGGTATCCGCGATCCGCGATGTTCATAAACCAATAACTGTCGTGCTGGACCAGCGTGGCGTAGCGGTCCGAAAAGGATCCTTCCGGCGCAAGCAGGCCCACCGCCATCGCAAGTTGCAGGAGGGTAATGATGAGTCCCGCGAGCAAAGGCCTGAGCAACCACAGCCAGCGGGTCATTACCTTATAATCGCCGCGCGTGGCCCCTTTGTTCGTGAAAGCTTTTGGGCCGGGTAGAGCGCCGTCAGCGGCAATCGCCAGGTAGAAGGGGACTTCAACGAGCCCGCAAGGTTGTGCGGGAGTTCCTGGAGAAGCAATTTCGGGTCGCATTGTTTCCAAAACGTGTACGCTGGCGTGAACGGGAGTTTGACGGCGGATCCGCGTCGTTTATTCGCGCGAGCAGCGCTGCCGGCCGACTACTTCCTGCCGCCCGTGGGGATTTTTGTCACCGAACTTCTCGGCAGAGAGATCGCTATGACCCAGAAACGACGAGGACAATCTCGCCTTTCGGCGGCTGGGCCTCGTAATGCGCAAGAAGGGCACCGGCGGTGCCGCGCCGGAATTCCTCGAATTTTTTTGTCAGTTCTCGAGCAACGCAAAGTTGCCGTTCTGGCATGACATCGACGCATGCAGCCAGCGTCTTGCTTAATCGGTAAGGCGACTCAAAGAAGACTACTGTCTCTCCGGATTCGGCGGCCGCCCGCAACTCGCGTTCGCGTTGTCCACTCTTAATTGGAAGAAATCCGCGGAAGCAAAATTTTTCGAGCGAAAATCCGGACCCAACAAGAGCGATCAGGATCGATGATGGGCCTGGAACGATTGTAAATGAAAGTTCCCGTTTGATGCATTCACGCACGAGACGCGCGCCCGGATCGGACAATCCGGGCGTTCCGGCATCCGTGATCAACGCAATGTTTTCGCCGTCCGCGAGGCGTACAACGAGTTCCGCTGTGCGCATCGCTTCATTGTGCTGATGATAACTGACGAAGGGCTTCTTGATCCCAAGATGCTTCAGTAACATCCCGGAATGCCGGGTGTCCTCGGCGGCGACCAGATCAACTGACTTCAGGATTTCCAAGGCGCGCAAGGTAACGTCGCCCAAATTGCCAATCGGTGTGGCGACGACGTATAGCATTTCAGACCATCGGATCAAAAGAGACTTTGCGCCATCGACCGCCGTCCGCGCTTTGATTTACTAATTCGCGGGCCAAACGCTACCAACCCAGGACCTTGGCGAATATAAGCGGTACCACAATCGTAGCGTCGGATTCGATGATGAACTTCGGCGTTTCAATATTCAGTTTTCCCCAAGTGATCTTTTCGTTAGGCACCGCGCCAGAGTACGATCCGAAACTGGTTGTGGAATCGCTGATCTGACAGAAATAGCCCCACTCAGGCACAAGCGTGGTGACTACGTCTTGATTGAGCATGGGCACCACGCAGATGGGGAAATCGCCTGCAATCCCACCGCCGATCTGGAAGAAACCAATGGACGAGTCCTGCGATATCCGGCGGTACCACTCCGCAAGAATGATCATATATTCGATGCCGGAGCGAACGGTGTGCACATCGGTGATCGTGCCTGTCATGCAGCGCGCGGCATAAATATTTCCCAATGTCGAATCTTCCCAGCCAGGCACAAAAATTGGGAGATCCTTGTGCGCGGCGGCGATCATCCAACTGTCGACCGGGTCAATCTCATAAAATTTCTTCAGCCGGCACTCCCGCAAAATTCTATAGAAAAATTCGTGCGGAAATCTTCGCTCCTTCTTTTGCGAGGCGCTTACCCACTCGTCCAGCACGACGTGCTCGATCCGTCGCATCGCTTCCTCTTCCGGAATGCAGGTGTCGGTCACGCGATTCAAATGACGCCGCAGGAGTTCTTCCTCCTGCTGCGCAGTTAATTCGCGATAGTGAGGAATCCGTTCATAATGGCTGCGTGCGACGAGGTTGAAGAGGTCCTCCTCGAGGTTGGCTCCGGTGCAGGTAATAGCGTGGACTTTGTCCTGCCGAATCATTTCCGCGAGAGAAATGCCCAGCTCAGCGGTACTCATTGCCCCGGCGAGCGTAACCATCATTTTCCCGCCTCCCTTAAGATGTGCGGTATAAGCGTCGGCGGCATCTTTTAGCACTCCCGCGTTGAAGTGACTGAAATGCCGATCAATGAACTGGCTGATGCTGCCCATCTTTACTTCATCAACTCTTCCAGTCTGTGCTTCCTCGATTTGATGCAAGACTTATACCGCGATAGTCAAGTGTTAAGCACACTTTTTTTGTCGAAAATTTTCATGACACTGCAGCAAGAATTCGTGCCGCCAGGATGTCTGGCATAAGGCCGAGAAGGAGAATTGCTGCAGCGAGAACAGCCACCGTGATTCGCTGCAGTAAATCGGGTGTCGAGTGATCGGTCGATGAGGCTGTTGTCAGCGAAGGCTCGTCAACAAAAATCGCTTTCAGCACGATTAGGTAGTAGTAGAGCGACACAAAGCTACCAAAGAGCGCCAACGCGACCAGCCAGAGCAGGCCATAATTTCCACCAGCGCGCAGCGCAGCACTAAACAAATAGAACTTTCCGAAAAAACCGCCCAACGGCGGTATGCCAGCCAGGGAGAGCATGAAGACAGCCATGCAGCCGGCTAGCAACGGCGCACGCCGAGCCAGTCCGGAAAAATTTTTAAGATCGTCGCCACCAGTTTCGCTGCGTACGACCGCGACGACTCCGAATGCACCGAGGAGCGTGATTGCATAAACAGCCACGTAAAAAAGTGTCGCCGAGAATCCGTCCCGGCTTCCGGCGACTAGCCCAAGCAGTGTATAGCCGGTATGCGCGACAGCAGAGTAGGCAAGGAGCCGCCGAACGTTGGTCTGCGCCAGTGCGACGAGATTGCCAATTAGAATCGACAAGGCCGCGAGCACAGCGAGGAGAGCCGACCAGCCCGCAACCATCGCGTGCCATCCGGCATTGCCATGCACTGGGCCAAAGCCCACGAGCACGATTTTTCCAAGAACAACGAACGAGGCGACCTTTGATCCGGAGGCAATAAACGCCGCGCTCGGAATGGGGGCTCCCTGATACGCGTCAGGCGCCCACAAGTGAAAGGGCGCAGCAGCAATTTTGAACGCGAATCCGATAAGCGTCATGATGATGCCAGTCGCAAGCAAAGGTTCCACCGGCACGGCCGCCAATTTGTTCGAAATCGCAGCGAGACCGGTGCTTCCCGACATGCCATAAATCAAACTGATTCCGAAAAGCGTGAACGCGCTGGAGGTGCTGCCGAACAGAAAATATTTCAGACCTGCTTCGGCGGAACGCGCATCGGTCCTGTCGAATGCAACCATCACGTAAAGCGAAAGGCCCAGCAGTTCGAGCCCGATAAAAATCATGAGCAACTCTTCACTGCCAACGAGCAACATGAGACCGACGGTTGCCAAAAGAATAATCGCCAGATATTCACCGGGATCACGCAGAGATTTTTCTGATCGCGCCAGGCACACTGTGAAAAGGGCAAGCCCGAGGCAAATGAGTTTGAAAAGCGAAGTGAGCGGTGTGACCACAAGCATCCCGCCGAAAAGGTTCGTATTTCGCGGCAACATCAGCACCGCGGCCATTGCAATGATAACCCCGAGGCCCGCAACCAATGAGCACCAGCCTGTAGAGGTCCGCATAAGGCGGATGCCGGCTGCCCCCGTCGGCGGTTTTGTAGACGACACGCCTGCCACTACCGTGGCTCGCCCGCTCATCAGCCCAATCGTCAGCACAACGAGGGCACTGATCACGACAATGGCTTCAGGCGACGCAAGCCTAAGCAGCTCCAGATACGACGTCGTTGATGCTACGGAGCTCATTTTAGAAACCTCATCGCTTCAACCGCGGGTTGAATGCGATCGAGCAAAAATTTGGGATAAAGTCCGACCGCAAGCGTGGCGAGCATAAGCAAACAGGCGCCGCACTTCTCAGCCAGGGTGATCGATTGCTCATGCCAATCGGCGTCCGTAGAAACGCGGCCTGTCTGCATGTGCACCTCACCAAAGAAAGACTTCATGAGCGCGCGCAAGGTGAAAGCCGCTACCAAAACCATGCCGGCGCCGGTGATCCAAACCGCGATGGGATAAGTTTGCCACGCGCCGATCAAAATCGTGATTTCCGCGGCGAATCCGCTGAAACCCGGGATGCCCATCGACGCAGCGGATGCAATTACGAAAGTAAACGCGGCGAAGGGCAGCGCGTGGCTCAGATTCATTTCTGATAGCGCGTCGAGCTCGCGGGTATGAGTGCGTCGGTAAAGCATCCGCCCGGCAACAGCGAACAACAGTGCCGCAATCACGCCGTGCGAAAACATTTGCAGAACGGCTCCCGAAACACCGAGTGCATTTGCCGTAGCCAGACCTAGCAGCACGAAACCCATGTGACTCACGCTCGAATACCCGATAACGAATTTCAGATCATGCTGGCGCAATGCCACCGCCGCCGCATAAACAATGCCGATCACGGCGAGGACGGCGATCCATTTGCTCCATGCGTGGAATCCTTCCGGGAACAGATTCATCGCTACGCGCAGGCCGGCATAAGCACCCAGTTTCATCACAATGCCGGCAAGCAACATCGACCCTGCGGTGGGCGCGGCGACGTGGCCCGTCGGCGCCCATGTATGCAACGGCCAGATGCCGGCAAGCACAGCGAATCCAAGGAACAACACGGGAAATGCCCATGATTGCAGCTGCGGACTAAAGTGGAATTGCGCCAGTTGATTCAGATCCAGAGAGCCAGCAGTCGCGTACGCGACGAGAATGCCGGCAAAAACGAACATCCCTCCGAAGAACGAGTAGAGAGTCAGCTTCATCGCGCCGTACTCCTTGTTGGTCGAGCCAAAGATAGCGATGAGAAAGTACTTCGGCACGATGACCAGTTCGTAGAATGCGAAGAGCAAAAACAAATCGGCACTGAGGAAAACGCCGTAACAGCCTCCGATAACTAACAACAACCAGAAGAAAAATTCGCGCTGGCGCTGGTCGACATCCCACGAAAACAACACTGTGCTTACGGCGGAGATGCCCGTGACCAGAACCATCGTAAGACTGACTCCATCAACAGCGAGATGGTAATTCATTCCCAGCGGCGGCACCCACGGCACGCTGACGATCGTCATGAAATGAGCAAGATCGGCAACAGGTGTGCAAGCAAATGCTACGATGCCCAAGACCAAACCGGCGATGGCTGTTAGCAGCGCAATCCAGCGCGCCGCAACGCCAGGAAAAACGAGCACCACCACTGCGCCCGCGAACGTGAGGTAAATCGTCCAGGCGATCATGCTGTAGCCAGCTGAAGAGAGCGATAAAATCCGGCAATCGCCAGAAGCGACACTGGAAAAGAAATGACCAGACCGAGGCCGAGTATTGCGGCTCCGGCAGCGTTAAGTAAAAAAGCAATGAGAAACATCGAGACGTCAAAAATTCCAGCGCGCGCCTTAAATAGCGCCCAACCGATCTGAAAATGCGACATTACTCGATCAGACATGCCTGGCTTTCTTCCGCGTTCGGTAATGCGCCGCGTTTTCGCGCACATGGAATCCAATTTCGCGTCGCGGTTTTTCAGGCGGTGCCATCAACTGACGGATCGCCTCGAGGATCGCCGCGATTTCGTCGTCGTGTCTGTCAACGCGCCTTTCGAGTTCCGAAAACTTTTGCGCAAGTTCGCGATTTGTCTCCAGCGCCCAACGCAGCTTCACGAACGCACGCATGATCGCGATGTTAACTTTCACAGCGCGTTTGCTGTTCAAGACACTCGACAACATGGCAATACCTTGTTCGGTGAATGCATAGGGGCGATATTTGGTTCCCCGGTATTTACGCGAGCTGGTCACAAATTGTGACCAGTTCCGTTCAACGCCCTTATTTTCAATGGTTTGTCGATTCTCCAACGCCGAAAGTTGAGACCTCAAAACCCCCGCCTCCTCACTACTGAGTTGGAACATGAAGTCGTTCGGGAATCGCTCGCGATTTCGTTTTACTGATTGATTCAAGACTTTGACTGCTACGTCATAGAGAGCGGCTAGATCAAAATCGAGCAGCACCTTTTCGCCGCGAAAATGTCGGATGCGAAACGCGATCTGTTCAGCGGGAATGATCTCTTTGCTCATTCGCAATGACCTCAACTAAATAGCCGCGCCATTTGAACGATGGTCGCGTTGAACATGTTGAATATGAATTGCGGCGCGAGACCGATCGCGAACATGAGCAGTGTCACAGGGATGATGGCAACCTGTTCCCTCGGCAAAAGATCGGAAAAAGCGCTGCAACTCTCTGCCAGCGGCCCGCTGAAGAGCGCTTGCATCGCGCGTATAAAAACGATTGCTGTCACAAGCAGGCCAATCACTGCAACGGCCGTGAAGGATGCAGTGATAGCAAATGAACCTTTAAAAATCAGAAACTCGCCGATGAAACCATTAAGACCCGGCAGACCCAGCGACGAAAACATCGCGACGCTCATCCAGCCGCAAAGAATTGGTGTCCGCTGCATCAATCCACCAAAGTCACCGATGCCACGAAGTCCGCGACGCTGCTCGAGAAGGCCGACGAGGTAAAACAATGCAGCCGCAGTGATCCCGTGATTAAAGATCTGCATGAACACACCGCTCAACGCAGCTTGCGTGTCGATCGCAGCGCCAACGGACGAGGCAGCCACGGCGAACAAACCAAGCATGCAGTAACCGAGATGGTTGACTGACAAGTACGCGACCATTCGTTTAAGATCGGACTGGGCCCACGCTGCCAGCGGAGCGAAAACAATTGAGCAGATCGCGAGCGCCAGTAGCCAGGGGCCGATGATTCTGATTTCGTTTGGGAAAAGCGGAAGCAACAGGCGCACGAAACCGTAAATACCCATTTTCGAAAGCACGCCGGTCAAAACCATCGACACGCCGATCGGGGCGCTTTCATACGCGTCAGGCAGCCAGGTGTGGAATGGGAACAACGGCACTTTGACCGCCAGTCCAAGGAAGATTCCGGCAAAAGCGACCCAGGCGAGTTTGCCCGTAAGCAGTCCGTCCTTACCGAGACCGGCAAGTGTGGCAAAATCGAAGGAGCCCCTGGTCAGATAAATTCCGAGGAATCCCAGCAGCATTGCCACGCTTCCGAGAAACGTGTAGAGGAAAAACTTCGTCGCAGCGCGGTCGCGATTTTCTCCCCCCCAGATTTTTATGAGCAGGAAGGCGGGGATCAGACTCATCTCGTAAAACAAGAACCAGAGAACAAAGTTCTGCGCCGTGAACGTGCCGTAGAGCGCCGATTGCATGATCAACATCAGCGCGCAAAACCCTCGGCCCATCTTCTGCGCGAGAAACGCAAAGGGAAGGATGAGCGAGGTAAGTAACACGAGCAGCAGGCTCAAACCGTCCATCCCGACCAGGTATTCGGCGCCAATTGCGGGAATCCATGCGTGCCGTTCGACCATTTGCATGCCGGCAGCCGCGATATCGAAGTGCCGCCACAACACCAACGCGTCAAACGCAGCCAGTGCGTTAACAAACAATGCGATTGGACGTGCATTTCTCTCTGGCGCCGTAAAGAGCGCCAGCACGCCCACCAACGGAATCAGGATGAGCGCGCTGATCAAGCCAACCATGCGTAAAAAAGCAACAGCGCCAGTGCACCGATCGCGATGACGGCGAGGTATGTTTGAATTTGCCCCGAATGCGCAGCGGACATCAGTCGGCCCAGACCACGGGTGCCGACCGTGGTCTCATCGACTCCAGGATTGATTCCGCGCTCATCAACACTTGCCGTAAAAGTTCCGAAGAGTTGCCCGATCGCGCCGACTCCGCGCACCAGGCGATCCCAGAAATGACGGTCCATCCAATCAGACAGACGCGCGCTCATCCAACTGAACGCGATGACCGTGCGAGCATAAAGTTCGTCGATCCACATTTTGTTTTCGAGAAACCGGAACAATTGTGGCTGCGCGAATTCGAGCGGATCGGTATCGGCGGGACGCTGTCGATCTTTCGTCCCCGCTTTGCGATACATCCAAATACCGACCGCAACGCCCGCCCCCACAAGGACCAGCGAAAGAAAGAGGGTCGGCTGAATCAGGCGCGCGAATTCGAGGTGTACGGGTTCGTCTGTTAGATAGCCATACAGCCAGGGCCATGCTGGCGTCAGCACTATGCTGAATAAAATCGCGCAACTCGAGAGGACGATTAGCGGCATCGTCATGACTCGCGGGCTTTCATGGGCATGCCGAGAGGCAGAACGCCGGTCCCCGAAGAAGACATAGATGATTTGCCGCGTCATGTAGAGCGCGGTGAGGACCACCCCGGCCAGCAGGAAATAATAAGGCAAACGGGAAGCAGGCCAATGCTCAGTTACGTGGAGTATTTCCTCCTTCGTCCAACCACCGGAAAAAAAGAGCGGCACGCCGCTGAGGGCCATCATGCCGATTGCATAAGTTGCAAACGTAACCGGCATGAGTCGGCGCAGGCCGCCCATTTTCCGAATGTCTTGTTCGTGATGACAGCCGTGAATGACCGAGCCCGCGCCGAGAAACAAAAGCGCCTTGAAAAAACCATGCGCCAACAGGTGCATCATCCCGGCGGCGACGCCGCCCACGCCGAGCGAAACCATCATCAAGCCCAGTTGCGATACAGTGGAGTACGCAAGAATGCGTTTGATATCAGCCTGCGCGATCGCGATGAGCGCGGCCATTAATGCCGTAGTTACGCCAATCCATACGACAACCGTAAGTGACGAGGTCACCCCCTCGATCGCGCCTAACGAGAAGATCGGATACACGCGTGCGACCAGAAAAACGCCGGCAGCAACCATTGTTGCGGCATGGATCAACGCGCTGACCGGCGTCGGGCCTTCCATCGCGTCCGGTAACCAGACGTGCAGCGGAAATTGCCCCGACTTGCCCACCGCACCACAGAAAATTAGAAGCGCGATAGACATGGCGCTCGCTCCGAGCATGGCGAGGCCGGCACTCTCCAGACACCCGTTCCCGCCATCGTAAAAAAGAAGTGTGCCGCTCCGGCCATAGAGCCAGAGCAAGCCAAGAAAAAGTCCCATGTCGCCGATGCGGGTGGTAATGAACGCTTTTTTTGCCGCGGCGGCAGCACTCGGTCGCTCGATCCAAAACCCAATCAGCAAATAGGACGCCAGACCGACCAATTCCCAGCAGATAAACAGAAGAAGCAAACTGTTCGAAAGAACTAGCCCAAGCATTGCGCCGGAGAAAAACGAAAGATAAGCGAAAAAGCGGACGAAATTTCTGTCGCCGGCCATGTAACCAGTGCTGAAGATGAAGATGCACAGCCCAACGAGTGTGATCATCATCAGCATGACGGCTGCAAGCGGATCCAGAACCCATCCCAATCGCAACGCATGGTCGCCGAAAGTGAACCACGTGAAATTCTGAACGGCGCGGAATCCGGACACTTGCAGCGTCGACAGGAACGCAAAGAACGACAGTACAAGCGCGGCGATTTGTCCGGCGATCGCCAGTGCGGCTGCGCCTTTGTGGCGCCCATTCGGCAAGCTCAAAATTGCCAATGAAGCCGCAAATGGCACGGCAGGGATCAACCAGAGGTGATCGATGATCCAGCGGCTCATCCTTTGAGCTGGTCGAGGTGGTCGACGTTTGTTGTCCGATAGTGCCGATAGACAGCGATTACCAGCGCAAGACCGACTGCTGCTTCAGCAGCAGCAATGGCGATTGAGAAAATCGCGATCATAATACCAGTCGGTGGCTGCGATTGCGGGCTGAAACGCCAGAACGCGATAAAATTGAGGTTTGCGGCGCCGAGCATCATCTCGATCCCGATTAGAATAAAGATGGCGTGCCGACGACTTAGTGCCGCAAGCAACCCTGTCGAAAACAGGGCGGCAGAAACAATGAGGACGACCTGGAGTGTTGATGTCACCGCTTCTCCTCCATCACGAGAACCAGTGCGCCGATCAACGCAGCAGTGAGAAGAAGCCCGACGCATTGCAATGGCCACACATAACTGGTCATCAACGCTTCACCTATTCGTCTAACCGTCAGCGCTCGAATGTGTGGGGCCGCAATGGCAACCGATTGTGTCTTAAGGATCGCCCACGTCAGACCTCCAAACATAGCAACTGCCAGAAATGCACCGCCCCAGTTAACGCCGCGATCTTTTCCAACGTCACGCCGGGTCAAAAGAATTGTAAAAACAACTAGTACCGCGACCGCACCGATGTAGACGAATACCAGCACCAAACCGACAAATTCCGCGCCGAGCAGAAAGAAAAGCGCTGCGACGCCGATGAAAGTCAAAGCAAAACTCAGTGTCGCGTGCATGAGCTTTTGCAGCGTGGCAGCCGCCAGCGCGGCGGCCAATGTCAGGACAGCGATAAGGACAAACGCGACGCTGCTCATTCGGCGAAACGGTAAGTGCGCGGCGCAAACTTTCGTTGCGTGTCGAGCAACATCGATAAAGCTGTATAAACGACCGCAATCACCACAAACGACCAAAGCCAACCGCGCAAGCCGCGACCTGTATAATGCCAGACGGCCGCTGCGATCATGCAGGTAAAAGACATTGGCAACATGAATTTCCAGGCAAAATTCATGATTTGATCAATCCGGGTGCGCGGCAGGGTTCCACGGAGCCAGATGTAGACGAAAAGGAGCGCGCTCAGCTTCGCGAAAAACCAAACATAGGACGGGATAAATTCCAACGCTTGCACGGGCGAATGCCAGCCGCCAAGAAACAAGGTCGAGGCGAGTCCAGTGATGGCAAACATTCCGAAGTATTCTGCCATGAAGAACGTTGCGTATTTGAAACCGGAATATTCGGTCATGTGGCCGGCTACAATTTCCGATTCACCTTCCGGCACATCGAACGGAGTGCGATTCGACTCCACGAGGCCGGATATAAAAAACAAAATGAATGCAGTCGCGCCCCATGGTGTTAAGACGAACCAGCGCGGCACGAAGCCAAATGTGTATGCGGCCTGCGCGGCAACAATCCTATCGGGTGTAAGCGAACCGACCACCATTACCACTGGTAGTACGGTGATGATCAGGGGCAGCTCGTAGCTGATCATTTGCGCGATCGCTCGCATCGCGCCGAGCATCGAGAACTTGTTATTGCTTCCCCAACCGGCCATGAACACCGCGAGCTCCGTTGTCGATCCAACCGCAAAGAAGAAAAGGATGCCACCGTCGATTGTAAACGGCGTCATGTTTCGGCCATAAGGGATCACGCCAAGAGCAAGAATGGCTGCAGCAGCGATGAGAATTGGCGCCAGGAAGTGCACAAGCTTGTCCGCGCGCGCGGGCACGATGTCTTCCTTTATCAACATCTTGATGCCGTCGGCCACCGGCTGCAAAAGCCCGAATGGCCCAACGCGGTTGGGGCCGTAGCGGTTTTGTATCCGGCCGAGAATCTTCCGCTCCAGTACCGACATGAGCGCGAACAGCGTCAGGAATACGGCAAGGAGCGCGAAAATATTAATCAAACTCGACGCGACCTGAACAACCCAGGCAGGGGCGGGCATCAGCCACGACAGCAGCCATTGCTTTGCATTAACAAAGATCTGATCGACAGATTTGCTCACGTCGGGATGAAGAAAACCGTCAATTGATTGGTTAATCAAGACAGAACGCGCGATGATTTCGCTTCAAACCAGCTCATGCTTACCGGCTGCCGTTATTGCGTCGAGCGCTTTTAGCTTTGCAGGGAGGCCCTTGCGCGGTACGTTCGGCCTGCGCCATGCGAACGCTGGTTTTGTTGATCGCCACTCTTTTGGCGAGTGCCGGTTTGATCCTAGGAGAGATTAAGACTCCGGAGAAAGCTCCTATTGAAATCACTTCTACAGGGGAAACGACATATGAGAATGGCCTTGCCACGGCGCGCGATAACGTCGCGATTCATATTGGCAACACGGATATCTACTCCGACTATGCACAATACAATTCCACTACGCACGATGTGGAGTTGAGAGGCCACGTGCGGATCTACCGAGATGTGAGCGTGTACATCGCCGAGAGTGGCATTTACAACACGGAGACTAAAAAAATTAAAGCGCTCAATGCGCGAACGGAGTCGCAGCCTTACTTCCTGACCGGCGGCAATGTGACCTCAATTTCTGACAACGGTTATCTGATAAAGGACGGCACGTTTACGACTCACGATTCACCGAAGAACGACTTCCATCTCCGCGCCCGAACGATTCGCGTTTACGAAAATGATCGCGTGATTTTCCATTACGTCACCGCGTACGTGGGGAAGGTGCCTGTTTTTTGGTGGCCCTATCTGTACCAATCGCTCAACGACGCGTTTAGTTTCACGATTTCGCCAGCGTACTTGAGTTCATGGGGACCGTCGCTCCTCACTCAGGTGACCTTCCCAATCACAGACGACATCAAGGCGCGGTTCCGGCTCGATTATCGGGGCCGGCGCGGTGTAGCCGTGGGCCTGGATTCGACCATGGATTATTTCAACGACAGCCAGGCGCGCCTCAAAACATATTATCTCCAGGATCAAAACCCGAACCTGAATGAAACCAACGTTCCGCGAAAAGACGTTCCTACTGGCCGATACCGGGTCAGCCTGGCAGATACGACCAACTTTACAGACGATATCTATGGCATCGCCAATCTCACCAAGCTCAGCGATCCGTTCGTAATGCAGGATTTCTTTCAATCGGAGTTCCGCCTCGATCCCGTTCCAGACAACGTGATCGCGGTGGCAAAGACGGATCCTTTTTATACGCTCACGGCGATCGAACGTTTTCAGGCGAATGAGTTTTTCACCACAACCGAACGCCAGCCGGAAGTTGTGTTGGACATCAAACGTCATGGTCTTTTCGGCGGACCCATTTTCTATGAAGGCGAGACCGGGTTTGCCAATTTACGGCTACAATTCCCTCAGGACTCAGGCTTCGAAAATTATGGCACGTATCGTTTCGATACCTTCCATCAACTAACTTATCCAAACACTTATTTTGGGTGGCTTTCGATCGTGCCACGGGTGGGGTATCGCGGAACCTATTATGGCAAGACGTTTGACCTGGAATCGACAACGTTTATACCGCCATCAAATCCGCTCGTACCCAATTTTATTCTTCCGCCTCCAACGCTGGCTAATCCAGTAAAGTTCGACGGAGACACATTTCGCTCGGTTTTCGATACAGGCGCCGAAGCTTCATTCAAGATCTCACGTACATGGGAGAGCGTGCAAAGCCGCACGGTCGGACTGGACGGACTCATGCATGTTATTCAACCGTTCACGGACTTTTCTTATGTGAAAGAGGATGGACCTAACCCAACATCAATTTTGGGGTTCGATCGGTTTCAACCTTCGACCCAGCCGCGGGCGCTTGACTTTCCGCAGTTCACGACCATCGACTCGATCGCTGATTGGTCAGTGTGGCGGGTGGGCGTTCGCAACCGTCTGGAAACGCGCCGCGATGACAGGACAATCACGTGGTTCGAGCTCGATAGCTTCGTGGATGTGCAATTCCAGAACCCCTACCAACCGACGGATTACTCAAACCTCGTTAACAACATCCGCTTTACACCACTGCCCTGGATGTCGCTCTCCATTAACTCCCAAGTGCCGGCTTTCGCCAAAGGATTTACCGAAGTTGATACTGTTGCGAATGTTCAGCCACTGGCAAATTTGCAACTAACCGTTGCGCACCGGTATTTGAACGGCAATCCCTTTTTCCAGGACAGCAGCCTGTTTGTTGTCGGTGGATATTACCGTATCGACGACAACTGGGGCATTGCAGTGCAGGAGCAATACGAAGGGGCAACCGGGCTCCTCGAACAACAGCGCTACTCAATCTATCGAGACTTATCGAGCTGGGTGGCCTCGTTCGGTGGCATCATACGCGACAATAACGGATCGAAGGAGTACGGCATCCTCTTCACCATAACGCTCAAAGCATTCCCTAAATTTGGATTCGATTTAAACTTCGATCCTTCGTCCGAAGGAGAATGAACGAAAGCAGGCGAACAATTCCGGATGGCCTGGATTTGTTCCACTTGTGCAGCGGGTAATTCGCCCGCACCATTCCCCAATCATGGATCTTGCAATCATCGGTTCCGGTTATGTTGGCCTGGTGACTGGCGCCTGTTTCGCCGATGTCGGGCATAACGTCATATGCGTCGATAATGATGCCCAGAAAATCAAGCAACTGCGAGCTGGCGAGGTGCCAATTTATGAACCCGGGCTTGAGGAAATAATTCATCGCAACGTGTCGGCGCAGAGGCTGCGTTTCACCGGCAGCATAGAGGAGGGCGTGAAGAATTCGCAGATTGTTTTTATCGCCGTTCCTACGCCACAACAACCGGATGGCAATGTCGATCTTAGCTTCCTGGAGAAAGTCGCGCGTGAAATCGCGGGAGTTCTCACCGATTACCGCGTGATTGTTGACAAGAGCACCGTCCCTGTAAAAACGGGCGAAAAAGTGGCTGAATCAATCAAAAGGTACAACCGCCATGGCGCAGACTTCGACGTGGTCAGTAATCCTGAATTTCTCCGCGAAGGCTGTGCGGTAGCCGATCTGATGAAGCCTAATCGTATCGTGATCGGAGCCCAAAGCGAACGCGCCGTAGACCTCATGAAGAAGATTTATGAGCCGTTTATGGCGCCGATCCTAGTGACCGACATCAACAGCGCCGAGCTCATTAAGCATTGCGCGAATTCATTCCTGGCGCTGAAGATTTCCTATATCAATGCGGTCTCGGCGATTTGCGAGGCGAGCGGCGCCGATGTTGAAAAAGTCGCCGACGGAATCGGGATGGATCACCGAATCGGCCGCGATTTTCTTAACGCTGGAATTGGATATGGCGGTTCCTGTTTTCCCAAAGATATCGCTGCCTTCATCACGATCAGCGAGCGGATTGGTGTTCCGTTTAACTTGCTCAAGGAAGTACAGCGCATTAACGGCGCCCAGAAGGAGCGCTTTCTAAAAGAGATTCGGGAAACGCTGTGGGTATTGCGGGAAAAACGAATTGCAGTGTGGGGTCTCACATTTAAACCCGACACAGACGATCTTCGTTCTTCTGTCGCAGTCGATCTGGTGGAAACCCTGCTGCGCGAAGGAGCACATGTCATTGCCTACGACCCAAAGGGAATGCAGAAAGCCCGCGCTATCAAAGCAATCGCCGACGCGGAATTCGCATCATCCGCCCTTGAAGCAGTGCATGATGCCGAGGCGCTGGTCATCGCCACGGAATGGAACGAATTCGCCAACGTGGACCTCGCGGTAGTGAAAGAAAAAATGAGAACGCCGATCGTTTTCGACGGACGAAATCTGTTAGACCCTGAAACGATGCGCCGACTGGGCTTTCATTATTATTCGATTGGGCGCGCCAGCGTGAAACCGCAATAACAGTCTTTCAGAATATGGCGCGGCTGTCTGCTCGCCGAATTGCGCTCAAGGCGCTACGCACGTGGCGAAAAGAAAGGCGGTTTGCCGACTCGATTGTCTCAGAATTTCTGGCAAAGGCGGAGTTGGCTGATTCGGATCGCGCGTTTGTTTTGGAACTCGTTTATGGCGTCCTGCGTAATTTAACGTTGCTGGATTTTTGGATCAGCTGCCTGCGCAGTTCGCAGGTCGATGTCGATCTTCGTGATGTTCTGCGCCTCGGGTTGTATCAGCTTTTCCTCCTCAAGACAGCGCCACATGCGGCGGTCCATGAGACTGTCGCGCTCGTCCCACAAAGACAGCGACCAATCGTGAATGGCATGCTTCGCGCCGCGATTCGGCGGCAGAGCGAATTGCTGGCACATGCGGATGGAGAGCCCCTATTTGTTCGGACCTCACATCCACAATTTCTTGTCGACCGCTGGCAGCAGCACCTCGGCGCCCAACACGCGGAAGAACTCTGCCAATGGAACAATCTTCCCGCGCCCCTCTACGGACGGATTAATCAATTAAAAACCGATCGCGAAAAGTTTCTCGGACTTTATCCGACCTCGCGACTGGTCGCACGTCACCCCGAGTTCATCGAATTTGATGCGTTGCCGACAGGCGCCGTCGGTCAAGGCCACTGCTACATTCAAGATCCAAGCACCGCAATCGCCTGCCAGATTCTGAATCCCCGGCCCGGAGAAAGAATCCTCGACGCATGCGCTGCTCCGGGCGGAAAAACCGGTTACATCGCTCAACTAATGAAAAACCGAGGGACAATCGTCGCATGCGATCGCGACCCAGCGCGACTGCAGACCTTGAAAGAGAACATGGCGCGCCTCGGCGTTGGGATCGTCCACATTTTTGATCACGATTGGACGCGCGATCGCGTCCCTGCACGGATTGCTTCAATGGGGCCATTCCATCGCATCCTGCTTGATGCACCTTGCAGCAATACCGGAGTAATGCGACGACGCGTGGATGTCAGGTGGCGATTACAACCGGGCGATTTCCCTCGCATGCGACAGCGGCAGCAGGAAATGCTGCGTGCGCTCATTCCATTATTAGAGCCGGAGGGTGTACTTGTTTACAGCACCTGCAGCCTTGAGCCGGAGGAGAATCAACAGGTAGTGCGCCGAATTCTCGACGGTCCGCTGGCTCCTCGTCTTCTGGAAGAGAAGCGTTCGCTTCCTTTTGGAGACGGTTTCGATGGGGCTTTTGCAGCGAAATTTATCCGGAGCGAGTAGCATCAGCCAGTTGCGTCCGACGGGGCTGGTGGAATGATAAGGGCTTATGCACGACGCCCGGTTTGATAAACTCGCAAAACTTCTGGTGCAATATTCCGCCCGTCTTAAGCGCAATGAAACGGTCCTCATCGAGACATTCGATATTCCCGATGAAATGACGATCGCGCTGATACGCGCGGCGCGGAAAGCGGGCGGAGTGCCATTTGCACAGACCTATCACGCCCGAGTAAACCGCGCGCTGGCGCTGGAGACCTCCGACAGACAGCTCAATCTCATGGCAAGCCACGAATTGGCGCGAATGAAAAAAATGGATGCGTATATCGCAGTGCGCGGCAGCAACAACGTCACGGAACTATCTGATGTGCCGCCGGAGACAATGAAATTGATCGCCAGGAAAATGCGACCGGTGCAGGATCAGCGGGTCAAAAAGACCAAATGGGTGGTCCTGCGCTGGCCCACACCGTCCATGGCACAGCTTGCCGGAATGAGCACTGAGGCGTTTGAAGATTTTTATTTTGAAGTCTGCACGCTGGATTATCGGAGACTTCTGCCCGGCATGAAAACGCTCCATCGATTGATGGAAAAGACGGACCGAGTCGAAATCAAAGGTCCCGGCACTGATCTCAGTTTCAGCAAAAAAGGGATTCCAGCCGTGATCTGCGGTGGTGACCGCAATATTCCCGACGGCGAAGTGTTCAGCTGCCCCATAAGAGATTCGGTCGAGGGGCATGTGACGTTTAGCGCGCCAAGCATTTATCAGGGAATCGCGTTTGATGGCATTCGTCTCGAATTCAAAAACGGAAAAATAGTTGGCGCGACAAGCAACGAGACAAAAAAGCTGAACAAGATTCTCGATTCAGATCCGGGTGCGCGCTACATCGGTGAATTTTCGCTTGGATTTAATCCGCGCATTTTACATCCCATGCGTGACATTTTGTTCGATGAAAAAATCGCCGGCTCGTTTCATTTCACACCGGGACAAGCTTACGAAGAAGCGGACAACGGAAACCGAAGCCAGGTCCATTGGGATATGGTAAGCATTCAACGCCCCGAGTACGGCGGCGGTGAAATCTATTTCGACGGCAAGCTGATTCGAAAGAACGGCGTGTTCCTTCCGAAACAACTGCACTCGCTAAACTGGCGCTGATCGACTACGAAAGCTCGTCTGGTTAGGCCCGCTTTGGCGCGCTGACAGGATTTAGATGCAGCATGGCGATGTCGCCGTTTTCGCCGAGCTCCAGATTTGCTATTTCAAACATTGGCGCTCCGTCGGCTGGGGATGGTCCGGCGCCCGGCAACTGAACAGCCACCTGCTTGGAATTCGAGTTTAAGATAACGGATGCAATTTCTAGTGAGGGCGCAAACTCCAGCGTGGTAATCTGGAATGGTACAGTGACGAGGACAGACGCCCGTCCCTGTTGCGAAGGCGTGAGTTGGACTGGCGCGGTCTCAGAATTAGGGATCACCTGCAATCCCGCGACTGCAAATGAGGGCAAACCACCAGGTGTGGGCCTCTGCTGTTGAGACGGAACCATTCGGAGCCTGCCGAGCGCTCCTGAGGTGGGCTGAATCTTTGCTACTTCGAAGCTGACCTGCAAATTCAGAGCCGACTGAGGCTGCTGAGGCGAAGGCAACCGCATCGTGACCAGCTTCGATATGGGACGCACCTTGAGGGCGCCCATCTTAAAACTAGGTGTCAACTGCATGGATGCGATCTCGAACGAGAAAGTGAGCTGCACGGATGTTTGCATCGCAGCAGGTGGTTGTTGCGGTTTGGCCATCGGCGGGGCCGGGGCTTTGTTTACGGGAGCGGTTGGGGTTTGAGTTGTTTCAGGCATGATTGCGGGTGTTGTTGTTTGCGGAAATACAGGTTCTTCGGAAGCTGCCCTTGGTGGATCAGAGGGCAAGATGGCAGCGCGTTCAAGCACTGGTGCGGGAATCACGGTTGAAACTGTTTCGGCGGGCAGCGGTTGCTCGAGGCTCACCGATTCAACGGGAAGCTCGGTCAACGCTGTCATGGCGGGCAATTCGATTTCTGCAGCTTGCGGTCTCTCAGTGGGCGCCTCCTCAAACGACGAGGTTTCTTTCGCGCCGTCGAACGCATCGCTCGCTTCTGGTGTGGGCCACGTGATTTCCTCAATGCTTTCGGGAATCGCAGGGATCGCTTGTGGCTCCACTGCAGCAGTGACTTCGGTCAATTCATTGATCGCTGAAACCCCGGCCATCCCAGCCGTCTCGGTGGTGTCCGTATGCAAGCTCTCCCCGTTCTCTGCCGCATGTTCGAGAATTGACCCCACCGATGATTCAGCCTCTGATTCAACAAGCGACACCTCGCGATCTTGCGCTTCCGTCTGATAGGCCAATTCTCGTGACGGCTTTACTTTGAGGCTTTTGGTCAGATTAAAACCATCACTAAGGTTGCCCGACGGAACAGCGCTAAGTCGCAATGACGGTTTCGACGCCTTTAATTGCAGCGAAATCTGACGCGGCCCTCCGACAAAGCCGTTGCCCTGTAAGGTTTTCTTTTGCGGCATTGCCGACGTTCTCGACTTAAACACCGCAGGCGTGGCGGCAGAGGTTGTCCGTGAATAACTTGGCACATTGAAGGCATAACCACGACGAAGCGAAGGCAAGGTCACCCAGGCGAGTATGAGCAGCCCCGCTAAAAGAAGTCCTCCAACAACCCACATTCTGGTTCTTGTCAGAACGCCGGACGGCGCAGATTTGGCAGCCACAACTTCTACGGCGGGACTCGCGGAAACGCTCGTTTGAGCGACGGCCGGCTGATCATTTTGTTCCGTGGAAACAGGTGATGTCTGCGGCGATTCAGCGGGCGCGGCCGCAGCCGTCGAATCGTTGCCGCCTGCTGGCAATTCCGAGGTCGGCTGCTGGTCGGGCTGAGCGCCGGTTCCCGACGCCGACTCATGCGAGGAGGAGATCGAAGTTTGGCCGGTTGTTGATCCAGTGCCGGCAATATCCAATCCTGCCCTGGCCGCGGTCATCGTTGAGCCCAAGGCCAGCCCTTCACTTTTCGAGGTCTCACTTTGGCTGTTTGCAGCAAAGACCTTGTCTGGAATAGGACTCGGCTCGACTGCTGGACTCCCCTCGGCCTGGGCTGTGTCGAACGCGGGTGCCGGCATAGTCTCTGCTGGAGGTCTTTGCATCCAACCAACATCGTAAAAAGCGTCAGCAAAAACGCTGTTTAGCGCCGACGAATAAATCTTATTGGCCGAAGCAGTCCAATCGGCGGCCTTCTCTGAATTGTTGTGTTGGAATTCCCAAGCCGCCTGAGCGTAGTACAATGCTGGCGTGTCCCCGGTAAATTGAAACTCGTCCATCATTGCATGTGCGCGGCTCTCTTTTCCTTCGAGCAAAAGCGTCATGTAAATCTTGAATTTGATGAGCTCTGCCGCCTGATTTTTATCGCCTCCGGGCGTGCGCTTGTACAAGGACTCGAAACGGTCTCGCGCTTTCGCGTACTCCTTTTTCTTAAATGGAATTTGCGCCAGATTGTATTGTGCCTCGCGAAGTTTCGGATCCAGCTTCGCTGCTTTCTTGAATGCCGCTTCGGACTGGTCGAACTGCTCCTGCTGCATCAGAATCTCGCCGCGTAAATTAATCGTCGCACCCTGGTTCGGGTCTGCCTGGTCAGCTTCATCGACCAGTTTCAGAGCTGCCGCCAAATCGCGCTGCCGCAGCGCCTGCTGTGCCTGCTCAAACTTTGCACGAGCCGTGGCTTTCGATTTTTCCGAGCGCTCAGCAGCCGTCATCAGCGGCAACGAAGGCCGCGCTTCGCCGACTGGCTTTTCCAACCATCCAACTTCGTAAAGCGATTCCGCGAAAAGTTTATTCAGTTGCGGCGGAAAATTCTTTTCCGCGGCACTGATCCAATCTTTCGCTTCTTTCTGATTTTTTTGCTTAAGGGCGAGGGCTGCCTTTACGTAGTTAACCGCCGGCGTATCAGGCGAAAGCTCCAACTTGGCCTGAATGGAATCGACCATGTTGTCTTTCCCCTCCAGAAGATACGTGAGCAGGATTTTGTATTGGATCAGCTGTGAAGCTTCTTTTGCGAGATCGGATTCCCCGCTCGAAAGAAGTTGCTCGAAGCGATTCCGCGCTTCGGCCCAATCTTTTTTAAGAAATGGGATCTCCGCCTGGTTGAAGCGCGCGTTCCAAAACTTAGGATCGATTCGGGAAGCATCCTGGAGAGCTGCTTCTGCCTGATCGTAATTGCCCTGTCGCATCAGGATCACGCCGCGCAAGTTCTTTGAAGCAGCAAGATCAGGCTGGCGAGCATCTATGGCATCGAGTTGTTTGAGCGCCTCCGCAAATTTGTTCGAATCAAACGCGCGGAACGCAGCGTTGTACATTTCCTCCAGCTCCGCTTTCGTCGGGGCGACATTTTCCGCTCCAAACGAATCTGCGGCGAATAACCTAAGCACCATCGCGGCGACCGCCGCCATCCCCCACACTCTCATGAAGTAGCGATTGAAACCCTATTCAGCGTGTCTGACAAGTGGAAAGTTGCTCCAAGCGACCGATTTTTCGGCTCCCTTCGGAAAAATCGATGCGCGGAAAATAGTAAGGGCGCCACCATGCTGCCCGCCCTGAATCAGTCATTAAGGTTCCCCACAATCCGTAATCCTTCCAAAGTAAGGTTTGGATGAACCACGCCGATCTCGGGCAATCTTCGCGCGATCAGTCGCGCATATCCACCAGTCGCCACGACGTGAACCTTCTTACGCGGAAACTGCTCTGCTGTAATTTGGGCCAGAATTTCCCGAACCAATCCGCGATAGCCGAACACGGCCCCCGAAAGCATCGCCTGAATCGTCGATTTGCCGATGGCGCGTCGCGGTTCTTTCAATGAAAGCTCCGGCAAGAGCGCCGTTCGCTGATAAAGGAAGTTAGTCATCGCTTCGAGCCCTGGCGCAATCACGCCGCCGACATACGCCCGACGTTCTGATACGATATCAAAGGTCACCGCCGTGCCGAAATCCACCACGATCGCGGGACAACCGTAAAGTGCTGTGACGGCCGCAGCGTTCGCCAGCCGGTCCGCGCCAATCGATCGCGGCTTGGGATAATCAATCTCGACGCCCAGTTTCAGCTTCCAGTCCAGCCAGAGTACCTTCGTTTTTCCCACGGCCTTCAGAATTGCTGAGTTCTTCGGGGGCACTACCGAGGAGACGACCACCTTCCTCACATTTCGTTTTCCGAGAAATCCGGAGATTACGCCACTTGAAAGGCTGGCAGTAACGATGCGCGTCGGCGCGAAGACTCGGGTTTTAGATGCGAATGCAAATTTTACGTATGAATTACTGATATCGACTAACAGGTAATCGGAGCCGCGCGCCACGACCAAGATGCAGACACCTAAGGTGATGCGCCGTCAAGCGTCCCATTCATTCAAGGAATGCGCCGGGATGCCGGTTCCTGCTTGCTTGCGACTCACTTTCGCAACGCGTAGCGTCGCATTGTGAGAAAACTCGTGCACCGTCCGCGTCGGCTGCGGCGTTCATCTGCTCTGCGAAACCTTGTGCGCGAGACACACTTAAACGCCCACAATTTCGTTTTGCCGCTGTTTGTAAGTGAAAAGGTGCAGCAACGCAGGCCGATCGCCAGCATGCCAGGGGTTTTTCAGTTGTCTGTAAAGGAAGCTGCCGATGAAGCGCATGCCGCTCAGGACCTGGGGCTTCAAGCCCTTCTACTTTTCGGAATTCCCGAACAAAAAGATGAACAGGCTAGTGGCGCCTACGCTGAAAACGGAATCGTCCAAAAAGCGCTGCGAGCGATTAAATCAAAATGTCCGGACCTTGTCACGATTACCGATGTCTGCCTGTGCGAATATATGAGCCATGGTCATTGTGGGGTGATACGCATCGACGGAGATCATTTCCATGTTCTCAACGACGAGACAGTCGAGTTGCTAGTGAGGACGGCGCTCTCTCACGCCGCGGCCGGCGCGGATATCGTGGCGCCGAGCGACATGATGGACGGCCGTGTTGGTGCAATTCGCGCAGCGCTCGATGCCACAGGATTCGATCAAACTGCAATTATGAGTTATGCGGCCAAATTCGCATCGACTTTCTACGGGCCATTCCGTGAGGCTGCCGAGAGCCCGCCGCAGTTCGGTGATCGCCGCTCTTATCAGATGGATTTTGCCAACGCAAAGGAAGCCTTGCGTGAGGTAGCGCTGGATGTCGACGAAGGAGCGGACATCGTGATGATAAAACCTGCGTTGCCCTACATGGACATTTTGTGGCGTGTTCGTGAGCGATTTGGAAAACCGACCGCCGTTTATCATGTGAGCGGCGAGTATGCGATGGTCAAGAGCGCCGTCGAGAAAGGCCTTCTGAACGAGCGCGATGCCGCACTAGAGATCATGACTGCGCTTAAGCGAGCAGGGGCAGATATCATTGTCACCTATTGGGCACGCGAACTCGCGAGATGGCTGCGGGAATAAAACGCGCCCACGGCGAAACCGAGAGACACGCCCGGCTGAAGCGGCTGGCGTTTTTATGGGCGCAGACCCAAGACTATTCCGCGTGTGCAATGGAAGTGAGTCTGCCAAAATGCCGGTATCGTGCCGACGTCGCTGCGTATCGACTGACGCCTAAGAGAATTGGATCCACGGCGATTTTTGAGTGTAAACAGGCGCTTTGCGATTTGCGGCGAGATAATTGCCAGAGCGATGCCGCCCGCCAGCGACTCGAGACGATTTGCCAACGCCGCCAGCTTCTCGAAGAGTGTCTCCGCGCACACTATCCAAGCCTGCGGAACGGTGATTCCCTATTTCCTGAATTCGATCTGCATGATTTCACCGCGATCGGTCACCGTGGTCACGCGCGAATTTTGCGTGAGCTGCGCGCCTTGCAACATCGCCTCTATGATTGCACCAAGTTCGACAAATTGCTTCGCTATCGTTGCGCGAATTTGTATTTCCTCGTTCTACCTGAGTATTTATTCCGCGATTCGGAGATTCCTGTCAGCTGGGGCGCTCTTGTCGAAGCCGACGGTGCGCTGAAGCTCCTCCGTAAACCAATCTGGCACGAAACAACAGCCGAGTACCATGTTCGGCTTTTGCACCGAATCGCCGTGGCTGGGACACGCGCAATTAATCAAAAATTAAAAACTACATTCGACGAGATTGTCGCCGAGCGCTGTCAACCTTGCTAAATCAAGCGCGGCGGGTATACGGGGGACGCGCCCTACCATCTCTAATTCGCCGTTCCCTGGGAAATCGGCACGAGCAAATTGTGCCCGGTCATCGCCTTCGGTTGTGGCAGTCCAAGCAAAAACAAAAGAGTTGGCGCCAGGTCGGCTAGAATTCCGTCTTCGCACCGAAATCGCGCAGCATCGTTGGCCACGTAAATGAAATGTACAAGGTTGCTAGTGTGCGCAGTGTTGGGCGAACCATCAGAGTTGCGCATCCGCTCGCAATTGCCATGGTCGGCGGTCACAATGGCTTTGCCGTCAAGCTCGAGAAGTTTCGGAATAATTCGCGCCATGCATTTGTCTATCGTCTCTACAGCTTTGATTCCCGCTTGGACAACGCCGCTGTGGCCGACCATGTCGGGATTTGCGAAATTGAGTATGATCAGATCGTAGTTCGCCATCCCCGCGAGTAATTCCTCGGTGACCTCGAACGCGCTCATTTTCGGTTCTAAATCGTAGGTCGCGACCTTTGGCGAAGGAATCAATTTGCGGTCTTCGCCCGGAAACGGCTTCTCGATGCCTCCATTAAAAAAATAGGTGACATGCGCGTACTTTTCCGTCTCGGCGATGCGCAATTGGCGTTTGCCGGCCGCGCTGACGATCTCACCCAGGATGTCGGCAAGCTTTTCCGGCTCAAAAATAAACGGCGAAGAATAAGTCACGTCATATTGCGTCAGCGTGACGAACTCCACTTGCGGCCAGACCTCGCGGTCGAAGCCATCGAAATTCTTCAGCAAAAATGCCTGCGACAATTGACGCGCACGATCGGCGCGAAAGTTGAAAAACAGAACCACGTCGCCATCACGCACCCGCTGCTCATTTGCGTGAGAAAAAATCAATGGCGGCATGAACTCGTCCGTTTTGCCGTTTCTATATTGCTGATCCACTGCCGCCCAGGGCGAGGATTTGCAGATTTCCCCACGACCGAGAACAACGGCGTCCCACGCTTTTTTGGTGCGGTCCCAACGCCGATCGCGATCCATCGCAAAATACCTGCCTACCACCGTGACAATTTGCCCGCCGCTTTTCTCAAGTTCTTTCTCGCAAATTTTTAGGTAAGTGGCGCCGCCGGTGGGCGACGTGTCGCGCCCGTCTGTGAACGCGTGGACGAAAATCTCCGCAACGCCTGCATCATGTGCCGCGTTCGCAAGAGCAATCATGTGCGAATAATGGCTGTGCACACCGCCGTCTGAAACCAGTCCAAGCAAATGCAGCCGGTGGCCGCGCGCTCTGGCAAACGTTTCTTGCAAAACCCGGTTGCGCGTTAGTTCGCCCTCCTTAATTGCCTTGTTAATTCGCGTCAGATCCTGGTAAACGATTCGACCAGCTCCCAGGTTTAGGTGGCCGACTTCGGAGTTGCCCATTTGCCCTTCCGGAAGACCGACGTCGCCTCCGCTTGCGCTCAACTTGGAGCCTGGATAATCACGGTAGAGCTTCTCGTGAAATGGAGTCGATGCGAGAAGAGTTGCGTCGCCATTTTCCTTGCGCTTGTCCCTGCCGCCCGGATTAATGCCCCAGCCGTCGCGAATGATAAGCAATACCGGACCAGCCATACGTCGCGCACTTTGCCGATGAATGAGAAGAACGACAAGCGGTTCTTTCTTCAATCGAGAACTGCTGGTACGGCGAATAAATTGGACTCCCATGTGTCATCAAGATTTGTCTCAGGCCGCTCCGTGTTCTGCTTGCAGCTTCATTTGCGGCGGTTGTAGACCGCCGCTACAGGGAAGGTGATGAAGTGGCGTAACCAATTGCTAGCGCTTTTTTGTCTCCTCGCCTTTGCTGGAGTTGGCGTTCTTTATTTTCAGCACTGGGTGATCCGGAAGCCTTTCGGAATCATCTTGTTTGTTGGAGAAGGCCTTTCCCCTGCCCGGATTGCCCCAAGCCGCGCCTACGCTGCTGGCGCTGGCACGCGCCTGAATGTGGACTCGATGGCTCATGCCGCTTTGGTGATGAATTATTCAAAGGATTTCGCAGCTCCGGACCAGGCCGCTGCCGCGACGGCAATTGCGACTGGTGAGAGAGTGGCCAATCGCGCCATTGCGATCAATGTCGACGGGAAAGCGATCAAGAGCATCGTTGAACTGGCCCGGGAATACGGGCGGGCTACGGGTCTCATAACGGACGCAAAGCTTACTGACCCGACCAGCGCAGCCTTTTATGCCCATCCCGGTGAGTCGAGCGATGGCGAGAAAATCGCAGCTGAGTTTGTCGATGGTGGAAATATCGACATCGCAATGGGTGGCGGAGCGGCACAATTTCTTCCAATCACAAAAGGCGGAGAAAGGCAGGATACTCGCGATCTCCTACTCGAACTCCGTGGCAACGGGTTCGATATTGTTCGAACCCGAGCCGAACTGGACGCGGTTCCCGCGTGGCGCCGTCCAAAACTGGTCGGCGTTTTTAGTAAAGAAGACCTCGCGTTTGTGAACCAGGTAGAAGAAAGAAGTCAGCAGCCGAGCCTCTCGGATATGGTGCGGCGAGCAATCCAATTACTCCAGTACAACGTCGGCGGCTATTTACTGGTCGTTGATGCAGGGCTAATGCGAAAAGCAGCACTGGAAAACAATGGGGAAAGGACCCTCGGCGAGACGGTCGAACTGGACCGTGCAGTCGGCGTTGCACGAAGTTACGGAGGAGAAAAATCGACCATTGTAGTCTGCGGCGATGTAGCGATCGGGGGATTGAACCTGAATGGATTTCCTTTTCGTAAAGATAGCGGAATTGCCCTCTTAGGATTTAATTCTGCCGGTCAGCCTTGGATTACCTGGGCGACCGGACCGAATGGCGATAAATCGTACGGAGCGGCGAAAATACCGGGTAAACAAGACGAAAATCCGAACAAACAACCCCAAGCGGAACAGCCGGAGCCAGCCGCATTTTACACGAAATCTGCCCTAGTCACTGTTGAAGACGTAATCGCGTTTGGCAATGGCCCTGGAACAGATGCTCTGGCAGGAGTAGTGGAGAGCACGAAGGTGTTCGAAATTCTGCGCAATGAGCTCTAACGGCCTTAGCCGCGTCAAACCTTAAATCGTTGACCGTTGGATCGTCACGAGATTGGATCGTCCGTTTCAACGGTGTAACGAACCACGAGTCGCACGGGTTTACCCATCCGTCCTTATTTTGCCATTTCACGATAAGGCAACCCCAACTCATACAGCGCGATCTCTTGCTGAAGCTCGGCCGCTAACGAATCATCACCCTGACTCTGCCCCACCTGTATCGCAGCCTGGGCGGTTTCGATCGCTTTTCCAAATTGGCCAGCCTCCGCATATGCCGCTGCCAACGTGCGGAGCACAAGCACATTGGTGCCTCCGGAAAGCTGGTCAGCTTGCTGCGCAAATCGAATCGCCCTGGCTCCGTTTCGCAATGATGCGTTGGAACCTGCGGCCAGCAACCACGCCAGATTATTCAGGGCGGAAACGGATTGAGGAGAAATCTCCAACGCCTTTTCGTAGTGTTGGATGGCTTCGGCCCATTGACCTTTTTCATCAAGAGCAATGGCCAGGACCGTGTGACAGTCTGCGTTATTAGGCTGGATCAACAAGGCAGCCCGGGAATGCTCAATTGCAGCATCGAGCTTTCCTTTCTCAAGCAGAGCGTGGCTGAGACCGTAACGGGCAAGAAAGTAATCGGGACGTATTTCCACCGCTTTTTGGTAGTGGACGATCGCGTCGTCGATTCGTTTATTTTGAAGAAGAGCATTGGCGAATGCCACGTGGGCATCTGGATCGTTTGGCTGCATTCTGACCGCTTTGTCGCAATAAAAAATTGCCTCGTCCACCTGGCCTTTGCCCAGAAGGGCAGTGCCAAGATTGTAATCGGCATCCCAAAAGTCAGGCTGCATTTCGAGCGTCGTCCGGTAATGCCGAATCGCGTCGTCAAGCTGGCCTTTCTCGAATAGCACGATGCCCAAATTGTTGTGAGCCATCCAGCAACCGGGGTTTCTGGCCAGAGTCGTCCGCCAAAGCGTGTCGATGTCGCCATACATTGCAGCTTGTCGCCACGTCAGTGCCGCCAACACTGCCACCACACAAAGCGCCGCGCTCAAGACTAAGGTGCGACCGTTCTTAAACGTGTCGGCCAAATTGACCAGACCAGCAGACGCCAAGGCAATCGGACCGATACAGGCGAGGTATTGATAATGATCGGCTACAAACGTGTAGCGAAATGTGTAAAGCATGATGAATCCCAGCACTGGGCTCAGGGTCGCAACGAAAAATCCCGCTGCGACCTCGACGCTGCGCCCCAAATATCGACGCAGAAAATAGAGAGCTCCGCATCCTATAACTCCCGCTAACAGCCACGCATAGTTGAGCAGATGAGTCGGCGCGATATCCCATCGCGGATAAATAAATGTAAGATTAGATGGCCAGATGAGTTTGCTGAGATAAAACCAAACGGCACGGCTCGCGACGAGAACTCGTTCGATCGGGCTCAGGAACGTAAAAACGGCACGGCTCGTCCCCTGGTGGTACCGCTCCCACCACATCGCTAACACGCCCATGGCGATGCCAAGAACAAGAAAGGGAATAATCTGGAAAACTCGCTTCCAACTGATTGGCGTCCTCTGCAACCACAGAATTAAGAATAATGCCGCAGGCAGCGTGCAGGCCGTTGTCTTGGCCGACAGCGCCAGTAGATAAAGGATCAGGGCGAGTCCATAAAACAGCCAGGGCCGTTTCGTTCTTCCGTCAACGAATGCAATCCAGGCAAGTAGCGTGAGCAAAAAGAAAAAGCCCATGAGCACATTTTTCCGTTCCGTGATCCAAGCGACTGATTCCACCTGCACGGGGTGCAGAGCAAAAATTGCTCCAGCCAGCCACGCGCCCGGCACCTTTAACCGCGCCAGGACCAGCCACACCAGCAGGGCGTTGGCGACATGCAGCACAAGATTGACCCAGTGATAACCTGTTGAGTTCAGTCCCCAAAGCGCGTGTTCGATGCGAAACGTTGTATAGACCAGCGGGAAATACTGCGAAGGCGAATCGAGCGAAAACCAGATTCGGCGCAGACCATCGGGCGCCGTTAGCAGCTCGTTATTTGTGATGTAGACGTCGTCGTCCCATAGAAACCCGCCATTCCAAGCAGGGCGGTACGCGAAAATCGTCACTGCCGCCAAAATGAGAGCAAAAATAAATGCGCGCCGTGAAGAAAAAAGGCGTCTGGCGATCTCATGCATAACGTACCAGCAATCACGCGAATTGACGCAAGTGGACGCCTGCCGCGCCGCAGATTTGTAGGGGCGGATGGTTCCTGGACATCTCAAGAGCTGGCTTGATTCCAAACGCCCGGGTTGCAACCTTCCGTTTCTCATCGGAATAGCAGCTTTCGTGACTCATAAGGTTGACAATAACGGCAAGCTCTTGCGATCAGGGTGTTGGATTCTGGCGGTAATCGTTTTTGGCCTCGTGATTGCCATCAGAATTCGACTTCTTGGAATTCCACTCGAGCGCGATGAAGGCGAATACGCTTATGCCGGTCAACTCATTTTGCAAGGCATTCCACCCTATAAGCTCGCCTACAACATGAAGTTTCCCGGAACTTATGCAGCCTACGCCGTTATCATGTCAATCTTTGGACAAACAATTACTGGAATTCACTTGGGGCTGCTCTTGGTCAATGCAGCTACGATTGTCCTGATCTTTTTCCTTGGTCGCCAACTGGTGAATTCAACATTAGGGCTTGCAGCGGCAATGAGCTATGCGGTGCTCTCTGTAAGTCCTTCCGTTCTTGGGTTGGCTTCTCACGCGACAAATTTTGTGATGTTACCCGTTCTTGGCGGGACGCTGATGATCCTGAAGCTTTCGGAACCAGAGCGACATGTGTCCAGGCGACTGTTCACAAGCGGATTGCTCTTTGGCCTTGGCCTATTAATGAAGCAGCCCGCGCTTTTTTTTATTCTGTTTGGAGCGACCTACCTTCTCCAGAAAGATCTACGCCGCCGACTTACCCTGAAGAGAATTCTTCTGCGAAACCTGATCTTCTGGATCGCCGCAATTAGCCCATTTGGGATAACGTGTCTCATTCTGTGGCACGCAGGAATCCTCGATAAATTCTGGTTCTGGACAGTCAGCTATGCTACTCAGTATGGGAGTTTCCTTATCGGCGAAATATCCAGCGGCAGATGGCCTTTGTCGCGAGCAGCGCAGGTTTCTGTTCATAGCATAACCGAAGCGATTGGAGCCGGCTGGATGTTGTGGGCATTGGCTGGAATGGGCTTGGTGGTCGGACTTTTGGACAGGAAGAGCCGCGCCAGAACAGGTTTTTTGTTCAGCCTGCTCGCATTCTCTGCTTTAGCGGTATGCCAAGATCTCTATTTTCGGCCTCATTACTTTATCATGATTCTGCCAGCGGTCTCACTCCTCGTCGGCGTTGCAATGAGCAAACTGTCCGATCTTCTGACTGGCCGAATGACTGTGGTTCGATTCATCCCACTCTTTCTGCTTGGCGCAGGCCTAAGCCTGCCAATACTAGGGGACAAACAAATCTTCTTTGGGGTTTCTCCGGTTGACGCTTGCCGGATCATTTACCCCGAGAATCCATTCGCCGCGTCCGTCAAGATTGCAGACTATCTGCGGCAACATACAAGTCCGGATGATACAATCGCGGTGTTGGGATCGGAGCCGCAGATTTATTTTTATTCACACCGACATTCGGCGACCGGATATATTTACACTTACGGCTTGATGGAACCGCAAAAGTACGCGCAGCAGATGCAACAGGAGATGATTCGCGAGATCGAAGGCACTTCTCCAAAGTATCTGGTCTCCGTGGTAATCTTTTATTCCTGGTTGTGGCGTCCCGGGTCTGACCGATCGATTTTTACTTGGGCAAACGAATACACGGCACAAAACTATACTGTTGCAGGTTTCGTGAACATCGTAGCGCCAGGCAAAGCAGACTATTATTTTGATAACGTACCACAAGTAGTGCCACAGCTGGGAAAATACATTTTGATCTACAAGAGAAAATCCTAAAGAAAATGACGAAGTACGAATGACGAATTAATGACGAAGCTCGAGTGGCAAAAACACGCACGACAGCCTTCGGGTCTTTTCGGGTTTCTTCATTTGGATTTCCTTCGCCATTCGGCATTCGTGCTTCGTCATGCTTTCGAACGCAGCGCATGCACCGGCTCAGAGCTCAATCGATAAGCCCACCTAAAGTCAACCGCTGGTGGTTTACCCTCGGCATCTGCATCGCTCTCGCGGGCGTGACATGGCTTGTTTTTAGCCAAACGCTCTGGCACGACTTCATTAATTACGATGATGCGCATTACGTTTATGAGAACACGAAAATAACAGGTGGTCTTAGCATCAGCGGTATCGCCTGGGCATTCAGTCATATTCACTCCCTGAACTGGCATCCGCTGACAACCATTTCGCACATGCTCGACTGCCAGCTATATGGGTTAAAGGCAGGATGGCATCATTTTACGAATGTCCTCCTCCATACCCTGGCGGCGATGCTCCTTTTTCTTGCGCTGCAACAGATGACCGGAGCGGTTTGGCGAAGCGCTTTTGTTGCGGCGGTGTTCGCAATTCATCCGTTGCGTGTCGAATCGGTCGCCTGGATTGCGGAACGAAAGGATGTGCTCAGCGGTGTCTTCTTCATGCTGACATTGCTCGCCTACGTGAATTATGTGCGTTTACCTCGGATCAGAGGTTATCTGGTTGTGGTATTTCTGTTCGCCTGTGGACTCATGTCTAAGCCGATGCTCGTAACATTGCCATTTGTGCTCTTGCTTCTGGACTACTGGCCTCTCGATAGAATCAAAGGTCAATTGTGGAAGCGCGTCGCGGAGAAAATCCCATTGATCGCGCTGTCGGCTGTTTCAAGTGTCATTACGTTTCTTGTTCAGAAAAGCGCGGTCGGCCAGACCGAGGAGTTGCCGATATTCGAACGAATCAACAACGCGGTAGTCAGCTATGTCCTCTATATCTGGCAGATGCTTTGGCCGGTGAACCTCGCAGTGTTCTACCCGCATCCGGAGAATCGGCTACCGCCTTGGGAAATCGTCTGCTGTCTCCTCGTTGTAATGTGTATCACGGTGGCAGCCATCGCTCTGCGAACACATCGACCGTACCTGCTTACGGGTTGGTTGTGGTATCTGGGAATGCTCGTCCCGGTGATCGGACTGGTACAAGTCGGATGGCAGGGCCGCGCTGATCGATACACGTATTTACCTCAGATTGGTTTATACATAGCAGCCACATGGGGAGTGGCTAACCTGACGGCTTTGCACCGACACCGACGCGCAACTTTGAGCACTGTTGCAGTACTTGTCATCGCCGCTTTGAGCTCTTGCGCATGGGTTCAGACGTCGTACTGGCGCAATAGCGAGACATTATTCAGGCATGCCCTTGCCGTAACCACAAACAATGATGTCGCTGAAAATAATCTCGGGATCGTCTTTTTGGGGCAAGGTAAGCTGGACGAGGCTATCTCCCTGCTGCAATCAGCCGTAGATCTTCGGTCAGACAACAGCCCTGCCCATGAGAATCTTGCTAAGGCTCTTCTTCAAAAGGGTGAAGTGGACAATGCGCTGGTTCACTATCGCAAATTACTCGAGCTACAGCCCGATAACATCGAAGTGCACAACATCGTAGGCACGGTTCTGATCCAGCAACATCGTATTAGGGAGGGTGTCGAAGAATGGCGAAAGGGGCTGGCGATTGATCCCAACAACGGAAACGCAATGAGTAACCTCGCGTGGGTATTTGCTACGTCACCAGACGATTCTCTTCGAGACGGTGCGAAGGCGGTCCAGTTCGCAGAGCAGGCGCTGCGCATTTCCGGGGGCAGAATCCCAATAATCTTTCGCACGTTAGCAGCGGCCTATGCGGAAAGTGGCCAGTTTTCTGAGGCAAGGCAGACTGCGCAGCGAGGGATTGAATTAGCCAACAGTCAGGGTAACTCAGCCCTCGCCGCAGAGCTCCAGGGCAATATCGCTCTTTACCAGGAACGCCAGCCGCTGCGGGACTCTAACCTAACCAATGGCAGTTCGTCGCCATGACGAAAAATCTCAACGCCCCAAGCGCCCGACGCCGAACGCTCAACTATCTGAATTGGACGTTGGGCATTGAGCGTTGAGCGTTAAAAGGCGCTTTGCGAGGAACTCTCAAGAGCATGAGTCGGATGAGTAAAAGCACGAGGAGCAAGAAGCGCAGACCCGCGTTTTCAAGTGCTTCATCGAGAAAACGCGCCACTCTGAGGCCGACATTGCTCATTTGCCTCGCTCTGACTGCACTCACATGGTTGGTCTTTGGCCAAACGCTTTGGCACGATTTCGTCAATTTAGACGACCACGTTTATGTTTATGACAATCCACTGATCACGCGCGGTCTGACGCTCAACGGTGTAATCAACGCCTTTGTTCACACGCACGCTCGGAACTGGCATCCGCTCACCACCCTCTCGCACATGCTCGATTGCCAGTTGTTTGGCTTAAAGGCGGGCGGGCATCACTTCACAAACGTCCTGCTCCACTCGGTCGCTGTCGTCTTGCTCTTTCTTCTGCTAAAACAAATGACTAGCGCATTTTGGCAAAGTGCTTCTGTGGCGGCCTTGTTCGCCATTCATCCGTTGCATGTCGAATCCGTGGCATGGGTGTCGGAACGCAAAGATGTGCTGAGTGCCGTCTTTTTTATGCTCACTCTCGGGGCGTATGTGCGTTACGTGCGCGCGAGAAGCATCGGGCGCTATCTGACAGTCGCACTCTTCCTTGCTCTCGGTCTGATGTCGAAATCGATGCTCGTGACCGTGCCTTTTGTGCTTTTGCTCCTCGATTACTGGCCGCTGGATAGATTTTCTAGCGAGCACACGCACCTCGCATGCGATGCTCGGCGCCCCCAGCGAGCGCATTCAGTCGCGCCTTTGCTTGTGGAAAAAATTCCGCTATTCGCTCTCTCCGTTTTTTCGTGCATCGCGACTTTGCTGGTACAGCTTTACAGCGCAGGAGCAATCGACCAGTTGCCGCTTGCGTGGCGGCTAAACAACGCGGCTGTCAGTTACGCTGCCTATATTTGGCAGATGTTTTGGCCCGCGCGGCTGGCGGCTTTTTATCCTCATCCAAACGACCAGCTCCCGCTTTGGCAGGTTATTTTGGCAATTACATTTCTCATCTCAGCCAGTCTGTTAGCAATCCAATGGAGGACAAAACGACCCTACATTTTCACTGGCTGGTTTTGGTATGTCGGAATGCTTGTGCCGGTGATCGGGTTCGTCCAGGCTGGCGAACAAGGACGCGCGGACCGCTACACGTATCTGCCACAGATTGGCTTGTATGTTCTGATCGTTTGGATGGTCGCCGAGCTTTTCTCACGATTGCGCCAGCCGGCTCAACAAAGGGTCGCCGCCATTGTTACGCCGACGATCATCGCCCTCATGAGCTGGCGCGCGTTTGTGCAGACGTCGCATTGGGAAAACAGCGAGAGACTATGGAACCATGCGCTGGCTGTTACCACTGACAACGCCATGGCGCATAACAATCTCGGCCATCTTCTCCTGCAACGCGGCGAATGGGACAGCGCAATTTCGCACTTCAAATCGGCATTGAAGATTCGATCCCGCAACGCTGCCACCCATTACAATTTGGGCCGAGCACTGATGGAGAACAATCTTGCCAACGCCCTTGCGCGAAAAGGGCTCCTCGACGAGGCGGTCAGCCATTATGAAGAATCCGTGAGACTGCGACCCGATTACGGCGACCCGTATTTCAACCTTGGCAGCGTTCTATTTCAGCAGGGCCGGATCGACGACGCGATTGCACAATGGCATAAGGCGCTTGTGGCCCAGCCGAACGACGCAGGCTTCCACACCGCTCTTGGCAACGCGTTTCTGAAGAAAGGATTACAAAAGGATGCAATCGCCGAGTACGAGCATGCGGCCCGGATCTCCCGGCAAGACCCCACGGCGCGCAACAATTTGGCATGGCTCCTCGCGACCTCTTCCGATGCTTCAATTCGCGATGGGAATCGGGCAATCGAGGTCGCCAAACAAGCCGCACAACTTTCCGGCGGCAAAGATGCCAATTATCTCCGCACTCTTGCGGCTGCTTATGCGGAGAGCGGCCGATTTGCCGAGGCGACAGAAACTGCTCGACGGGCATTGCAGGCAGCCCAAACCCAGGGCAATTCCATCCTCGCCAACGCGCTTCGGGATGAAATTGCGCTCTATGAGCTCGACCTGCCGTATCGCAAGTAAAGCGGTCAAAGAGCAGCGGTTTCTAACCTCCGGGCATTACACAGGGAGAAACTCTTGGTCATTCAGCGATTATGGCGACGCTTCGCGGTTAAAGGAGGCGCACTTTCCTAAGAGCCCCTCTCCGAGCCTCTCATCTCGTTTCTTTATGATACGGTAGGCCTAGTTCGTAGAGCGCAATTTCGTCCCGGAGAGCGTTGGACAAATTGGAATCCCCCTGGATCTCTGCCGCTTGTAACGCTTGTTGAGCAGTTTCCTTGGCCTCGGCAAAGCGGCCAGCCTCAGCGTATGCCGCAGCCAGGATGCGTAGAAAAACCGAGCGGTTTTCGCTCTGCGAGCTTTCAGATTCTGCCCGTTCAGCCAACAGGACAGCCTCTGATCCATTTCTGAGCGATGGGTCGGCAGCTGTGGCCAGAAGCCATGCCAGATTACTTTGAGCAGCTACGTTATCAGGCGCAATCCGGAGCGCATCCCTGTACTCGGCAATTGCATCTCGGACCCGGCCTTTTGCGAGCAACGCGCTTCCCAGATTCGCATGAGCATCCGCGCTGTCCGGGCGCAACTCGAGGACTTTTTGATAATGAACGATTGCCTCATCTGTGCGACCTGTTCGATGCAAGGCGCTCGCAAGGTTGTACTGAGCCTCAGACTGATTTGGCGATAACGCGAGGCAGGCTGAGTAATAAGCGATGGCACCATCTAAATCATCCTTAGAAAGAAGCGCGCCCGCCAGATTACAGGAGGCATCGGCGTAATCTGGTTGGATCGCCAGGGCCTTTCGATAATGAGCGATTGCTTCATCTGTACGCCCATTGGCCAAAAGCGTCGCGCCAAGATTGTTGTGTGCATCTGCATCGGAAGGATTTATTTCCAATGCCTTCTCATAATGAACGATAGCTTCATCACCCAGGCCCTTCTGTGCGAGAAGCCGGCCTAGATTGTAATGCGCTTCCGCATAGCCTGGCCACAGGTCAACCGCCTCGCGATAATGACTAATCGCCCCATCAGTGTCGCCTTGTTCATTGAGAGCGATTCCCAAATTGTAATGCGCCATCCAGCAACCGGGATTCCTTGTCAGCGTCGCTGTGTACAGGGTGACAAGATTGTGGTAAACGGCAGATTGTCGCCATGTCAGAGCAACAAGCAACAGAAGCACAACCCCACAGGTCCCAACAAGCGGCGTTCTAGCCACGGCGCTGCCTGCCACCCCGGAGCCTTGAGGAGTCGCATGCCGCGATGTCGATGGCAACGCTGAGAGGGGCCTCGACGCAGCGAGGCGGCTACAACCTGTTACGATGCCTGCGCCAGCCAATGCCAGCGGCCCCATGCTCGCCAGATATTGAAAATGATCACTTACAAACGAATAGCGAAAGAAATAGACGCTAAAAAATCCAAGCACAGGGAACAGCGAAACCACATAGTATGCGGCGGCAAAAAATATGGCGCGGCTCCATCTTGCGCGGTTCAACCACAAGGCAAGTAACCCGGCTAATGCCGCGAGGAGC
>DATHHK010000160.1:0-3959 GCA_035317225.1 Candidatus Udaeobacter sp. | reverse complement strand
TGTAGCCGCCGGCGCCGACCGCGGCGATGGGACAACTGACTCCTCGGCCGCCGGGATCACAGCCCCTGGCCATAGCGCGGCGAAGTACGTCGCGGCGGTTCAGCAATACGCGCGGCACCATTTCGCCACGGAAGCAATCGTTATCAGCGCGCAACTGGAAAGTGAACTGGTTGATTTGAATGAGCAGGAGGCGCTGGATTATCTGCGCGGTTTGGGTGTGGAAGACACCGGCGTGCACGCACTTATCCGGTCCGTTTATCACTTACTTGGCCTGCGCACATTTCTGACGACTGGCGAAAAAGAGTCGCGCGCATGGACCATTCACGCTGGCGACAAAGCGGCAATCGCCGCCGGAACCATCCATTCGGATTTCGAGCGCGGTTTTATCGCGGCAGAAACGATTTCCTACGACGACCTGATCGCCGCCGGTTCCCTGGCAAAAGCTCGTGAAGCGGGAAAGATTCGGCTGGAAGGAAAAGACTATGTCGTGCGCGACGGCGACGTGATTTTCTTCCGTTTCAATGTGTAGGCCAAAGACTAATTGGTAGGGTCGCTCGCCGAGCGCGCCGTTACGGACGGCCCGGCGGTCCGTCCCCTACCCTTGTTCGTAGAGAATACGGCCGCAATTTTCGCAACTGACAATCTCTTTCCCAGCTCTAACACTCGCCGCCGTTGCACTCGTCACCTTCATGTGGCAACCGGTGCAAACTCCATGCTCAATGGCGACCACTGCGGCGTCGCCTTTGCTCGTGAAAAGACGTTCGAAGCGACCAAGCAAATCCTCGTCGATTTTTCCCGCCAATTCTGCGCGTTCCCGGGTCAAGTCTTCCAAGCGAGATTCTAAAGCTTTCGACTTTTCGTCGAGATCGGCTGTTTGCCGCGCGATTGATTCCTTAACGCCGGCCGCCTTCTTTTCTTCTTCAGTAAGATCAATCTTCGCTTTGTCGGCCTGCACCATCAGCTCGAGCTCTTCATCCTCGATCTTTCGAATTTCATTTTCGAATCGTTCAATTTCGTGTCCGAGCGCCTGAAATTCATCATTCTTCCGCGTCTGATACTGCTGGGTCTTGAAACGCGCGATGGAGGCCGTGCGTGTCCCCACATCGAGCTCAAGCTTCTTCCGATCCACTTCGATCTGGCGCGTTGTATGCCTCAAGACATCAACCGCGCTCGCGCTTGCTGCCAGCTGCGCTTCGAGACTCTTCCTCCGCAGCGGCACCGTTTCTATTTCGGTCTGGATTTGCCTGATCCTCTGCTGCCGATCTTGAAGAATAAGAAGTTGTTCCAGTTCTGGATGCACGAGCGCACAAGGTATTGATACGGTTAGGCTCCGTCAATCCGCGACGGCAACAGCCGTGGCTTACCACTAGTGAGAAGCAGGCGGCTCCGTTGGTTCAAAGGCCTCCAGCGCCTGTTCGGGCCGCGCACGCACGGCGATGTTTTCGGTAAGATTTACCCAGCGAATTATTCCGCTCGAATCAATGAGAAACTCTGCCGGGCGAGCGATGTCCGTGCCTTTTGGGCCTGCGCCATGATGCAACAGATCGTAACGCCGAATCACTTCCGCCTTGGGATCTGACAGGAACGTGTAGGTGTAGCCAAGTTTTTGTCGTTGGCGCAGGTTGATGTCCGGTGTGTCCACACTGATCGCGACCACTTGAATCCCGCGCGATTCAAGGTCCGGAAGCCTTTGCTGGAAACTCCGCAACTCGGAGTTACACAATGGTCACCAGAAACCGCGATAAAAAATCAGTGCGACGGCTTTCGATCTGCCGATGAGGTCACTGAGAGATACGTCCTTCCCATCTTGATCCGACAACGTGAACTCGGGAGCTCTTTGCCCGACTCGCGGTGCTCCGGTCGAAGGCGGGACCTGCCGCAGTTCGTAGAAAAATATGTAAGAAAACAGACCGAACATCGATATGCCGAGCGCGGCCAGAATTAGTCCGAAGATTTTGCCCCGATAGATCTGCGGTCTGCCAAAGGCGCGGAATAGACCCAGCACGAGCAAAATCCCGCCTACAGCAAACAACAAGAGATTCGCCCACGGAAAATCGCGTGTAATTGGGAATTGCGCGAAGAATGTGTAAGTAAGAAACGCAGCCAGCACGCAAAGGAACCCAATCCAGAGCGACCAATTCCAGCTTTTCTTCGCGTTCATGCTTGTAAATCAAGATCGGGCTGCACTATTCGCCGTCGCCAACCGCCAGATCCAACGATACAGGAGCGCCGCGATGACTACGAAGGCCACACCGCCGATGATTTTGCCGGCGGTCTCAAACCCCGGACCGACCAACGCCAGCGGTGCAGCCACGCCGGAGAACGCGACGATTGCAGAGATCACGACGAGGATCACGCTCTCGCCGACGATCAAACCCGACGCGAGCAGCACGCCCAGCTGCTTCGTCGCCTCCGGTCGCGGGCTGCGGTTGGCTTGCTTGTCGAAAAACCAGCCAACCACCGCGCCGACCACGACCATTAGTGTACTCGCCGTGGGCAAATAAATTCCCAGGCCCACGGCTAACGGGGGCACGCGCATATGCCTTGTTGTGCGCGCGAGGATTTCGTCCAGCAGAATAATGAAAAGGCCGATGAGTCCACCGGTCCGAATCAGGCTCCAATCGATATCGCCGGCGATGACGCCTTGTGCGAGCGACGAGATTAGTCCGGCCTGAGGCGCTGGCAGTGGATTCGGACGCAGCTCGGCGCCAGGCGCGCCCATGAAGCCATAAGCATGATTCATCAGATCAAGCACCGGGGGAATCACAAGCGCGCCCGCGATCACACCGATCACGAGCGCCACCTGCTGTTTCCACGGTGTCGCATCGACCAATTGGCCGGTCTTGAGGTCCTGCAGATTATTGTTCGCGATTGCTGCGACGTTGAAGATCACGGCGGTAGTGAAAAGAGCGAATGCCATCAACGCTTTTCCCGAACCCGGCGACACGTACGGTTTTACGCCGATCACGAGCAGCAACGCGGCGCCAATCACCACCAGAATTCCAATGCCCGATAGCGGGCTATTGGAAGAACCGATTAAGCCCGCCATATAACCACAGACGGCGGAGACGAAGAAACTCATCACGACAACGTAAGCGACTCCACCGATGACCAGCGTCGTCACATGCGCGCCGAGACCGCTCTCATTGCCGAAGTAAGCGAGGAGCCAGCCAATCGGCAGCATGCACACCAACGTGACGAGACCGACGATACCGATTGGGATGTCGCGCTCGGTAATTGGCAGCGTATCGGCTTTGCCGGCCTTGCGCGCGCGCGAAGCAGCCATCGCGCTGGCGAGACCACTCGCAACCGGCTTTACCAGTTTTAGCAATGTCCAGATCGCCGACACGCCGATCGCACCGGCGCCGACGAAACGTACTTTACGGCTCCAGGTACTTTGTGCCAGGGCACCGGCGGCTGTCGTCACATCGTGCGCGAGAGCGGAGTAATGCGGCACGCCCCAGCCCCAACCGATCAGTGCGCCGATGAGCATCGCAATACCAACTGAGAGACCAACCAAATGACCGATCGCGAGCAGCAAGAAGGACAACGAGAAATCAAACCCGCTCACGGCACCCTTGCGGCCGATTCGAAAGGTCTGCGCAACGTCGGCGGCGAACATTTGCGTGGCAACGATGATTGCGAACACAGCTGCAACGATCGATCCCCATAACACGGCCAACAGACCTGCGCGTCCATGTTCGATGTCCGAAGCGTTCTTGGAATCGCCTCCACTGCCGACCTTAAGTACTTCGGCACAGGCAACGCCCTCGGGGTACGGCAGGTCCGAGCCCGTCACTAACGCACGACGCAGCGGGATTGAGTACATCACGCCCAGAATGCCGCCCAGTGCGCAGATCGCGAAAGAGATCCAGAATGGAAAACCTGTCCACCAGCCGATCATAATCAGCCCCGGCAGCACGAAGATAATTGACGACAGTGTGCCCGCTGCAGAGGCA
>DATHHK010000159.1:0-13223 GCA_035317225.1 Candidatus Udaeobacter sp. | reverse complement strand
GGGCATTCGCGAAGGTGCGTGGTTGTTGTGCAACGACGGTAACGTCACTCTGAAAGGCCAAACGGGAGCGAGGATTTTCCGGCGAGGACACGCTCCAGTCGAGGTCACACCCGGCAGCGAAATCTCCGAGTTGATTCAAAGACGGAATGCAATTTGAAGGAACGCTTTTACTGCGTCGCAGGGATATCGACGGTCTGCTAAGTCCGCGCGATTGCATGGCCGCTGTTGAAAATGTCTTTCGTCTGCAAGGCCAGGGAAAAATTCCGGCGCCTGGAATTCTTGGAGTGATGGTCCCGGGTGGCGGACTGCACGTAAAGGCAGGGTTGCTACCAGGCGACAGGAACTACCTCGTTGCAAAACTCAACGCCAATTTCCCAGGGAACAACGCGCGCTTCGGTTTGCCGACGATCCAAGGCGTGATTGTCGTGTTCGATGCGGAAAACGGTGCCCCACTCGCGATTCTCGACTCAATCGACATTACACTTAAGCGGACCGCCGCCGCATCGGCAGTCGCAGCAAAATATCTTGCGCGAAAGGATTCATCTGTTGCGACGATTTGCGGCTGCGGACAGCAGAGTCGGGCGCAACTTCGTGCCGCTCTGCTAGTTCTACCGCTGACGAAAATCTATGTCTTCGATGCAAACGAACGTGCAGCGCTTGATTTCAGGAACGAACTTTCGCCCCAGCTAAAGATCGACATCGAACCTGTTCACCATTTGGCAAGTGCAATTCAAAAGAGCGATGTTTGTATCACGTGCACAACGGCGAATGAATTCTTCGTGTGCAAAGAAGATGTCAGGCCCGGCACTTTTATCGCAGCAGTTGGCGCAGATGCTGAACACAAACAGGAAATCGACCCGGCCGTGATCGCGTCGGCCAAAGTTGTTGCCGACAGTCTGGACCCATCTTGCGCGATCGGCGACGTGCATCATGCAATCGCTCACGGGTTGATACGGAAAGAGGATGTTTACGCGGAGCTATCCGAAATTGTTGCCGGCCACAAAATCGGCCGCGATGCCGATGATGAAATCATCGTTTTTGATAGCACCGGCGTGGCGATTGAGGATGCTGTAGCCGCGGCTGCCGTTTATGAAAGAGCGCTCGCGAACGGCATCGGTACTGATTTCAACTTTGCGTCCTGAGGTTGTAAAAATGGGATTACAACACGATCGTCGATGAACTTTCGCAATAACTGAGAATTAACCACAATCTGGGAAGTTAAGACGTGTCTTCAATTCGTCGATGGATAACTGGCTGCCTGCTTGGCTTAGTCTGTGGGACCGCGATGGCCAGTGGACCCTACCAGCTTGTAACTGAGATACCGATTGGGGGCGAAGGCGGCTGGGATATCTTGACAATAGATTCGGCTGCGGGGCGTCTCTACCTTTCACACGCAACAAAGGTTGTCGTTGTCGATTTGATTAAAAATACCGTTGCCGGCGAAATTGCCGACACGCCTGGCGTCCACGCATTCGTGGCCGTACCCGAAGGGCAACATGGTTTCTCGTCGAATGGTAAAGAATCGAAATCGAGCGTTGTCGATCTAACAACGTTGAAGACGACTTCGAAAATTGATACGGGGCAAAATCCAGACGCCATTGTTTACGAGCCACGTCACGGTGAGGTCTATGTCTTCAATCACACTGGAAATTCGGTCACCGTTATCAACTCCAAAAACGCTAGCGTCTCGGCGACGATTCCGCTCGGAGGAAATCCAGAATTTGCCGCGGTAGATGAAACAGTCGGGCGAGTTTACTGCAATATCGAAGACAAAAGCGAAGTCGCGGTAATCGATGCCGACAAGCATGAGGTCGTCGCACGCTGGTCGCTCGCACCGGGCGAAGGACCAAGCGGAATCGCTTTGGATGCGGCACATCATCGTTTGTTCTCGGGCTGCCACAACAAAATGATGGTGATGCTCGATACCGAAACCGGAAAGGTCGTCGATACTGCTCCGATTGGAGCTGGCGTCGATGGCTGTTCATTTGACGATGCGGAGCAGCTCGCGTGCGCCTCTTGCGGAGACGGCACGACAACAATCGCGAAAGAAGTAGCGCCAGACAAATTGACAGTGCTTCAAACTTTGAAGACCGAGCGCGGCGCGCGAACGATGGCGCTCGATCCCAAAACGCATCGGATATATTTGCCGTCAGCACAGTTTCAACCGCCACCGTCTCCCTCTCCTGGCACGTCCCCGGGGCGACCCAGCGTTGTGCCCAACACACTAAAGCTTCTCGTTTACGGTCCCTCTGAATCTGCGAAACATTAGAATGTGCGACGATTAGCGATTGCGATGTTGGTCGCAGCGGTGGCGCGCATTGCATTTGGCCAAGGCGGTCCGCCGATGATCACGGACGATCCGGGCACGCCTGGAAACGGAAAATGGGAAAACAATCTGGCGATCATATTTGAACATCGCCCGAATGAGACCTCGATCGACGTGCCAGAGATCGATCTGAATTATGGAATGGGCGAGCACATTCAACTCACGTTGCAAACTGCACCGGTACTCTTGAAGCGCAGCGGTCATGGGCTGATCGGTGGACCAGGCGGGACTGAAGCCGCGGTGAAATGGCGCTTCTTCGATGAGGCGACGAGCGGTTTCGATATGTCTATGTTTCCGCGCGTCATTTTTAATATCGTGCAGTCATCAGTACGCCGCGGTCTCGCTGAAGACGGCACACGGTTTCAAATCCCATTTCAAGCCGCGAAGACGTTTGGCGGTTTGCACCTGGATGTTGAGTTCGGTCCCCGAGCGAGCACTGTTGGCCGAAGCGAATGGTTATATGGGATTGTCTGCGGTTTTGACGTTGCCAAACAAACGATGCTGATGGCAGAGCTTCATGACGAATCGCGGATGAAGTTCAGCCGCGACGTGCTCACGCTGAATTTCGGTTTGCGGCATGAGTTTACCGAAAACTACATACTGATTGTGTCGATGGGACACGAGCTTCGGTCGCCCGATCAGCCGACAGCGCTCATTGGCTATTTCGGGATGCAATTCGTTTATTGAACGAGATCAGTGCGCTTTTGAAGCGGGCTTTTGCGGGAAGATCAGAATCAATACGACGATCACCACGAGGAGCGCGAGCGATGTGGTGTAACGGCTCAGCGCCAACCCGCCATTCGCGATCGGCTTGTCGAGAAAATCGCCAATGGTCGCTCCGAGCGGACGAGTCAAAATAAATGCAACCCAAAACAGAATGACGCGGGAAAAGCTCGTGAGGTAGTAGAGAAGAGCAGTCAACAAAAGTAACCCGCCGAAAACGGCGGCCGCGCCGAGATAGCCCATTTCATTTGTGTCGGCAACCCAATCGCCGAGCGCCGTTCCCAAGGTCTGGGAGAACATGATTGTCACCCAATAAAAAATTTCGACCTTCGGCGTACTCACCGTTTCGATCGATATGCTCCCGGTCGACCAGCGCCAGATCAGAAGCGACGCAATCACACAGATGAGCAAGATAGTTGAACCGCCGGTGTAGCCGATGCCGAGCGACCGTGTGCAATAATCGGCCAGGGTCGTGCCGACCGTCGTCGTTGCGACAATCGTTAACCAGTAAAGGAACGGGTGAAATTTTCTGGCCCTGATCTGCACCAGGACTGCGAGGACAAAAATGACGCCAAATACTCCCGTGCCAATAAGATAGCCGGTGCCCTGCGCCTCAGGGGTCGTTTCGCCGAGCCACGACATGGTGACAGCGTCGCCGCCGGTTTCCCCGAGCGTTGTCGCGAGGATCTTAACGATCCAGAACGCAAGCGTAACCTGCGGAACCTTAATGGCGATTTCCTCGAGGTTTGAATCACGTGCGTGCATTAGTTTTTGCGTTCGGTTAGCCGCAGCCCCCGCGATGACCTTCGCGACGCGGCGCAGATTCGGAGCCTGTAATCTATAATCGGCGCCGGTTCTGTGAAAGGGCCGTTTAAGTTGTTCGCAATGCACCCAAACAAAGTGGGATCGTTTCGACGTTGCGTTCAATATCCGTGGCACGTGGGAATTGAATGCGCACCGCAATCACGCATGCGATGACATCGGATTGCAGCTTCTTACAAAATGATCACAAATTTGATTTCTACTTGCGCAGCAAAAATAAACCGATCATGGCGAACGCGATGCCAACGATTCGCTCCCATGATGGTGATTCGCGGAAAAACAAGATGCCAGCGATGGCCATGATCGCCGCGCCGCCAGCCAAAATGGCTGGAACCGAAGAGAGCGGACCGCCTTTTTGAAAAAGAACGAAGAATGCAATTGTCCCAGCGCCGACACAGATACCGGTAAGCAGAGAATAATTGAACCCGGCTGCGCTGAATTTTTGATTCCACCGCCCGCTGAACCACAAAATTCCCAGATAAATTAGGATCAAGAACGCAGCGCTGGCTTCGACAACCAAACCGCCGAGTCCTTCGCCAATGCGTTCCGCAGCCATGCGGGTGAAGATTTGATGTGCGCCATAAAGCACAGCCGCGACGACCGCGTACCAGAACCAAGCCGCCATAAGACAAAGTGTAAATCGGCAATTGAATCGCGCGAGAGTATTTAACCGATTCGCGTACTCAGCGCGCTTTTTCGAATGTGAGCTTAAGACCAAACCCTATAAAAATAGCGCCCATTGCACTGTCGATCGCCATGACCACACGACGTTGCTTTAGCCAGCTCGATAGCCATTCAGTTGCGTTTGTTAACAGCAAAAACCAAAGGAGGCCTTCTGCCGCGTGAATTAACGCGAGGAAAATGCTGAACGACCAAACCTGTACGCCTGGCGGAATGAATTGTGGCAGGAAGCTCAGATAGAAGACGCCAATCTTTGGATTGAGAAGGTTCGTTAACAAGCCACGTCTCAACCATAGAGAACCGTCTCCGCCTTTATGTTCCTGCAAGACTGGTTCAGCCGTGCTGTGTGCAGAAGTGCCGGCGAATGCGCGAACAAACAATTTGATTCCCAAATAACTCAGATAGATAGCGCCAACAATTCGGAGCATGTTGTAGGCGAAACTGGAAACTGCCAGCAGTGCGCTTAATCCAAAAGAAGCCGCTGCGCCCCAAAGCAAACAACCGAAACAGATGCCTATGCCGGCGAGCATGGCCCGTTTCCCACCCTCTACGGCAGCGGTTCGCAGAACCAGAGCCGTATCCAACCCCGGAGTGATGGTCAGCAAACCGGCGGCTAAAGTGAACGAGAGCAACGCTTGCCCAATAGTCATAAAGTCCCGGTTCGTCGTTGCATTCGCTCTTCTAGCAATCTCCTAAAAAACAAGTTGGCGACGCGTCGGATTCGATCAAAATGAAATTTGTTGCAGATTGATTGCAAAGTTTCAAGAGAACTCTCGATTCCGCTCGACATGACAAATATTCGGATTGCAGCTCTGCTCTGTTTTCTTGCCGTCGCACTCGGTGCTTTCGGGGCTCACAGTCTCAAGCAAATACTTGAAACGCACGGAATGCTCGATGTCTGGAACAAGGCTGTGCTTTATCATTTTATTCACGCGCTTGCGCTCCTGGTGCTTGCGCTTTTCGGCGCTGCGAATCGAAGCACATGGTGGTTACTGTTTGCTGGTATTTTCATTTTTAGTGGCAGTCTCTATGTGATGGCGCTGACAAATATCCGGTGGCTGGGAGCGATTACGCCCATCGGCGGTCTCTGTTTTCTTGCAGGCTGGGCGTGGCTCGCGATTGCGCCGCGCTCGTAGGCCGCGTTCAGGGCGAAGAGATCCATCCTTGCCGCATGACACAAGAAGTCTGTTCCGGCTGTCCTCTTCTGATATACTACTCACTCGATGTTTAGCGGACTGTCGGAAGCAGAGCGGGCTGCCATCACGGCGCTCGTATTTGTTGGAACGTTTTTTGTCGCGCTCTGGGCGGGTCGCTTCCTCAAGCGGCGTGCCGGAGTACGACTTGGCCTGCTATTCCGGCTTTTCTGCCTAATCCTGGCATTCTATGCGTCCATTAGCATTTACGGTGTCCATGCATCCTGGCGAAATCATGTCGGTACAGCTGTAATTCTGTTGAGCACGGCGCTGGTGGTCGCGCTGTTGAACCGATACGTTTGGGATTTTTATTTCGAAAAGAAACGGCACACGCCAATCCCGCATTTTCTTCGTGAAGTCGTAGGCGGGATCATTTTTCTGATCGTATTGCTGTTGATTCTCAGTTACGGCTACCATGCCGAAGCACAGTTGAAAGGGCTGCTCGCGGGTTCCGGAGTAGTTGCAATCATCCTTGGCTTCGCCGGACAGAATCTCTTCGCCGGCATTATCGGAGGCGTATCGATCCAGATTAATCGCCCGTACAAAGTAGGCGACTGGTTACAGGTAGATGACCGCTTCGCCGAGGTGATGGAAATCAACTGGCGTTCGACGCGATTGCGCACCAACGACGCCATTTACCTCGACATCCCGAACAACGTGATGGTGAGCCACACTATCGTCAATCTTCATTACCCGACCGAGGTCCATGCCATGCGGATTCGCGTTGGGATTGAGTACAAGAATCCGCCTAATCGCGTGAAGGATACGCTGTTCCGAGCGGCTTCGACGGCGGAAGGCGTCCTGCCCGAACCGAAAGTAAGGGTGTTTTTGGTCGACTTTGCCGATTCGGCTATGATCTACGAGATCAAATTTTATATGGGCAATCACGCCCGAATCAACGAAATCAACGATACCGTTCGCACCAACGTTTGGTACGAGCTCAAACGCCAGGGCATTACCATCCCCTTCCCGATTCGCACGTTGCAGGTGGAACGCAAAGCGGCTGCATCAACACACGAAGAATACCAGGAAGCCCGGGCGATTTTGCGCTCGGAAGCTTTGTTCGAGTGCTTGTCGGATGAGCAGATCGAGAGCCTGGTGCAGCAGTCCCAGGTCAGTCATTTTGGTCGCGGCGAGCGTGTGATCCGGGAAGGCGCCGAGGGCGACTCGATGTTCGTGTTGTTGAGGGGCACAGCAGAAGTGTCGATCTCGAAAAATGGCACTTCCATTTCCGTGGCTACCTTAAAGGCGCCCGATTGTTTCGGCGAGATGTCTCTTCTCACCGGCGAACATCGAACGGCAACGGTGCGCGCCCAGAGCGATTGCCAGGTGATGGAGATTGGCAAGCCAGTAATGGCAGAGCTGCTCCGCGCTTCGCCTGATTGCCTCGAGCGGCTCAGCGAACTACTCGCCAAACGGAAAATGGAAACTGAAGGTCTGCTGAAAGAGGCGGTTTCCCACAGCCAGAGCGCAAGAAAAGAGCGCGAATACAGGGCCACTTTCCTGCGCCGTTTGCAGACGTTTTTCGAATTGTAGGCAGTTGGCTATCCCCCGAACGTAACCCTGGTCGTCATCCCAAGATCGCCGCACAGACGGCAAAGGACATTCCTGCTTTACTTTGTGCCTCCGACCTGCCTGGGTAATCAACTGGTCTATGTGGGATCCTTCTGCCGCGGCTGCGGGATCAGGATAACAGCGCGCACTCAGAAATAACGAATTGCGACCGGATAAAAACCTACTAAACTCCCCAACTTTCAGCCGGAACGTTCATGAGCATTTTACTTGGCCTAACGATTCTCGATTCGGGCGTGCCACTGTCGATGGTATGCGCCGTAATTGGGTTGGCGTTTGCCCTCTGCTTGATCGCGATCGTGAGCCGCTCCTCGGCTGGCAACGAAAAGATGCGTCAGATTGCGGCCGCAGTCCAAGAAGGCGCAAAAGCATATTTGAATCGCCAGGTCATCACCATCAGCGTGATCGCCGCGATTATCTTCGTGCTGCTTTTCATTTTCAAGGATCATCCCACGGCGATTGGTTTTGTAGTCGGCGCGTTTTGCTCCCTCGCAGCCGGTTTCATTGGAATGCGCATCGCAGTGATTGCGAATGTGCGTACGACGCAAGCGGCGACCCACTCGCGCACCGCTGCCTTGCGCATCGCGTTCAACGGCGGCGCGGTAACCGGTTTGCTCGTGGTCGGTCTTGCACTCCTTTCCGTCTCGATCTTCTATACGCTCGCCAGCAAAATCGTCGGAAATGACATGGCGATTCGCAGTTTGGTGGGACTCGCGCTCGGGGCGAGTTTGATTAGCGTGTTCGCGCGACTCGGTGGCGGCATTTATACCAAGGCCGCCGACGTCGGCGCCGATCTCGTCGGCAAAATCGAGAAAGGCCTGGAAGAAGATGATCCCCGCAATCCGGCGACGATTGCCGATAACGTTGGCGACAACGTGGGCGATTGCGCGGGCATGGCGGCGGACGTTTTCGAAACTTATGCGGTCAGTCTGATCGGAGCCGTTCTTGTCGGCGCGCTGACGCTGGCGGGAAATCCAGCAGCGGTTGTTTACCCATTTGTGCTCGGCGGAATTTCTGTGCTCGGCGCGATCTGTGGTGTCGTGTTCGTCAACGTCGCCAACGGCAAACCGGCGAATATTCTCATGGGCGCAGTGGTTGCCAGCGCGATCGTCTCCGCGATTTTATTCTGGCCGACCACACATTATTTGTTTCCAAACGGTCTAAACATCGCCGGCGAGATGCGCACACCTACACAACTTTACTGGGCGTCAGTAGTCGGCTTAGTCATGACGGCAGTCGTCGTGGTCATTACCAATTACTACACGTCGATGCATCACGCGCCGGTGCAAAAAATTGCGCGTGCCTCGGAAACCGGCCACGCCACGAATATCATCGCCGGATTAGCGGTCGGCCAGCACGCCACTGCGTTGCCGGTCGGTTTTATCGGCATTGCCATTCTGGTCAGTTTTCATTTTGGCGGCCTTTACGGAATCGCAATTGCAGTGATGTCGATGTTGTCGATGGCGGGAATTGTCATCTCGCTCGATTCGTTCGGACCGATCACAGACAACGCAGGCGGCATCGCGGTCATGAGCAATTTGCCGAAAGAAGTCCGTGGTGTAACAGACGAGCTCGACGCCGTCGGCAACACGATGAAAGCGGTGACCAAAGGTTACGCCATCGCATCGGCTGGATTGGCCGCCCTCGTTTTATTCGGCTCGTACGTCGAGGAACTCAAAACGCACGTCACGCGAAACGGCGAACCGTTCGTATTCCAATTTTCGCTCACGGATCCGAAAGTTATTATCGGGCTTTTTATCGGCGGACTTTTGCCATTCATCTTCACTGCGTTCAGCATGGATGCGGTCGGCAAAGCCGCGGGCGCAGTTGTGCGCGAAGTACGGCGTCAGTTGCAAGCGAAACCGGGAATCTTGACGGGCCAAGACACGCCCGATTACGGCACATGTGTGGACATTGTGACCAAAGCAGCGCTGCGGGAGATGATTGTGCCCGCGCTTTTGCCGGTGGTTTTTGTCGTGGCAGTCGCAATGATTAAGCCGCTGGGGCCTGTCGTGCTCGGCGGTTTACTTGTAGGCACGATCGTCACCGGATTGTTTGTCGCCATCGCCATGACCAGCAGCGGCGGCGCATGGGACAATGCGAAAAAATTTATCGAAGAAGGAAATCTTGGCGGCAAAGGCTCTTTCGCGCATGCCGCATCGGTAACAGGCGATACTGTCGGCGACCCCTACAAAGATACCGCTGGTCCTGCGATCAATCCGATGATCAAAGTCGTCAATATTCTGGCGATCTTGATCATCCCGATTTTCTTCTAGAGCGCGGGCGCCACGAGTTCCCTGCCATTGTAGGCTAAAAACGCTTGGTTTCGTCAAAAGCGCGTGGCAAAGTCGGGCGCTCTCCACGCCATGCCTAGCGTTTCAGCCTCGCCCACACGACTCAAGTTTTGGGGGACGCGCGGTTCCATTTCGGTACCGGGCCAGGGCACACTGCGCTACGGCGGCAACACCACATGCGTCGAGCTGCGCGCGGATGGCGAAATTATCGTGCTCGATGCCGGTTCCGGGATTCGTCCCCTTGGGCTCGCTTTGGAAAAAGAATTCAAGTCGCAACCGATAAAGCTCTCACTGTTGATCACGCATGCTCATTGGGATCATATTCAGGGATTGCCCTTCTTTGCCCCAGCATACGAGAAGAAAAATGAAATCCGCGTGCGCGGCTATGACGGCGTCGATATGGGCTTTGGCGAAATCATGGCTGAGCCGATGAAGGCGCCATTTTTTCCCATCGCGATGCGCGAGCTTTCCGCCACGATCGATATTAAGAAATTAACCGAGATGGAGTTCTCGGCGGGCAAAGTGCAAGTGCGCGCCAGGTTCGTAAATCATCCAGGCGTTTGCGCTGGTTATCGCCTGTTCACCAGTGCCGGCTCAATCGCTTTTCTGCCGGATCACGAGCCCTACCGATTTTTACACGCTGCGAAGGCTAATGACCTGAGTCCGGAAGAAGCGAAAAAGACTGCGACAGAGGAGCGAATCGGTCTCGTCGAATTTCTTCAGGGCAGCGATATTCTGATTCTCGACGCACAATACACCGACGCAGAGTACGAAAATCACGTCGGATGGGGACACGGTTCGGTTTCCAGCGCCGTTTTGCTTGCCCTCGACGCCAAAGTCCGCAGGCTCCTACTTTTTCATCATGACCCAAGTCATGACGATGGAATGCTTGATGCCATCGTGGACGATGCGCGGCAACTAATCCGCGAGAGAGGAAAACACCTTGAGGTGGACAGCGCACGCGAAGGCGAAGAAGTCGTTCTCAGCAACTGACAGAAAATCGAAATCCGAATCCCGAATATTGAAACAAATCCGAATATCAAAAGTCCAAATCGCAAAAATCCGTGAAAACACGCTTTGCCGTTTTGATCATTTCCGTATTTTCTGAGGTTGTTTAGGATTTCGACTTCGAATTTCGGGTTTTCTGATCTGCTCTTTGCCTCGTAGTGTAATGGTAGCACTAGAGACTCTGAATCTCTCTGTCTAGGTTCGAATCCTAGCGAGGCAGATTAAAAGTGACGCCACCTGCGGGTTGCGCTCCAATCGCGCAGAGCATCGAATTGAGCGCCATGCGTATCAAGAGAGTCCGTGCGTAATCGGCGCGTTTTTACCTGCATCCAAGTGGTGCCACCAAACAGTGATGTACACCATTCCGCCGGAATTTACGTGCGTAACGTGGCGAATTTTGCTGATCCGCTCGGTTTTTAGCCAGTTGTTGATTTCTTTTTCTACCTCGATCTCGCTGCCCTTAAATATGGTCATCTTCATCGTTGAACGATTCTGGCGGACAGCTACCGCAACCGCAATCCCGGCCCGCTTAAAACGTGACGACCCAAGACGCCAACTGCCGCATAGCGGCCAATGACGGGCGCTGCAAAAACCAGTTAACACGCAAATCCCGCCTCTGCGTCTTTCAGCAACCCCTAAACAACCGATCTCCGATGGCCGTCCGCTTCTTTGACGGCGACCTAAAGGTTGATCAAATCCCTGGAATCCCCGTGCCGAGTTCTTCGACTGAGACGAGGGTTCGGTCGTTTGGTTTCGGACCGGCTTGCTGACGTTTACGAAGCCACGTCACATTTTTGGGTATTACGTGGCTTCCCTCTACAAGTGTGCGTATCCTTCCGAGCTTTGGATCGAACACACTGACGTTAGCAGGAAGTGCTGCCAGAAATTCACAGAAATCAGGCACTCCATTGTATTTGAATGCTGCCTCGCGCACAGCTTTCGCCGTTATTGGGCGCCGGGTATTTCCCGTTCGTGAATCGCGATCCTGAACAGACAATTGTGCGGGTGCCGATTCAGGATAGGGAAAAGGAGCAGGCGTGGGTAGGACCGATGATTCGGAAATGGTCGGGGGCGCCGGAATGCGCACGGTTTCTTCATACGGATAGTCACCGGGGACTTTCATGGTCGGGGTCGCCGATTCAAGTTCCCCGATCGCAAAAGCAGACATGATCATTAGTCCTCCGGCGATTCCGATAATTTCGATTGGTGTTGTAGCGTGGGTTCTTCTCATATTGGAGCAATGGCTATTTCCGTGAAACGGCGTGATTACCCGGTGACTATCAAACTGCCCCGAATCACACACCGTGGAGAGGACGAGAGAGTCCGTAATTAGAAACCATTCACTGGATCAGTCAACCCACAATCTGCATTGATCACTCCGCAAATTCATGATTGCCTCAATATCGCAACACGAAAATTAATCGGGGACTCGACAACCGAGAAAGACTGTGCGAAACAAAACGCTTTCCAACCCCGGAGAAAAACTTTTCAGATGGTGCATGGTGCATGGAGAGACTCCATGACCGCCCTTTTCAAGATTTTGTGGCGCATGAAACACACCGTCTGATCCCCAGGTTCGAGAAGGATGCAGCGGACTCGCGATGATCTCACCGGAATGAATGCACACTTCTGACTGCTGTCAGATCGATGTGAGTCCGCTCGGCTTCAGTCAGCGCACCCGATGGTTAATAGTCACTTCACAGTGGATCACTCACCTCCTCTACCGTGCCCCGAGCCTCGACGAACCTGACCGCGAATCTCACCGCCGCCGAAGTTTGCTGTGTGCATGTTGGCATAGGATAGACCGTCGCGCACGGCTTCCAAAGCGGAGTCGAGATCGCCCGCGTTAACGCCCTGGACGGTAGGCCCGGTGACATTTGCCGCCGTGATGGTTCCCGTGATGGTTCCTTCAATTGTCGCCGGGCACGCCGGTTGACCGCCGCCGCCACATAGGAATATCATGACGCCCCCCGCGACCTTGCCAGGTGCGAAGTGCAGGTGGGCCACGCTAAGGGGCGATGACAAGTCGGAGAAGGTTAACGAGAACGTGATCGTGCCCTGCTGATTCGTCATCTCGAAGTCGGCTATACCAGCGGTATTAATGGGAGGTACCTCCTCCGCTCCGCTGAGCCTTGCGGAAAAACGCTCCGTGCGCTGGTTGGCTAGAAGCTCCGCCTGCGAGTACGCTGCCGGCACGGCAAGCACACTCGCAGCCAGCGCGGCTAGTCCCCAAAATCCAATAGTATTAGTATTCATAATGAATTCCTCCTTGTTTGAGGCTAGGAGGATTTTCGTGTTGTCAAGCGCAGCCAACCCTCTAAACCGTATCGGAAAAGTAACGCGGTTGTTACTTTCCGAAGGTTCCTTAGGATTCCCCGCGCGAGGAGCGGAAAAAATTTGAAACTGCTCGGATCGGGTTGGCTCGACCGCTAGACAGAACCCGGGTCCCGTTCTTCGCGCCGTTTACGGAAAAAATCCCGCAAAATTGCCGCGCATTCGTTCTGCAAGACACCGGACGCGATATCGCACTGGTGATTGAAGCCGGGCATTTGCAAAAGGTTGATCACGCTTCCCGCAGCCCCCGCGGAGGGATCCGTGCAACCG
>DATHHK010000158.1:0-2131 GCA_035317225.1 Candidatus Udaeobacter sp. | reverse complement strand
TCGGGCCGCAGCGCCGGCCCCAGTCACGAGCGTGAGTGGAAAGTGACCGGCGACAGTTGCAACGCTCGTCATCATAATCGGACGCAAACGAATGCGCGCGGCTTGTGCGATGGCAGCCAATTTTGTCAGACCCTGCCGTTGTAATTCGTTAGCGAACTGGACAATCAGGATTCCGTTTTTCGAAACAAGACCGACGAGCGTCACAAGCCCGACTTGGGAATAGATGTTGAAGGACGTAGTCCAACGATCGGTGAAGAATTGCCCGAACGGCATTTTCAAAAACATGAAGAGACCCGCGCCGAACATGGCCAGCGGCACCGATCCCAACAGAATAATGAACGGATCGCGGAAGCTGTTGAACTGCGCCGCAAGGACGAGAAAGATCAGCACCAACGAAAGCAAAAACACACCCAAAAACTTGCTGCCTTCGGTCTGCAACTGCCGCGACTCGCCCGTGTAATCGAGCACGTAACCTTTTGGCAGAATCTTGTTTGCCTCATCCTGCAGAAACTTCAGAGCAGCATCGAGCGAAACGGCCGGAACCCCGCTGATGGTGACCGCGTTGAGTTGTTGCATCCGATTGAGTGAACGCGCGACGGTTTTGTGGTTGATGGAAGCGACCGTGCTCAGCGGGATGAGCTGGTTGTTCGGTCCGCTGACGTAAATATTTTTCAACTGCTCGGGATTTAATCGATCGACGCGTTTGATTTGCGGAATCACTTTGTAACTGCGCCCTTCGATGTTGAACCTGTTAACGTAATTGCCACCGATGCTGGCCGAGATATCGGCGCCCACTTGCTGCATGTCGAGACCGAGCGCCGCGACTTTATCGTGATCGAAATTGATTGCCGATTGGGGCTGGTCGATTTTCGTATCGATGTCGCCGAATTGGAAAATGTGCGCCTGCATCGCTTTCGCAAAAATCTGTTTCGCGAATTCAAGAATGCGTTCCTGGTCGGCGGTTGAGGTGATCACGAAGCTGACTGGGAAATTATCAGCGCCGGGAAGCGCCGACGGCATGATCGGAAACATTTGAATGCCGGGAATCGCGCCCAGTTTTTCCTGGATTTGCGGCAGGTAGGCCTTAGTCGGCGTTTTGCGGACGCCCCATGGCTTCAAAACCATTCCGCCGAATCCGTTGTCCGGGAACGTAAGTTGAAACGTAAACCGCGTGTCCGGGATGTTCTGAAAGACTTTCCCGGCAGCATCCGCGTAACGGATCGTGTCGTCGATGGTCGCGTTTGCGGGAGCGGTGATGATTCCGAAGATCACGCCTTGATCCTCTTTCGGCGCCAATTCCTTGGTTCCTAGTTTCGGAATCGCCGCAAACATAAGGACCGCGAGGAGCGAAACGCCGGCCCAAAAAATGTACACCGCCGGCCGCGCATTCAGCGTGCGATCGAGATGACTCCCGTACCAATCTCGGAAGCGGTCGAACGTTCGATTAACGACGCCGCTGAATCCCTTATCAGTGTGGCCGGCGCGCAAAAGATGTGCCGACATCATCGGCGAAAGTGTCAGTGCGACGACGCCGGAAATGAAAACCGCGCCAGCAAGGGTCAGTGCGAATTCGCGAAAGAGCGCACCGGTTAAACCACCCTGGAGCGCGATCGGCGCGTAAACGGCCGCCAGCGTGATCGTCATCGCGATGATTGGCGCAATCAACTCGCGCGCCCCGACGAGGGCGGCATTCATGCGCGACATGCCATCGCGCAAATGTCGCTCGACGTTTTCGACAACGACGATCGCGTCATCGACCACCAATCCGACGGAAAGCACAATCGCCAGGAGTGTCAGCAAGTTGAGGCTGAACCCGAATAGCTGCATGAGAAATAGCGCGCCGATCAGCGAAATTGGAATCGCGACGACAGGCACCACCACCGAGCGGATCGAGCCGAGGAACAAAAAGATTACGACCATCACGATGAGCAATGTGTCAATCAACGTCTTTACGACTTCGTGGATGGCGTCGTTGATGTAAGCGGTAGCATCGTAGGCGATTTCGCCTTTCATTCCGGCCGGCAATTCCTTTTGGATTTGCTCCATCTCCGCGCGAACGCGTTTGATCACGTCTACCGCATTCGCATTCGGCAGAACGTAAATCCCCATGAAGACTGCTTTCTGTCCCGAG
>DATHHK010000157.1:0-4459 GCA_035317225.1 Candidatus Udaeobacter sp. | reverse complement strand
CCGCACTGCGCGCTAGTTTTCCTCGGACGAATCGCAGGTAACGTCTTACTTGGAAATCATTCCCATCACGTATGCCGGTCATTGAAACTTCAGGCCTGACCAAAGTCTATCGCACCTACCGGAAGGAGCGGGGACTTTGGGGATCAATCAAAGGCTTGGGCAGACGGCGTTACGATGAAACGCGTGCCGCCGACCAGGTTTCCTTTAACATTGAGGAAGGCGAGTTCGTTGGTTTTCTCGGCCCGAATGGCGCAGGCAAGACCACGGTGCTCAAGATGCTTTCCGGGCTATTAAATCCAACGTCCGGCGATGCGCGTGTTCTCGGCTTTGTTCCATGGGAGCGACGCAACGAAATGAAAAGGCAATTCAGCCTGCTCATGGGACAAAAAAATGCCCTCTGGTGGGATCTGCCCGCGCAAGAATCCCTCGAACTCAATCGCGCCATATACGGAATCGACCGTGTGCGGTTCAAAAAAGTCGTGGACGGATTATCGGAGCTCCTGGAGGTGCAGGACAAAATGAATGTGATGGTCCGTGAGCTTTCGTTAGGCGAACGGATGAAGATGGAGCTGATTTCTGCACTCATTCACGAACCGCGCGTTCTTTTTCTCGATGAACCAACGATTGGCCTGGACGTGGTCAGTCAAAAACGGGTTCGCGAGTTTCTGCGTGTCTACAATGAGAAACGTCCCATTGTTACGTTACTGACCAGCCACTACATGCAGGATATCCAGGAGCTGTGTCATCGCGTTCTAGTGATCGATCACGGTAAAATCTTTTTCGACGGGCCGCTGGATGAGATCGTCGACCGGTTTTCAGGATACAAGATTCTGAGCCTAACTTTCGAAAAAGCGGCGGCACGCGATCTTTCCGCCTTCGGTGAAATAACGGAACAGACGCCTGTTTCGGTGCAACTAAAAGTCCCACGCGCCAAAGTCACCGAGACCTGCCGCGAACTGCTCGAAGCCTGCGACGTGAGTGACATCAACGTCCAGGAAGTGCCCGTGGAAGAAGTGATCCGCCAGCTTTTTGGCGAACGCCGAGAAAACCATCAGGCGACTGATCTTGCAGCCACCGCACCCGCCCAAGCTACCTGAGTTTGGTCGAAGGCCGACAGCGGCGTCGTCGCACTCGAGCAGCTATAACACCACTCGCGGACCGGTTCGATGTCTTCGCGTATCGCGATTGCAAATGGCAGGCCGTTAGCGCACGGGAACTGCCTGTAACCACTGATTCATCAAGGTAATTGCTCGATCCCCGTCTCTACAAAACTGGGCAAAATGCTTGTCTCCATCGCATCGACAAACGTAGGGTATTGGAGAGTCCAGCCGAGACTTCGTAGATTCGCATTGCTAACACGCTTGTTGCTGTCGCCGCGTTTACGTAGTCCCATTGATTTTCCAATCGACGGGAGTGGGCGACCCAGTCTTTGTGCCAACCAACGGTAGCATTCAGTTTGCAGCGTTGGTTGATCGTCAACCACGTTGTAGATTTGAGTTCGCGGCGTTTCTCGTGTCAGCAAAAAGAAAATTGCCGACGCGATATCATCGCGGTGCACTTGATTAACGAAGCGATCGTTTTCCGGATCGATGATTGCTGTGCCGGCAAGAAACTTGCTCAGCAACGCCGACCTGCCCGGGCCGTAGATACCGGCAAGCCGCGCGACCGTACCGCGCCGCTCGAGCACCAGCTTTTCCGCTTCCAGGAGAACTCGACCGGTTTCGCGAGCAGGATTCGTTTCGCTTTCTTCAGTCACCCATGAGCCATCGCGTTGCGCATAAACACTGGTACTACTGGTGAAAAGCAGGTTTGTTTCAGCAAATCGATCGAGCAAATTGCGTACGCCATTCAAATAGATTTGCCGGTAAGACTCGACTCCGCCGCCTCGCGAACTCGCACAGTGAATAACAGCATCGAATGTTCCGGGGCGCTCTGCGACCTGATCGCAGTTTGACATATCGACCTGGCAACTAGGATACGGTTTGGCGGAGAGCGCCGCTGCCGATTCTTCAGAAGCTGTCCAGCCTTCCACGTCCCAGCCGGCGGCATGGAACAAATCCGCAGTCGCTTGGCCGACATAACCGCAGCCAGCGATCAAAATTCGCGGCATGTTGCTGTAGCTTCCTCGCTGCGTCGAGGCGTTCCTTGCGGTTTCATGATCGCCAACGGCTCACGCCGCGGCTGCAATTTCAATTTCCTCAAACATGTTTTTCTGGAGAGCGCAAACCTGTTTGAGACGAATGAGTTCCAGGAGCGCTAGAAAAGTTACTACGACTTCTACACGCGACACGGCATTCCCAAACAAATCGGAAAAACGCAGCCGCGCGCTATTTGCGACTCGTTGCAAAATAATATCAATCTTTTCCGAAACGCTAAAACGCTCGCCGAAAATTTCCTGCACGTCCTGTCGCGCTTCGATCCGTTTGAGCACGGTCTGGAATGCGTTGATCAATTGGAAAATTCCAACCTCTTCCAGGCGCAGCGGTTCCTGCAACAGCGACGATGCGCTGCCTTCTCGCGCAAAAATCCGCTCTTGTTCCAGCTGCCGCAAATGGAGTTCTGTTGCGGCTTCCTTGAACTTTTTGTACTCGATCAGCTGCCGGATTAAATCCCAGCGAGGATCGTCTTCCTCTGCGTCTTCTTCGGGCGGCTGTTGATCAATTGGCAACAGGCTGCGGCTTTTCAGGTAAATGAGGTTCGCCGCCATGACGATGAATTCGCCGGCCAGTTCAATGTTCAATTCCTTGAACGCTTGAAGATATTCCAGGTACTGCCGAGTGATGCGTTCAAGTGAAACGTCGTAAATATCGATCTCATCCTGCTTGATGAGGTAAAGCAGCAGATCCAGCGGCCCTTCGAAAACCTCCAGCTTGACCTTGTAATCGGCTTCCATGTGTGGCTTCGCCACGTTAGAGCGTTAAAACACAAATCACATGGGCTGCCTACGCGGGAATTTTTCGATGAATCCAGACGCTGTTCACAAGCCCGAGGCCAAACATGATCATTAGCACGAAGGAGCCGCTATAACTGATTAATGGCAATGGTACTCCGGTGATGGGGAGCAGAGCGATCGTCATTCCCATGTTTTGGAAGATACCCGTGAAAATGAGCGCCGTGATCCCGACAACCAGAAGTAGTCCCAATTGATCGCCGGCGAAAAAGGCGACAAAGAGACATGTCATCAGGAGCAGAGCGAAACCGGCAATAAGAAGCATTCCTCCAATAAATCCCCATTGCTCGCCGATAGCGGAGAAAATGTAGTCGTTGTGTACGGCAGTAGCGGGCAGAAACCCAAGCTCGATTTGCGTGTTTGGTGCCTTGAACCCCTTGCCCGACCAACCACCCGAACCGATAGCGATGAGCGATTGATTGATTGCCCATGCCGAGCCCTGTTTGTCGATATCCGGATGTGTAAACGCGGTGATCCGTTGCTGCTGATACGGTTTTAGACCGAAATTGATAGCAATGGGGATAAAGGCGAGTCCGATGAGGATCACGCAAATCAAGTACCTCAACGGAACACCACCGACGAATAGCAGTGCCAGAAGCACCGGCACCCAAATGATAACCTCACCCAGGTCCGGTTGCATGAGGATGAGCAAGCACGGCGCCGCGGCAATCGCTCCGCAGAGCAGTAGCCGTAGCATCGGATGCATTTCGCGAAATTGGGTCAGGAACAGCGCCAAAACCATGATGCCTGCGACAACGGCAAGCTGTGCCGGCTGAAAATTGATCGGCCCTAAATGCAACCAACTACGGGCCCCGTAAACCTTCGTGCCTATAAACTTCGTCAGGATCAGAAAGACGATGCCGGCCAGATACATCGGCAGCGCGCCCCAGCGAATCCAGCGGTAGTGGATCAAACTCGTCAGCATAAAGACGAAGACACCGACGACCACCCAGTTTGCCTGCTTTCGCCAGAAGTCGGTCGCATACGAGTCTGCGCGCGTGGAAGTGGCGCTGTAAATCGCCACGACTCCAAAGACAGCGAGAGCGAGCATGATTAGCAGCAGAAGCCAGTTTTGGCCGAGCAACTTTCGAAGAAACGGCGTCATTCGATTTGAACTCGATTAAATCTTTCGCGGGGAATTGAGGACAATTACACGCGCATTGCGATCTTCGCAAAAAATTGTGGCATAGCTTTTTCGATCAACGCGACCTTAACAGTTCGCTAAATTCAATCGAGGAACGCGACGGGATTGGGGCGAAATGTGACCAAGTTGCGGGCGATTTTTCTGCTAAAGGCCAGATGATCTGGGAATTACGTTGGCCAACTCATTAGCTCCGGAATTTATCAACATAACAAGTTGAATGTCAGTTGGTTAAGAATTTTTATCGCGAATATGGGCGCTTCACTTGTCTATAGATTTGAAGACCATTAAGCTCTTTGGGCGATCTCGATTTCTCTGGAGGAAAGACACAAATGGTTAAGAGCAAAAAGACAAAGAAAAAGACGAAA
>DATHHK010000156.1:0-3707 GCA_035317225.1 Candidatus Udaeobacter sp. | reverse complement strand
GTTCGCCTTCCTTGTGATGAATTCGCAGGGTGTCGCGCAAGCCAGTTTCACACAATTGCTGAAACGCGGCACGTTCGCCATCGGAGCACATGATGGCGCCACGCCATAGATTTGCATCGTAAACGTCGATATCCTCCGGAGCGACGTTGAAATCACCGCACACCACAACGTCGCTAGACTTTTCTTTCGCGATGCAATCTCGCAGGCGGCGATACCAAAACAGTTTGTATTCGTAAGCCGGGGAACCAACTGCCTGGCCGTTCGGCGCATAAATCGAAAGAACACGGAGGCGACCGACGGTTGCTGCAATCACGCGCGCCTGTGGATCGACCACTTCGTCGCAGAGAGACTGACGCACATCGCGCAGCTCGGTTTTCGACAGAATCGCGACGCCGTTGTACGATTTTTCGCCGTGATAAGCCGCGTAGTAACCGGCGGCTTTCAAAGCAAGCGCTGGAAACTGGTCGTCCGTGCATTTTGTCTCCTGCAAGCAAACAACATCCGGCTCCGTCGCCTCCAGCCAGGCGAATAAGCGGTCCTGGCGCTTGCGCAGCGAATTAATGTTCCAGGAAACGATTCTCATTTAGTGAGATGTGAGGCGAGAGGCGTGAGAGATCAGAAGTTAGCGCTTTCGATTTTCGCTTGCCCTGCCACTTCTTCCCCTTCATCTCACAGTTCAAGCTCTACGCCGGGAGTCGGTACAAGAACCTCCGATCGGGGAAGGTCCGCTGACAGTGTTAAGCGCATCCACTCCACGGCCGGTGGATCGCCGTGCACGAGAACAATTTTGCCAGGCGCCAGTCTTTTGGCGTAATCGATGAGCGCCTCACGGGTGGCGTGTGCGCTGAACTGAAACTGTTCGATATTGCAGCGGACGCGCTGGGCCGGCTTGTCGGGGTCAAGGGTAACCTCCCCATTTGATCTCGCGTCCCGTAGAAGACCGGCAGGCGATTCCGGGTTGGCATAGCCGACAAAAAAGATCGAATGCTGCGGGTTCTCGATCAGCCGCTGCGCAAGAACATTGGAGAGTGTTTTTGGTATCATCATCCCACTGGAGAGTACGTAAACCCGTCCCGGGCGCAGCGGCGCGTCGCGCACTGTTTCCTCGTTCAATATGAATGGTGTGGCTTCCCTCATTAATTGCAGGCGCGGCAATTGCCGGCGAGTCATATGCGCGCGCCGATCGTAGATATCAGTCATCTTTGAGCTGAGACCACCAATGTAAATCGGAAACTCGGTCAGGAGCCTTTCGCGACGGAACTTGTAAAACATTGCCAGGATTTCCTGCGTTTTTCCCAGCGCGAAGACGGGTATGAGCACGCACGAGCGGCGCTCAAAAGCAGCGCCAATCGCTTCTGCCAGACGTCGCTCTTCACTGGCGCGCGTCCAGCCAGCGGGTTTTGGATGGTCGCCTCGCGTGCATTCCATGATCAGAACATCAATCTTCTCTTCTGGAAAAGTCGCTGCTCCCATAATTGTTTGATCGTCGAAATTGACGTCCCCGGTGTAAAAGACTGTTTTACCTTCCGCTCGCAGCAGAATTCCACTCGAGCCCAGCACGTGTCCTGCGTCGAAAAACTCGAATGTCAGTGTGTCTTTCTCTTGCTGGGGTGCACGCTCGCCGGCGATGGAGAAGCGCTGGCGCAATGGACACCAACGCCAGCGTCCCGATGCGCGATCGGTTTCTCGATGCGTGAAGAGCGGATATGACCCCGCGACAGCGCGACCGATCTCCTCGCGTTGCCGGGTCATCACATTAACCGAGTTGTGCAAAAGTACGCTGCCGATCTTGGCCGTGGCTTCGGTCATGAAAATGCGCGCGGTTGGAAAGCGTCGCATTAGTACCGGCAATGTGCCGATGTGATCCTGATGGGCGTGAGAGATCAGGATCGCTTCGATCTCCTGGTCGGCGATCGCTTTGAAATTCGGCAGCGCATCCTCACCAGTGTCCTTGGGATGCATTCCGCAATCGAGCACCAGTCGATGGCGACCCATCTCGAGATAGTATGAATTCGCACCAATCTCGGTGCGGCGCGTCAGGTTAATGAATTTCAATCCGCCCTCTTGCTCTCGCTCCTACTCTTGCCTTTCAAGGCACGAATACGTACCACGCTCTTCGCCGACTCTTGAGCTCAGACCACTGATGTTTCTCATGATCGAATTGCGGTTTCATCTCGCCAGAATGAGCAAGAGCAAGAGCAAGAGCAAGAGCAAGCGAAAGAATCAGCCGCGCAATTCTCTGAACAGGCGCTTTAGTGATCAGTCTAAGTATTGGCCCGTATGAAACGAGAAAAGCAGCCGCAACGCGACGCAAACAGCCACCTCGAGCAAGACATTTGCATTCACATCTTCACTGTCTCTTCCGCAATGGTCGGCGTTTGCCTGACCGTTATTGGATTGATCCGCGTCGTTATCACGCTTGGAATCGCGGATACGCTGGCAGACGATTTGCTGGCTGCCGACGCACTGCTGTTTCTGATCTCTTGTTTGCTTTCTTACTGGGCCTTGCGCTCGCGAGGCCTGCGTAGAATGCATCGCCTTGAAAAAATTGCGGATGCCATCTTTATCGTCGCCATGACCGGGATGGTTGTGGTCTGTGCGCTGATCACTTATACGATTTCTGTTCCTACCCGTTAGCCGGCCGCCTACACTGAGCTAATTCTTAGCGCGGCGTTGGACGCGGCGCCGGCGTCGGACGTGACCTTGGTGTTGGAGTAGGCCTTGGTGGTGCGACGGCGCAGGCTCTAAAGAATATTGGGTCGTGGTTGGCGAAAGGTCGACCAAAGGGAACGCCATTTCCAGTGAAGGCTCCGTAGAAACAACTATCCACCGCTTTCATCTGCATATAGTCTCCGAGCACTCGCTGTCTGGAATTGCCGTTGTCCGTAGCAGAAGACAGGAAAGTCAACAAGGTCTGATGGTTGAAAGTAACACCGTGATCGCTGCTTTGTGCCAGGTGGGCTGAGAAGATCGGGAAGTTGTCTTGAGAGAACCCATCAAAGGTATAGTAAAAAACGCCGACTGTTCCGTCACTGGCTACGGCGACCGACGGAATCGCGGCTTCTACCTGACCTGTCACGAAGTTTTCTGGACCCACAGTCACACCACCGCCGCCATCGTCCTGGATCCGGCGGATGGCGAGACGGTCGTTGCCGGTACCAGCATCACGATTGCCGTAGACGTAATAAACATCCCCATAATTCGGATCTACGGCGGCGTGGTCTACTCCGCCAAGAAGGGCGTTGACGGTGCCGAACTTGGGAGTTGGCTGGGTGCTATCGCCATTGGCCACCATGATCCCACCCGCCATCCCGTTCAGGCTCCACGTGGCTCCGCCGTCTGTTGAACGGTTGAGCATGTAGTCGATGTTTTTCGAACCTCCAGCTCCGGGAGCGATATTTCGCTGGAATAGGCTGTAGACTGAGCCGTTTCGCGGATCGACTGCAAGCCGATGACCTGGATTGATACTACCCGTGGCTGTCCCGGATTGGTTATCCAATGTGAAGTTAGGCGGATTGACGCCATAGGAGACTGACACTCGTATGTTGCAGTCGTCCCCCAGACAATCATTGCCGTTAGTAAAGTCGTCGTAGGCCGCGTATACATTGTCCTGGGTTGGAATCATTGGGTCTGCATTGACCAATAGCCAGGGTTGGTCCACGAATCCGGGTGGCGAGGGAGAATTATTGAAATTGGTGGGCTGCGTG
>DATHHK010000155.1:0-11542 GCA_035317225.1 Candidatus Udaeobacter sp. | reverse complement strand
AACGATTCCTGTGGCTATCGTCGTGATATATGGCGTGCGGAATTTTGGATGAATCCTGCTCACAAACTTCGGCAGCAAACCGTCGTCCGCCATGGTGAAGAAAATCCGCGACTGGCCCAAGAGCATCACCAGAATGACCGAGCTGAGCCCCGCGATGGCGCCCAGTTTGATTAGCGAGGCCATCCACCCCACACCAGCATGGTCGGCTGCCACGGCAATTGGATCCGGGACATCTAATTGCAAGTACGGGACAATGCCGGTCGCCACAGCCGACACCGCGATGTAAAGCACGGTACAGACCAACAGCGAGCCGATGATGCTGATCGGCATGTCGCGCTGGGGATTCTTTGCTTCCTGCGCTGCTGTGCTCACAGCGTCGAAACCGATGTAGGCGAAGAACACTATTCCTGCTCCCTGCATGACGCCGCTCCAGCCAAAGTGTCCGCGCGTACCGGTGCTCGGCGGGATAAACGGATGCCAGTTGGCGGGATTGACCGCGTGAGCCGCGCCGACGATGAACAGCAGCACCACCGCCACTTTTACAAACACAATAACGTTGTTGACTGTCGCCGATTCGCGAATGCCAATCACCAGCAGGAGCGTAACGATAGCGATAATGATGACGGCTGGCAGATTGAAGATGGCCATAACTTGCGTTCCGTCCGCCAAAGTAATGAGCGTTCCGCGCGCCGCCGATAGCTGGGCTGGGATATGAATGCCAATGTCGCGCAGAAACGAGACGACGTAGCCTGACCAACCGATAGAGACTGTGACCGCGCCGAGGGCATATTCCAGAACCAAGTCCCAGCCGATGATCCACGCGAACAGTTCGCCGAGTGTCGCGTAGCCATAGGTGTACGCGCTGCCGGCCATTGGCACCAGCGACGCAAACTCGCTATAGCACAGCGCCGCAAAAATCGAGGCCACACCGGCGAGCACGAAAGATAAAATTACCGCTGGCCCCGCGTTCTGCGCGGCGACAGTCCCGGTTAGCACGAAAATTCCTGTGCCAATGATTGCACCGATGCCAAGTGCCGTCAGGTTGGTTGCCCCTAACGCACGCTTCAAGCGAGTGTCCGTCAGTGCTTCAGCTTGAAGTTGGGTGACACTTTTTCTTCGAAATACATTCATGTGCGAAGTTTGGTTTTTGGTTGCGCTAATCGGGATGGGCGGAGCAGGTCAGCCTGGTCGTGATTTTGCTCCGAGAAATTTCCAGAAAAAATAAATCGGCACCCCGCTTAACACGATGATCAGCCCGGGCCAAGTGGTTGCGGTTTGATAGATAAAAAGAACTAGAAGAATTGTGGTGGCGCCGATGATGTAAAGAATGGGAACGATCGGATATCCGAACGCTTTATATGGACGTTCGGCATCAGGACGTTTCCAGCGAAGCAAGAAGAGTCCTGCGATCGTGAGAATGTAAAAAATCAACGCCGCAGAGATTACGTAGTCGAGCAAGTTTCCATAAAGATTGCCGTAACTTCCGTCTGCCTTCACGGTGCGTGGCAACACGAGGATTCCAGCCCAAATTCCTTGAATGATCAGGCCCCATGCGGGGACATGGTTCTTATTCAACTCCCCCACGCGCCGAAAGAAAAGACCGTCGCGTGCCATCGCATAATAGGCGCGCGCACCGGCGAGGATCAATCCATTGTTGCAACCGAAGGTGGAAACCATAATCGCGACCGCCATGATGGTCGCCCCGGCGCCGGGAAAAATTACATTGGCCGTCTCCGACGCCACGCGATCGCTTGGCGCATTTTGGATCGAGGCGAACGGAAGAGTTGCCAGATATGCAACATTCGCCAGCAGATAAAGTCCGATAACCAGAAGCGTACCGAAGGCGAGCGATAGCGGTATATTGCGCCGCGGTTCCTTCACTTCTCCGGCGATGAAAGTGATGTTGTTCCATGCGTCGGCGGAGAAAAGAGAATTGGTCTGTGCTACACAGATGCCCACAAACAAACCGAATGCGGTGGCGGCCGTAAGTCCCGCTCCCACATCCTGCAAGCCGCCTCGTAACGTCCAAAAGTCGCGAAAGTTCTCTGCACCGGCTCCGGATTTAACACCAACGATGATTCCCAGCACGACCAATGCGATGAGCGCACCCGTTTTGGCTGTCGTAAAAATATTTTGTATGAGCTTGCCAAGATTCAATCCACGCGTGTTCATGAAGGTCAGCAGCGCGATCATTGCCAGACCGAGAAACTGCGCGGTAGAAAGTGAAACAGCGTATCCACTAAACCAGCCACCAAGACGGATCGGCGGGATTAGATAGTTGGATTCAGAAAACCAAGGGATCAGTACGCCGCTGTAGCGCGCGAAGCCGACGGCAACCGCCGCGATCGTGCCGGTTTGAATCACTAGAAAAAGTGTCCATCCGTAGAGAAAACCCCAGAGCGGACTGTAGGCTTCACGCAAGTAAACGTATTGGCCACCAGCCTTCGGCATCATCGCCGCCAGCTCGCCGTACGACAGCGCGGCCATCAACGTCAGTAAACCGGTCACAATCCAAACAACCAGCAGCCAACCAGGTGAACCGACCTGACGTGCAATGATCGCTGACACAATGAAAATTCCCGAGCCGATCATCGAGCCGGCAACCAGCATGGTTGAATCGAGCAGGCCGAGTCCTCTGACGAATTTTTGGTCGGCTACCGATGTTTCAGTTATCGCCGTCGTCGTCTGAGCCGGTTGCATTTGGCGAAGAGTTAATCATCACTCCGGCGTGCCGCGCAATGACAAAACACTCGGCTTACAGTTCCCACCGGCGATTATCGAAACGCGAAATTACTTTCGCGTAAAAGGAACCGTGTTAGTCTCACGCCCCGTGACGTGTTCAAGCCAGCGGCGGTTGTGGCGGACGTTTTTATCGATGTCGTCCGCTGCAGTGGTGCTGATTGCCGAACTGGCTGCCATGCCGCAGGTCAGTTACGCGCGAGCAGACGCGCGCTTTGTCGCAATCCCGCTGGTGCGCTCCCGGCAAAATCATTTGATGGTGCGCGCTTTTATCAACGGCAAAGAGGCGTGGCTCACGATCGATAGTGGTGCGCCGGTAAGCGCAATCGCTGTGAATCGTCGCAATCATTTTCGGCTTAAACCAGTCAGCAACAAGTCGAACCTGCCGGCGCGCATTCAGATCAACGGCGGGTTCAACAATGTCGCCATTGCGCGCGAGCTGCGGCTCGGAGGACTGACCCTGATCGATGAACCAGTGGTTACTGTCGATTTGGGGAACTCTGCTCGCGCGGCGCGACTGGCTCAGGAAGAGCAAATCGATGGAATCATTGGAGCGGATATCCTTTTTCCAACCCAGGCGGTGCTGGATTGCCAACGGCAGTTGCTGATCTTAAAGACCGACCCCGACGTTTTGGGTGGTGTTCCCAGTTTCGATCGGCGCGGATTGCAAGCTGTTCCGATTCAAGTAAGCGACGGTTTTAATTTGTACGTGAATGGTTCGATCAATGGGAAACCTGCCAAGTTCATGGTCGACACGGGTTCGTTCGCGACGCTCTTGCATCGTTCTTTCGTTAGGCGAATGCGAATTGCCACCCGGGAGACGCAGTACAGTTCTTCGGCCGTGAACTTGAAGGATCGTGGCCTGCGCCTGGCGAGGATTCGCAAACTGTCGGTGGGATCGGTCAATATCACTGGCAGGGACGTAGGCGTGATCGATATGGAAGGATTAATTCACGACGGGTTGTTGGAAGGTTCGCCGCCGGTTGCCGGCCTGCTTGGTGCGGAAACGCTGCGTCGCCACCACGGCATCATCGATTTTGGCACGCGCACGCTTTATTTACAGCAGCGCGAGCTTCCCTGGCAGCGATTCGGTTGGCGGCGTTCCGCTGGCCCTAACTTGACCTACTAGAATTACTGAGTAACCGCGCGGTTGCCCTGTAATTACTGATGGAAACGGAATTAACGACCATTCGCGGCGGTTGCTTGTGCGGCGCCATTCGATACGAAAGCATCGGTGAGCCCTACAACGTCACGCATTGCCATTGCGAAGATTGTCGCAAGAGCGCCGGAGCGCCGTTTGCGACATGGGCTTCGTTTCGGCGCGACAATTTTCAATTCACTAAAGGTAAGCCGCGTGAAATTGAATGGGCCGGGCGCGTCCGCGGCTTCTGTGCGACGTGCGGCAGCGCGCTGACTTTCATGAGCCAATCCGATGCTGATGAAGTCGATGTCACTGTTGCCACTTTCGATCGGCCCGAAATTGTTACGCCAACCGACCATATCTGGACGGAAGATCGAATATCGTGGATCAAGCTCGCGGACAATTTACCACAGCATGCACGAGGCAGAACTGAGTGATCTCGAGTCAATGCGCATCCGCGCGTTGGCGGTCGGAGCGCAGAGCATTGGAGCTTTCGCGCTCGGTGCGCTGGCAATTGGAGCGCTTGCATTGGGCGTCGTTGCCGTTGGCCGCCTTGTCGTTGGTCGAGCGAAAATCAAGCATCTTGAAATCGACGACCTCGTTGTGAACAGATTGCGCGTGACGGATTCGCTGGAAATTCCACGCGCTTGAGTTAATCGCGGTTCAAACAGTTTTCTTCGGCCTTTCCTGAGTCTGTCGCGCGATGAACACAATCACCCCAGCTCTTGTTCTCGCCGCTGGACGCGGCACTGGTTTGCGTCCGCTTTTCTTGTCATTCCGAGCGAAGTCGAGGAATCTCTCATTTTTCTGCTGATGAACGAAATCACCCAGGCATTCGTCTTGGCCGCCGGCCGCGGTACACGCCTGCGACCGCTGACCGAGGATTTACCAAAGCCCCTCATCCCGATTTTTCAAAAACCACTTATCACATTTGCGCTCGATCATTTAATCAACGCAGGGGCGGAAAGGTTCATCGTTAACACGCACAGGCGGCCCGAACTATTTCAAAAGTTCTTTCGGGATAATGAGTATGAAGGCCATTCGGTCACGCTGGTTCACGAGCCGGATTTGCTTGAGACCGGCGGCGGAATCAAGAATGCGGAACGCTATCTCGGTAGCGCGCCCTTCGTGACTTACAGCGGGGACATCTTGACTGACATCAATCTGCAGCCCTTAATCGACGAACATTTCCGTCGCGGAAATGAGGTCACTCTCGCGTTGCGTGAAACAGGTTTGGCTTCGGAGGTGGCCCTGCGCGATCACCGCGTTGTGGATATCGCGAATCGGTACGGTACGACGGGGGATCTTGATTTCGCGAACGTCGCGGTTTGGAATCCGACGATTTTCCAGCAAATCCCGCCGCAACAAAAAATTTCATTCATTCCGATTGTTACGGATTGGATAGGCAAAGGTGGTAAGATCGGCGGCCTGGTGATGAACGACGGACGATGGTTCAATATTGGCTCGCGCGCTGAGTATCTCGAGGTGCATCGTACGGTTTTGCAAGAACATTGGATGCCTTATTACATCAAAACAGCAGTGTGGCCTGAGCGTATTGCGAAGTCAGCCACAGTTGATCCAAGCGCACAACTGCGCGGTTTCTCAGTTGTCGGAGAAAATTGCCGGGTCGGCGAAGGAGCCGTCCTCGAAGACACAATTTTGTGGCCCCACGCACAAATTGCTTCCAAAAGTCAGCTTCATGGTTGTATTGTCCGCTCCCAAAAAAAGGTCAGCGGCATCCATCGTAACAGCGACATCTAGTATGAGGACCGAATTTCTTCTTCGCCGAACACGGATGCATTTTCCGCTGCTGGATGTAACCGATGTAAAAATTCGCCCGATTGAAAAAGGCGGATCCGATCGAAAATTCTACCGGATACGTTGCTCGCCAAACCAGACGCTGATCCTGGTTAAGTACAATTTGGAGCGCGAAGAAAATCGGCATTACGTCGAGATCGCAAAATTTCTGGAGGCCCACGGAATCCGGGCGCCGAAAATCTATTTTCACGATGCGGCGGAAGGCCTCATCTGGATCGAGGATTTGGGTGAGCGCGACCTTTACAATTATCGGCGAGAGAGCTGGCTCGTTCGCCGCGCGTTTTACGAATCCGCGCTCGATGAAATTACCAAACTTCACCGCCTGCCGGAGTCCGTGTGCGTGGAAATGAGGGAGCATTTGCCGGCCGAATTTAACGCTGCCCTTTACCGCTGGGAACAGCGGTACTTTTTCAACAATTGCCTCGGCCGTTTTTTCAAGGTTAGCGAGTCAAAACGCAAGGAGTTGGCAGCCCTTCCCAGTCTGCGCGAAATCGCAAAACGCCTTGCGAGTTTGCCAAGGGTTTTGGTTCACCGCGATTTTCAGTCGCAAAATGTCATTATCCAGAACGGGCAGGCTAATTTGATTGATTTTCAGGGAATGCGACCGGGGTTGGCTGAATATGATTTGGCATCATTGCTTTTTGATCCGTATGTCGAGCTTTCGGCCGCAGAGCGATCCGAGTTGATTGGTTATTACCGACAAAAACAGACGGACAACGGGCACGGAGCGGACGGCCAGTTCGACGACACACTGGAACTATGCGCGATGCAACGCATGATGCAGGCGCTCGGGGCTTATGGGTTTCTAGGCCTGGTCAGGGGACACGAGCATTTCCTGCGATACATTCCGAGAGCGATGCGCTCGCTGCGCGGCATCGTGGGGAAGATCGAGGACCTCAAGCCGCTCGCTTCTCTTCTCGCCGATCTTCCCTCGTCTGATCCAAGCGTGTAACGGGAGAGCGCTGGCGCGCTCTGTTTCTTCTCGAGTAAGTTGCCATCCAAACGCTCCAACCCATGGGCACTGCAAGTCCAAGTCTCCATTATGCGTGATTGGTTAGCCTCGGAGTTTTAGTTTCAAGAGGACGCCAGTGGTTGGCGCTACTCTGCGCCAACGAAAGGATTCGTGCGACGCTCAGTTCCGATCATCGTTGGCGGCCCGTGCCCTGGGAGTACTGTGACTTCGTCGCCGAGCGGAAATAATTTTTTCCTGATCTCCTGTACTAACAGATCGATATCTCCGCCCGGTAAATCCCCGCGGCCGATGCTCCCGGCAAAAAGCACGTCGCCGCCGATAAGCAATCGATCCTTCGGCAAAAAGAAACAAAGGCTGCCCGGGCAATGCCCGGGGACTTCGAGCACTTGGAAGTGCGCTCCGAGAAATTCCCGGCTGGGTGTTTCTTCGATCAGAAAATCAGGTTTCGCCGGCTCAATCTCTAGTTCGAAACCGAAGCTGCGAAAGAATTCGCGGTCCGAAATCATCGGCGCCGTGAGTGGATGACAGCCTATCGGACAACCAAACTCCCGCTTAATCCGGGCGACATCCTGGACGTGATCGACATGTCCGTGTGTCAGAAGCAAAAGTTTAAGATCGATACCGAGCGACTTGACCCATTCGCACGAACCTTCAGGTGCGTCGAAAAGGATCCACCCCTGTGGCGCCTTCACCAGGTAACAATTCGTGTCAAAAATGCCGCCGCAAAACGTTTTATAGGTCATGGGATTTGATTGTAGCGGGATTTGCTACAGCTGAAGCTGGGAGTTTTTACGAATATTTGAATGTTCCCGAGTACGGATTGTCTCATTTCTACTTACATGCCCATCTTGTCTCGTTGTCTTGCGCTTCATGCTGAAATCTGCGAACGTAATTAACTCTTCTTTTCACCGATGAGATCATCTTTGCAACGATCATTGGCGCTTTGCGTCATCCTGTTAACGGCCGCAATCGCGGCTCCGCCCGCCATGGCCGCGTCGAGAGAAAATATTGCCATGTCGGTCGGCCGTCTTCTGGAGGAGGGCCATTATACGCGGCAAAAGCTCAATGAGGAGGTTTCGAAAAAATTTCTTCAGACGTATCTGGAAATGCTCGACTTCAGCCATCTGTTTTTTACTCAGAAGGATGTTGATGAGCTGAATGCAAAGTATGCCAGTTCGATGGCCGGGGACGTCCTGCTAGGAAACCTCAAACCGGCCTTCGAAATTTACGCTCTCTATACCAAACGCGTAGATGACCGTGTCGCTAAAATAAAGGAGCTGTTGAAGCAGCCAATCGACTTCAAGGGCAATGCGACGGTTGAGCTGAGCCGTCAAAAATCGTCCTGGCCCAAGGATGAGGCGGAAGCCGATCAACTGTGGCGTGGTCGGATCGCCAATGAACTTTTACAGGAACATTTGAGCGAACACCCTATCGAGCCCGCTCCCCAATTGGTTTCACGCCGCTACGATCGCCTGGCACGCAACGTCCATGAGGAAGATAAGGACGAGCAAATGAAGCTCTATCTCGACGCGCTCGCCCAGGCATATGACCCGCATTCAGAATACTTGAGCAAGGCGGACATGAAGAATTTCAGCATTAACATGGGTCTCTCGCTTGTCGGTATCGGCGCCATGCTTCGTTCGGAAGACGGGTACGCGAAAATTGAAAGCCTCGTTGTCGGTGGACCGGCCCAAGCAGATGGGAGACTCAAGGTCGGCGACCGAATCAGTGCCGTGGCACAGGGGCCGGCTGATTATGTCGACGTTCGCGAGATGCGGTTGGACAAAGTTGTCGAAATGATCCGTGGCAAGAAAGGCACGCACGTGCGTTTGCTCGTGATTCCCTCAGACGCTACAGACCCGTCGCGCCGCAAAAATGTCGAGCTTGTCCGGGATGAAATTAAGCTAAAAGACCAGGAAGCCCGCGCGGACATCATTATTAGGAAAGACGAGAACGGCGATCCAATAAAACTGGGGTGGCTTACGCTGCCTTCTTTTTATGCGGACATGGACAGGCACCAGAAAAGCACGACCCGCGACGTGCTGGCATTACTGAAACGGCTGAAGAAAGAAAACATCGCCGGTTTGGTCATCGACCTGCGTCGAAATGGCGGCGGGTCGCTGGAGGAGGCCCTCTCGCTAACGGGATTGTTTTTGAAATCTGGTCCGATCGTTCAGACGAAAGACTATAACGGAAGCATCCGGGTATCGGCCAATCCCGATCCGGGCATGGCCTATTCGGGACCCATGGTCGTCTTGACCAGCCGGCAAAGCGCGTCCGCGAGTGAAATCTTCGCTGCCGCTCTGCAGGATTATGGTCGCGCTGTGATCGTTGGGGACAAAAACACATTCGGCAAGGGGACCGTGCAGACCATTCTTCCGATTGGGAGGTTTGCTTCACTGCTGGGCAGCCATTCTGATGAAGATGGTGCGCTGAAATTGACAATCCAAAAATTTTATCGGGTGGCGGGCGGCTCCACTCAGCTTCACGGCGTGGCTTCCGACATTCTTCTGCCGAGCTTGAGCGATCTCCCGGAATTTGGGGAAGGCGCGCTAAAAAACGCCCTGCCCTATGACGAAGTCTCGAAGGCGAGATATACGAAATGGTCCGACAGCCATTCCTTGTTTATCGATCAATTGCGACGACGCTCGGAGGAACGGGTTAAGGGCGATCCCGAATTTCACTACGTGATGGAGGACATCGATCGTTTGCGTCACAAGCTCGATGAGAATCGGATTTCGTTGAACGAAGATTTGCGGAAAAAGGAACTTCAGGACGACAAACTGCGCAAGGAAACTCGTTCGAAGGATCGGCTGGCGCGGAATCAGGAAGAACCGCGAATTTATCGGGTGACGCTCGATACCGTTGATAAACCGAATCTCCAATTGATCATGTATCCGGGGAAATTGGCTGAGGCGAAGAAGAATGGCATTGCTCCCAAAGTTGATCCCGACGCCGCTTCGGATGCAGATACGGATCTAATCGGTGGCGCTAACGCCGATGATGACACCAAAACGCCGGCGATCGATCCGGAGCGCGACGAAGCGCTCAACATCTTGGCGGACTTGGTTGATCTCTCGCGCGGACCAAAGACCGCAAGCGCCAGCAGTGTTGATAAGGCGGCGCCCGAACAGCGGCCGTAACGGAGAGCACCCGCGCGATTCGCCTTTCCCCTCTTAAGGCGGGCGCAAGAAGGTTGAGACTTATCGCTACCACCAGGGTGGCGGGAGAAGTCTCGGGTCGAAACGCGAACCTCCAAATCTACGAGGGCCCCATGGGAATGTTTAGAGGAGCAGATGGCTTACCTGCTGCAGAATGGCCGTGTCAACTGAAGTCTGTGCACGCGATGAAATGGCCGCGCAGAAAAAGACGGACAGCGCAACGACGATCTTCACATTGCGTTTAAACCCGCGTGATGTGCGAAAGTCGCACCGCGAGATTCGTCACGTTTCTGTGGTGGTCCCCACAGGCGGATTTCGGTTGCTTGTTCTTTATTCCCGCACGGCAACGCTTCTGCCGCTACAGTCATCTACACCGCAATGGGCGCTTTGATCGACGGGTGCGGGTCGTAGCCGACAAGCTCGAAGTCTTCAAACTTGAAATCGTGAATGTCTTTTACGGCCGGATTCAATCTCATTCGTGGAAGGGACCGACAATCGCGTGAAAGCTGCTCATGCGTTTGTTCAAGATGGTTTTTGTAAAGATGCAGGTCGCCAAAAGTGTGCACAAAATCTCCCGGCATAAGACCGACAACCTGCGCCACCATCATCGTAAGCAGTGAGTATGAAGCGATGTTGAACGGGACGCCGAGAAACAGATCCGCACTTCGTTGATACAGTTGACAACTGAGTTCACCGTTCTGCACGTAAAACTGAAAGAGCAGGTGACACGGTGGCAGCGCCATCTTATCGATCTCGGCCGGATTCCACGCGCTCACGATGAGACGGCGGCTTTGCGGATTTGAGTTAATTTGCGCGATCAGATTCTCGATTTGGTCCACGCGCATGCCGTTTGCACCGCGCCAGTCGCGCCATTGCGCACCATAGACGCGACCAAGATCGCCGGTTTGGTCAGCCCACTCATCCCAGATCGTCACGCCATGTTCATTGAGATAACGGACGTTGGTATCGCCGCGCAAAAACCAAAGCAACTCGTAGACGATCGACTTGATGTGCAGCTTTTTTGTCGTAAGGAGCGGGAATCCCGGTCCGTCCGTGCGCAAATCAAATCGCGTCTGCGCACCAAAAACAGATAACGTTCCTGTGCCTGTGCGATCCGTTCGTGGCAGACCTTTCTCAAGTACGAGTCGGAGCAGATCATGGTATTGTTGCACGCTAAAATTTATAGTGGTGGGCGCTTTCGCGAAACAGAATTTCTTTTTTATCGCGCACGCAATTTCCGCAGCGCCTGCCGCTCTCCACATTTTTGTGATTGCGACATTCGAGTGTAGAACCAAGTTTTCTCGAACGAGGTTCCCACAAACTCAGTTTTGCTTAGAGTTTAACGATGAAGCTGATTCTTACTCGACGAATAATGGCATCGGCTGCAGTGCTCGTTTCAAATTTTGATGGCAGCGTATGGTCCGCATTCGACGAATCCTTCGACTGAAACTCTTACGGTTTATGAAGACGCTCCGGCGCTAAAGCCGCTTCATCTCGGATTCCCAGGGAACAGTCCGGGCGACGCATATTATTTTTCTGCCACGCTGCATTCTAGCCCTGGCGGTCCAGTGACCGGCGAGGTGTTTGGTTCAAAAACGCTGATTTAGAGCGCGGCTGAGGCCAACCCAAACGCGGAGAAGCGCGCAACGCTTCTGTTTTTCACCTTTGGCGGTGGTCAGGATCAAATTATCGCTTTCGGCGCTGGCGATT
>DATHHK010000154.1:0-20931 GCA_035317225.1 Candidatus Udaeobacter sp. | reverse complement strand
GAGATTGTTGTTCACACGGATCGGCAAAATGTTGACGAGTCGGTAGCGACGATACTGGAGCAGTTACTGCCGCGATTGAGAGCCGTTGAATAGATGCGCGAAACTGGATGCTGGATTCGTGATGCGGAATTGAACGACGCTCCGGAGCTTGCCGCGCTGATGTGCGAACTCGGCTATGAAACCAACCGCACGGAAATGGAGACGCGCCTGGAGTTGATTTTGTCGAATTTGGCCTGCAAAACCTTTGTCGCGGTCATGGAAGGCTCCGTTTGCGGGATGATTGGTACGGTCACATATCCAAGCTATGAGCATAACGATCCGTCCGGGCGAATCCTTGCCCTGGTGATATCGAGCGCAGCGCGCCGTCGCGGAATTGGTCGCGCCTTAGTTGCAACTGCGGAGAAAGATTTCGCGCGAAGAGGAATCAAGCGCGTTGCGTTGGGCACACAACTTGCCCGGGAAGATGCGCACAAGTTTTACGAGTCGCTCGGTTACGAGCGAAACGGGTGGCGATTTGTGAAACAACTTCCGGTGAACAATTGATGTGACTGATGGGGCGAGGTTGTAGGGTTGCGACCACCGCAACTGCAGTCACCGCAATTGAAGGAAGCGCGCAGCGAACGCAATACGTCGCTAAAGATTAGCAACCGAACGGTAGCAAAATGGAAGCCAGGGGTGCCATGAATAGGTCCATGAGGTCCTTGCGTTCAATTTCTATGCCGTCGTTTTGATTGCCAACGGCGGCAGAATTCTATACCGACGCCTTTGATCCAATGGAAGCGTCGCGTTATTTGATCTCAAACAGGTGCCTTCCGGAATGTAAATTTCGTTTCGGAATTGCTACGCATGCCATTCCCAGATTTTTTCATAGTACCTGCGAAAACTGTGCATTAAAAAGGACCTGAAATCAGGATGGTTAGAACTCATTTTCTCTGGCCACGCTTTTCGCAGCTTACGCCTTTGGTAGCAGCTAGCTCTCTCGTTATTCTGGTGCTTAATGTTTCACGATCGGCGGAACCGCCGGAGACAAACGCGTCTGAAGTCGTGGTGACAGCGGAGGCCGAACCCGAATCGTTGACTTCACCTTCTGAAGAACAGGCGGCCGAACAGAAAAAAGAAGTTCCCGGAGGGTTCACTCTTCGCAATGCGGATGAGATGAAACTAGGCCGGGCCTCGAATTTTGACGATTTGCTGCAGCGAACGCCCGGCCTTTTTTTTCAAACGGACAATGGAACGGAGATGACCAAGGTCTCAATTCGCGGATCGGGAATTCAATCGGAGGATGAACCAATTGGAGTGCAGTTCATGCTTGATGGACTAACCCTCAACCAGGGCGACGGCGAAGCGATTTTGGAAGACTTCGATTTGGCTACGATCAAATACGCGGAGGTATTCAGGGGCGCGGATGCTCTTCGCTACGGCTCCATTACACTGGGGGGCGCGATCAATCTCGTGACGGTGACTGGCTACGACGCCGATCCATTCTACTTCAGGCTTGAAGGCGGAAGTTTCGGCTATTTTCGGGGACAGCTCACCTCTGGGGGATTTCAAGGTCCGTTTGATTATGTCGCTTCGGTTATGGGCCGCTATCGCGATGGCTTTCGTGATCATAGCCAGGAAAATACAGAACGGTTTTTTGGCGACGTCGGCTATAGATTTAACGAGAACCTCGAAAACAGATTCTATCTCACGCTCGATCGTACGGATCGCCAATTGCCCGGCGGCTTGACCAAACAACAACTAAACGATGACCCGCAGCAGGCGAACGAGGACGCCATCGAGCAGGACTTCAACAAGGAATGGACGTTCATGCGTCTAGCTGACAAAATTAGCTACCGAAAAGACGGATACCAGTTCGATGCCGGATTGTTCTGGTTTCATCGGGATGTAGAAGAACGCGGCTTCTTTTCGCCCGATTTCGCCGAGGGTATTACTCAGTTTTACTCGGATAATTATGGTATCAGCTTGAATTCCGTCACGCGCGGCGAACTGTTTGGCCGGCGAAACATCTTCACGGTCGGGTTAACCTTCCAACTCGAAAGAGAGGTGTCGCAAAACTACCAGAACCTTGGTGGTCACACCGGTGCGACGACCGCTCGGAGCATAGGAACTTCAATCAATGCGCCGTTCTACGTCGAAAACCAGCACTACCTGACCGAAAAACTTTCCATACTGACCGGTATGCAGGCTATTTTCGCGCAACGTCATTTCGACGACGAATTCAACAGTCCCTTTGTGGGAAATCAATCGCACACACAAAATTTCGGCGGCTGGAATCCGAAGACGGGGCTGATTTACGAGGTTGATCGCGAGACCCAGCTGTTTATGAATTTCAGCGGCAGCTGGCAACCGCCTTCCTTCGACAACATGGTCGATTTTACCGAGGGGCCGCATTCTGCCGAGGTTTACAACCCGCTACAGCCACAAACGGCGTTGACAGTGGAGCTTGGCACTCGCGGTGAGCACGGGCGTTTCCAATGGGAACTGTCTCTTTACCATTCCTGGCTGCGGAACGAGTTGCTTGAGCTGAACGACGCCCAGGGGAATGACCTCGGAGACGTTAACGTCAACCGCTCCTATCACCAGGGAATTGAAGCGGGTCTCGATATCGAACTGTTGAGGTCTGTTTCTTCCCGAAAGATAAAGAAGGGCCTTGAAGGGTCATTGAGGTTAAGTCAAACCTATACGCTCAATGATTTCCATTTCGATGGAGATCCCGTCTTCGGTAACAACCGCATCGCTGGGATCCCGGTCCATATTTATGAAGCGGAATTGCTTTACGAGACAGCAGCCGGTTTTTACGCGGGACCAAATCTTCGGTGCAGCTTTACTCACTATCCGGTTGATGAGGCCAATACGCTCTTCGCCGATTCCTACACGCTGCTTGGATTCAAAACTGGATTCCGGTCCAAGAAAGGTTTTTCTATTTTCTTCGAAGCAAAAAATCTAACTGACAAGCGGTTCGCCTCTGCGGTAGATGCAATTGCGGATGCGCGAACAGACGAGGATCCGGAAGTTTTCCATCCCGGCGACGGGCGCTCCTTTTACGGTGGAGTTTCTTGGAGTTGGTGAACCGTTCCGGTCCCGCTTCTCAGGAAATCCAAATCGTCTTCGTATTCGTGAACTCGCGAGTCCCCGCGGCGCCGAGTTCGCGGCCAAAGCCAGAACGTTTCACACCTCCGAATGGCAAACGCGGATCCGAAGCGACCATCGCATTGATGAAAACCATTCCCGTTTCCAAGTCAGACGTGAAGAGCTCCTGTTCCTCGGGATTATTCGTCCACGCGCTGGCTGCGAGACCGAACGAACTGTCGTTTGCCATCTCGATCGCCTGGGTTGCATCGCCTACGCGGAAAATAGATGCGACCGGGCCGAAAACTTCCTCGCGGTAAGCTGGCGATTCCCTTGGCACATGGACTAAAACAGTTGGCTCATAGAAGAATCCGGCGCCATGAATCCGATTTCCGCCGGTCAATAATTTTGCGCCTGCCGCAATCGATTTTTGGACCTGATCATGCACACCTTGCAGAATTTGTTCCGTCGCGAGGGGGCCAATTTCAGTAGCAGGATCCATGGGATCGCCAACCTTCAATGCGCGCATCCGGTCAACGAACTGGTCAAGAAACTCATCGTAAATTTCGTCCGCAATCAACAGCCGTTTGGCCGCGATACATGATTGTCCGGTGTTGATCGTGCGAGCTTTGACCGCAGTGCTCAACGCGCTTTCGAAATCCGCGCTTGGCATCACGATAAATGCATCGCTGCCGCCGAGCTCGAGCACGCTTTTCTTGATCTGACGCGCAGCCGCGCTGGCCACGGCGCTTCCAGCTTTTTCGCTGCCCGTTAAAGTCACGGCTTTCACACGGGGATCGACAATTATCTTTTCAACCTGCTCTGGTTCGATGAGGAGCGTTTGGAAAACACCGTCATCGAATCCCGCGCGGCAAAGTATTTGTTCAATGGCAAGGGCGCACTGCGGCACACTCGAAGCATGTTTCAGCAAACCGACGTTTCCAGCCATCAGCGCCGGCGCTGCAAATCGAAATACCTGCCAGAACGGGAAATTCCACGGCATGATAGCGAGGACTGGGCCGAGCGGCTCATAGTGAACATAGCTGCGGGCCGCGTCCGTTTGTGCAGGCTCGTCTTCAAGGAACCGCTCAGCATTTTCGGCGTAAAATCGACAGCCGCGCGCACACTTCAGGACTTCTTCCAAGGACGCGCTGAACAACTTTCCCATTTCGAGCGTGATGATTTCGGCGAGCCTGTCCTTTTCCAGCAACAACAACTCAGCCGCCGCCGCCATAAGTTCCGAGCGCTGGACAAAGGCAGTTCGACGATATTTCCTGGATGCGTTTTCGGCGCGCTTCAAACGTTTCTCGATTTCGGCATCGTCGAATGGAGCGAACTCCTTCAGCTTCTCGCCCGTAGCCGGATTGATCGATGCAATTGGCATTACGTACATTACATCGCTTTTGACGCTTGATGAAATTGGTAGGGACGGATCGCCGAGCAGTCCGTCGTCGACGCGCCGTACGATTAACCTTAGATCCGCAGTCCTTTCGGAATTAACACACGATCAAGGATGTCGAAGAACCATTGTACAACCAGCGCCAGCAACGCAGCGGGAATAGCGCCCTCTAGAATTGTGACGTGATCGTTCAAATTGAGGCCGCTCAAGATCGGCTCGCCGAGACCTCCGGCGCCGATTAATGCTGCCAGAGTCGCTGTACCGACGTTAATCACCGCGCTGGTCTTGATTCCTGAGAGAATCGAGCGCGACGCCATCGGCAGATAAATCTCCCAAAGCCGGGTGAATGGACTGAGTCCTAGCGCAATAGCTGATTCTCGTAGCGATCGCGGAATATCCTGCAAGCCGCTCGCAGTGTTCCGCACGATCGGCAATAATCCATAAAGGAACAGCGCAGTGATCGCCGTACGAACGCTGATCCCGAAAAAGGGAAGAGGGACAAGCAATGCCAGCAGGGCGAGAGCGGGGATCGTTTGCACAATGCTGGCAAAGCCAAGAATTCCCTGGCCAATTACTCCACCGCGGCTGGCGACGATGCCAAGCGGAATTCCGATGGTCACAGAAAGCAACAACGAAAATCCTGCCAGCTCGAGATGGCGCAGCGTCCAGCGCGCAAGCTTGTGCGGAAAGGATTCACCCACAGAGTTCGCCGAACTTCCGCCGTCTTTAAAATACAAGTTTGCGGCGAACGTGTAATTTTTCGTGCGCTCTGCCTCCATATTCAGGTGAATCATGCGTTTTTCGTCCAGCGTTCCCTCGAGCCGGCGCAATGCACTGATTGCATCGGGAGACATGGACGATCGAAACAAGAAGACGGCGTCATACTTTGGGAAAAAACGAAGATCGTCTTCGAGAACCACCAGATCGTTTTCTTCAATCTTTGCATCGGTCGAGTAAGCGTCCTTTACGTCAATTGAGCCATTAGCCAGTGCGACATAACCAAGCGCATGATCAATCCCAATGACGCTCTGGTGAGAAAGCCCGTAGCGCTCGTGCAACGGACGCCAGCCATCCTGCCGATCAAGAAATTCATGGGTAAGCCCGAATCTAAGCTGTGGATGCTTTCGCAGATCGCTGATTGTGCGAACCCCCTGGCGTTGCGCTTCGCTGCGCCGCATGACCAGTGCATAGGTATTGTTGAACCCCAGAGGCTCCGTCACGCCAACGCCGAATTTTCCCAGCGCGTCTCGAATTTCCTGAAACGATTGTTGGTGCCCGTTTTTTAGAATTTCTTGCCCGATTGTTCCTGTATATTCCGGGTAGGCATCGATTTGTCCGCCGCGGAGCCCTTGCCAGAGGATGATCGTGCCGCCCATTCCCTGGCGATGCTCGGCCGCGATGCCCGCATCGTTTAACGCGCGCCGGGCGATTTCACCTAGAACATAGGATTCGGTGAATTTTTTTGAGCCGATGGTGATCGGGTTCGCTGTTGCGGGGAAAACTGTCCCGATTAGGAACAAGAATAAGAGCGGAAGTAGGTTGGGCAGTCCCGGACGCGCCAGATGCCTGCCCACAAACTTCATACCAGTTCAACTCCGCGTTGCGCGTTGATGAATTCCGACACGAAAGGGTCAGCTGGTCTCTCACGCAGATCAGTGACTGAGCCTTTTTGCATGACCCGGCCATCATTCATGAGCACGATTTCATCGCCAAAATAGCTCGCCTCAGCCAAATCATGGGTGACGAAAAGCGCGGTTTGCTGTAGCTGCGCAAAGATTCCCTTAAGATCCTTTTGCAAAGCAGCCCGCACCAGCGGGTCCAGCGCACCGAGCGGCTCATCGAGTAACAACAGCTCCGGTGAAAGCATTAACGCGCGCATCAATCCTACGCGCTGCCGCTGACCTCCGGAAAGTTCGACAGGATATCGCGAGAGCAAAGTGCCGGAAAATCTTGTCAGATCGCACAAGTCGGCGAGTCTGCTCCGCATTTCGTCTTCAGACTTCCCGATGTGGCGCGCCATCAACAGAACATTGGCGCGCGCAGTCAAATGCGGGAACAAACCGCCCTCCTGGATCACGTATCCAATTCGCCGGCGAAGAATACCGATGGTCTCAGCTGTGATCGGTTCGCCGTTGAACTCGATCGAGCCAGAATCGGGCTCAATCAAACGAATGATCAATCGGAGCAAGGTTGATTTCCCGCAGCCACTTGGCCCAATGAGAACGATGGTCTTACCGCGTTCGATGGAGAGATTGGTCGCATGCAACGCGATTGCGTCCGCGTAGCGCTTGCTCACATCGACGAGTTTAACGAGAGCGCTCATTGGGATTCGCGATATTCTGTAGAGGCAGGTGCGTCGCCTGCAAGCGTGATAGTTTAGGTCACGCAGCGGGCACGGTTGCCACTACAGGTTTGTAGCCGCGAGCTGTTGACCGCCGCCGGGGTCATCGATCCCGGGTACAGGAGAAGTAAAATACCCCAAACAGGCGCGCGTCGTCAGTCCACAATTTGACGAAATCAAATCCGGCCTGGCGCGCCAAAGCGATGAAACCTTCAGGCGCGTGCTTATAGGAATGCTCGGTCAGAATTTTTTCACCGGCGCGGAAATGAAACTGTCGATCGTGTATGTGAACCGTTTGATCGGTCGCGCTGATCAAATACATCTCGATGCGGCCTGCTTCAGAGTTGTAAATAGCACGGTGTTGCCACCGGCTTAGATCAAAATTTGCACCGGTCTCGCGATTGATGTGCACCAGTAAATTCAAATTGAATTCCGCAGTGACCCCAGCTTTGTCGTTGTAAGCGGCTTCGATCACACTTTGATCCTTCTGCAAATCGACGCCAATTAGCAGCCCACCGCCTGGACCCGAAACATTGGCAATGCGCCGCAAAAATTCGAGGGCTTCATTTGGTTCGAAATTGCCGAGAGTTGATCCGGGAAAATAAACAACATTACGTGCCGGCTTGTGACGCGGTGAAGGCAATACGACAGATTGCAGGTAATCCGCGCAGACAGGCAGGATTTCTAGATCGGGAAAAATCTTTTGGAAACGCGCAGTCGATTTGCGCAATTGCTTCTCAGAGATGTCGATCGGGACATAAACGGCCGGTTTTTCGAGGGCTTCAATGAGAATCCGCGTCTTGGTGCCTGCGCCAGTTCCAAGGCCGATGAGCTCAATGTTTGGCCCAAGCTCCGACGCGATTTCGGCGCGATGTTGACTCAGAATATCGATCTCGGTCCGGGTGATGTAATACTCCGGAAGCTCGCAAATTTTTTGGAACAACGAAGCGCCGCGCTCATCGTAGAAGTACTTGCAAGGCAGCGTGCGTGGATCGGAGGAAAGACCGGTCATTACATCTGAAAGCAAATCAGAAGTTGTCGGCGGAACTGCAGAAGCAGGTTGTACGGTCGTTAGCTGGTCTGCGGTCATTATGCCATTATCGTTCGACGCGGCCCTAACGGTCGCGCGTTACCGATTCATTGTGGATCGCGTGCGAGCCTGATCCCTGTAAACTGCCAGCGTTTCTCCGGTTGGAAGAAATTGCGATAGGTTCGACGAATATGGCTGCGCGAAGTCGCGCAGGAACCGCCGCGTAAAACGTACTGGTTGCACATGAACTTGCCGTTGTATTCGCCGAGTGCGCCCGGCGCCGGCCGATAACCTGGATAAGGCGAGTACGCGCTGCGCGTCCATTCCCAAACGTCGCCAAACATTTGGCGAAGGCCTTTATTGTTTTCCGAATTGGATAATGCGCGTGGATGAAAATTCTCATCGTCGACAAAGTTTCCCTCGATCGGGCAATCCAACGCTGCGCGTTCCCATTCGAACTCCGTTGCAAGACGCGCGCCTGCCCAGTTCGCATATGCGTCAGCTTCGAAATAACTTACGTGCGTCACAGGCTCGGATTCATCAACCGGGCGAAACCCTGAGAGAGTAAAGTTCCACCATCTGCCATCATGTTTCTTCCAATAAAGCGGTGCCTCCCAGCGTTGTTCGTTCACGGTCATCCACCCGAGCGATAACCAGACTTCCGGACGGACATAACCATTGTCTTCGATGAATGCCATATACTCGCCATTTGTTACCGGCCGTGAAGCCAGCGAAAATGCTTGTACCAGCGCTCGATGCCGTGGTCCTTCGTTGTCGTAGGCGAATCCGCGACCTTCATGGCCAATCGCGACAATGGTCTCTTCGAAATCGAGGAAACGGTTGGGACGGTAGTCCGTTGACCTCCGTTCTTCGGTGCGTTCGGAGTGACGCGCAGTATCTTCGCGAAAAACCGGATAAAGCGGATTCTGCGCAAACACGTGTTTGATATCCGTGACCAGCAATTCCTGATGTTGTTGTTCGTGATGAAAACCGAGAATGAGTATCCGTTCGATTTCATCTAGCAGCTTTTCGTCCGCCTTGGAAAGTAGATTGTCGATATGCGAATCGATCGATGCGCGATAACGCTTTGCCTCCCTGACCGTCGGACGTGAAATCAGTCCCCGCAGGTCGCGCTGGTGCATGTCACCCGCGGCGTTGTAGTACGAATTAAAAAGATAAGCGTATTGCGGGATCTCGGAGCGATAACCAGGACTGAACTTTTTTAGGATAAACGTTTCGAAGAACCATGTTGTGTGAGCAAGGTGCCATTTTGTCGGGCTGACGTCGGGGATCGATTGCACGACGCAGTCTTCTGGCTCCAGGCCTGCGCACAGTGCGCTGGTGAAATCTCTGATTTGATGAAAACGAGCAAGCAAGCCTTCAATACGCCCTGAGCCTGCACGAAGGTGGGGTTTTTTGGCCGCGACCGGATCGGTAGCGGCTTCAGCTGAAACCGGGCTCAAAGAATTTCTCCCTCTTGTTCGAGTTCTTCTCGGCGCGCTTCGAGCATCTGGTCGTGAGTCGCTTCCTCGAGACCGTCGATCACGCAATGCTCGCCTACCGTTTCCTCTTCCTCGGTACCGGGACGCGGCAGCCGGTGGCCCTTGGAGCTGGCCACTACACTCCACTCCTCCGTAAGATCGGCATTGTCAGGGGTCTCTTCCGGCGGCGTGTTATTTTCCGCTCCCATCAATTCGTGGCGAGCCTGTTTCCAGTCTGTTTCGGTAAATTCGTCAGGGTTGCGCTGATCAATCATCGCGATTTCCCTGGCGCGTCTTTCCACCTCTTCGGGCGACGGTGCGCCCAGCCCATTGCCGTGCACCGAGATTTTTCCCGCGGGGGGTTGTGAGTAATCATTCATAACCACTGGTGCGAAAGGCCACGGCGCCTTGTTCGCACTATACTGTGCCTTACAGGTTAGAGGCTTGCAATACAAGCGGTAAAAAAACCTGGGCCGTTTCGGTAATGCTGCGCGAGCGCCGGGTTAGCGTGCTTGCCAGGTGGAATGGGCCACGGCGTGTGGTCGCCTGGCCCTTCCGGCGAGAGGTGAGATGGCTGCCATGTTATCATTGTTTCTCAAATCTGATAATCAACGAGCACCACCTTTAAGATGACGAAGGAAAATTTTGTTCAATTAGAGGGCTGCGCTGTCGTTGCGTTTCGAGAATACGGGGATGCAAATGGAGTGCCGGTCGTATTTTGTCACGGCTGGCCGAGCTCGTGCACTATGGCGCAACTAACAGACGAGCCGGCACGGGAACTTGGCATTCGTATCATTTCACCTGATCGACCGGGCATTAGCGGATCGAGTTTGCAGCACGATCGAAAATTGGTCGATTGGCCGCACATTGTGCAAGGGGTGACTGATCACCTGGGAATTGGAGAATTTCGGATGCTGGCAATTTCTGGCGGCGCTCCCTATGCGTACGCAACGGCTGCGACAATGCCGGACCGGGTACGGGCAATTGCAATCGTAGCCGGCGCGATTCCCATGGCCGAACTCGAAGATGCCAGTGGGTTGCTGCCACTTTACCGCTGGATGCTGGCGCTTTATCGATTGCGACCGCAACTCTTGCGAAGATTGTTTTGTATGGCGCGGCCGATTCTTGCATTGCGGCCGCCTGTCCGCTTTCGGCCGTTACTTTTGAAGATGCTAATGTTGCGACCATGCGATGCGGAAAGCCTGCGGGATGCATCGGCCTTCGAAGCCATCTTTGAAAGCCAGCGCCGCGCCTGGCGCGGATCGGCCGAAGGCGTCATGGCGGATGCACACATTTACGCACAGCCATGGGGATTTTCCCTTGAAGACGTACACGTTCCTGTCCGCCTTTGGCATGGAACGCAAGACCGCGCTTTCTCAGTTCACCTGGCAGAAGAAGTCGTGAAGCGATTGCCCAACTGCAAAGCGCGCTTCATTGAGAACGCGGGGCATTATTCATTGGCTATCCGTCACATGCGGGAGATTTTGAGCGACCTGATTTCCTGCTCACCGTAAAACTGCTTGCCAGGTCGAAATGACGTGACGACCGGTCGCCTGGAGCCTCAAAACATGCAGTTGTCGTGACTGCGAGTACATTTGATAATGGAAGAGGACTTTACAGGGGGCGCAATTCACGATCAGCCAACGCGGCGACAATGGAGCGTTGATCCCCCATTCGATGCCCGCGTGAGACAATTGGTTCGCGATTGGGACGCAAGCGAATCCCCCGAACTGATCGAGGAAATGATCGTAACCGCGCTGAAGATAGCCCGCGATCGCATGAGCGTGGCTGATCTCAAGTTGATCAATCGTTCCATAAAGGAAATGCGCAATGCGGCGAAGGTCTTCGCGCCATTTCAGCATTTGCGTAAAGTCGCCGTTTTCGGATCGGCTCGCACACCGGTCGATTCGCCGGTGTACGACGTCGCGAAGCAATTCGCGCGTGAGATGGTGGCGCACGATTTTATGGTGGTCACCGGTGGCGGCGATGGGATCATGGGAGCGGCGCAGCAGGGGGCGGGCCGCGCGCACAGTTTCGGCCTCAACATTCGTCTTCCATCCGAGCAGCAAGCCAACGAATTCATCAAAGGCGATCCCAAACTGATTACGCTCAATTATTTCTTCACGCGTAAACTGAATTTTGTGAAGGAGGCGCACGCGTTCGCAATGTTTCCCGGAGGCTTCGGTACACTCGATGAAACATTTGAAGTGCTCACGCTGATGCAAACCGGCAAAGCCCGGATCATTCCTGTGGTTTTGCTGAATCGGCCACGAGGAAATTATTGGGAACTGTGGATGGATTTTATTATCGACCGTCTCCTTAAGCGCGGCTTGATCTCAGAGGAAGATCTTTCCTTCTTCAAAATCACACGCACTGTTCGGGAAGCGGTCGCAGAAATTTTGCATTTCTACAAAATCTATCACTCAGCGCGCTGGGTAGGGGAGCGATTTGTAATTCGAATGAACGATCGCTTGTCGAAAAACGCGATCGTCGATCTTAACAAGCAATTCGCCGATATACTGCGCAAAGGCGAAATCGTTCAGGCCACGGCGTTGCCCCAAGAAAAAAATGAGCCTGCGATTTGGGATTTGCCTCGGCTGATCCTTACGCCTTTTCGCAATAACTTCGGCCGATTCCGTCAGTTGATCGATGCGATCAATTCCGCTTCAACTGCGTGAGAGTTTCCGATCGAGAACCAATCTCCTGCGGCGTGTTGGGAGGCGTTTCGTGATCCATGCAGTTTCCTGCAAGAGCGATGTCGGCTCGAAGCTTTGCTTTCATCATCTCATCGAATGAAAAATGCTTCCTGGCATAGCGGAGGCCGTTCGCTGCACAGTGCGCAGCCAGGTTTGGATCGCGAATAAATTCCAGAATCGCGGCTGCGAGCGCCTTGCTGTCTCCCGGCTCAATGAGCAGACCGTTTTGCCGATGCTCAATGATTTCCGGAATATCGCCGACCTTTGTCGCGATGACGGGGCGTCCGCTGGCAAAGGCTTCGCGCAACACGATCGGCGAAGCTTCAGTCCGCAGTGAAGCGATCACAATCATGTCGCATGCGGCATAAATATCGGGCGTGTCCCACCGATATCCCGCCATAATGATCTTGTCGGCGAGTCCGGCGCGGTCGATTGCGTTTCTGACATTGATACCGCGTTTTAGGATGCCGGTGCCCTGACCAACGACGACGAAACGCGCATCGGACCGCTCAGCCAAAACAAAAGGGGCTCCTTCAACGAGGATGAGCTGACCTTTATCCGGCCGGATCATTCCCACATTTCCAATGAGCGGAGTGTCTGCGCCGATGCCGATTTCACAACGGAATTTCATCCGATCGCGCGGCGGCTTGAATTTTTCCAAATCGACAGCTGAACCAATGACTTCAATTTTCGCAGGATCAACGCCGTGTTCCTGGACGAGTTCGCGTTTAATCACCGACGCGTCGGCCACAATGTTCGAACAGCCGTGCTTGAAGACAAATGCGCGTCCCTTGCTTCCGATTGGATCGGTGATGCAGCGTGCCCGGCTAAGTGGAATTCCGCAAAAATAGAGCGGCAGACAAAGCCAGTGATCTTTTGAGCTGTAGGTCTTGAGCAGATCGATCCCGTTTCGCCGGCAAAATCGCCACAGGCGCCATGAGGAAAACAGATCAATCCGACTCCCGAGCGGCATAGTCACGAGGCGAGTGCCGAGTTCAGAGGCTTTTGAGTGTACCTGACTATCCGGATTGCAGACGAGCCATGCCTGATGCCCGTGAGTATTCAGCCAGTTGATCTCGAGACAGGTGCGATATTCCTGGCCGCCCCAGCTGCGGCTGCTCTCTACGTAGAGAATATTCACGTGGAATCGGCAAGGGCTGCCGTCACCTCAATCTACGCGGCCGCGCTACGTTTTTCGAGAATGTAATCGTGGATTGTGTTTACGGTTTGAAGCGCTTTGCCAGCGACTTCCGAGCTTGGCACACCGACCCCGAACGTTTTCTCCATGCTCACCACGAGCTCGAGCGCATCGATGGAATCCAAACCGAGCCCGGTGGCTCCGAAAAGTGGAAGATCGTCTCCGATCTGTTCCGGAGTAACTTGCAGCATCAAATTTTTTACAAGCATCTCTTTGATACGAGCGCGCAAATCGGGTTCAGTCATAAACGAGGCGCGATCTTGCCGTAAATCGCGCGTTTGGTCAAACGCATAGGGGCTCAGGCTTAATTCTTCGAGTAATGCCCAAGCACTTCGCGCGAAATCCGCGGAAGACATCCAATCCGTTTCGCGAAAGCTTTGGGAGTGCGCAGGCGTTCGCGTCGCTTTGTGGTCTGGGACAACGATTCGCCTACGCTTGATCGGCCTTGCCGTCGCTGCTTGCAGGCTGGTTGTCGCCTCGGGCAACGGTCGGTTGCGCCGGTTTCACTTCAGACTTGGCGGTTTCAATTTCAGGTTTTCCAGCCTTATGCAGTTCGTCGCTGAATTCGTCCTTTGCTTTTTGGAACTCCTTTACCGCCTGGCCCATTCCACGGGCAAGTTCCGGCAATTTCTTCGCTCCGAACAAGACCAGGATAATCAGCAGGATGACGATCAGGTCCGGCCCTGCCAAATTCATGAAACTGGCAATAAGGCTCATGCGCTTGGCTTGAACATCAGGCCGTTTCCCGAAGTTTCAAGACAAATTCCGTTAGGCTGGAACAGGGGGCTCGGAGGTTGACATGCTCAAGCTACTGTGGAAAAAGGGTTTCCTATCCATGCGTCCTACCTGGAAAGGCAGTATCAGCTTCGGGCTGGTTTATATTCCCGTGGCAGTTTATCCAGCCACGCGCGAGGAGAAGATTAGTTTCCGCCAGCTTCGTTCCAGCGATCTTAGTCCTATCAGATACAAAAAGGTGGCTGAGGCAGACTCAAAGGAAGTTCCAGCCGATCAAATCGTGAAGGGCTTCGAATATGAGCGGGGCCATTATGTTGTAATGAAAGACGAGGACTTCGAGAAGGTGCGGATCGAATCCACACATTCCATCGATATTACCGACTTCGTAGATTTGGAGCAGGTCGATCCGAAGTTTTTCTACAAACCATATTTTCTCGAGGCGCAAAAGGGTGGGGAAAAGGCTTACGCAGTTTTGCATAAGGCGCTCACCGGTACAGGCAAGATCGGTATTGCCAAGGTCGTGATCAGCAACCGTGAGCATTTGGCGGCGGTCAAACCGGATGGGTTGTTCTTGATTCTCGAGTTGATGCACTTCGCCAGCGAAATATTGAGCACCGAAGTTTTGAAGAACGGTTCGGCTACAGCCGTGACTGATAAGGAATTGAAGATGGCGCAGGCGCTCATCGATAGCATGGCGGTTTCCTGGGAGCCGGAAAAGTACCGGGACGAATACCGAACGGCCTTGATGGAGATCATCGAGCAGAAAGCACAGAACCGGGAGATCGCGGCCAAAGCTCCGACGCCACCTTCGCCAACTAACGTTGTCGATTTGGTTAAAGTCTTGCAGGACAGCCTGAACCGGACGCAATCACTCAAGCAAAAGCGGGCTTCCGCTTCATCCAGTGGCCGCCGGTCGACCAGCGCGCTGGTCAAGCAGCGACGGCGAGCAAGTGCCTTGGGCTAATCGGCCCTGAACAGGGGTCCTGTTGCAAATCACGTCGCTGGCATTATAATCAGCACTCTTTATGGCCAAGACTTCCTGGATCAATCGGAATGAACGCAAACGCGCGACGGTGAAGAAGTACGCCGCGTTGCGCACGGAGTTGAAGGCGAAAAAGGACTATGCAGGCCTTTGCCAATTGCCGCGTGACGCCAGTCCGACCCGTGTAGTGAATCGATGCGAAGTTACCGGGCGCCGGCGCGCTTTTATTCGCCGGTTCAAGGTGTCGCGCTTGACCTTTCGTGAGCTGGCTTTGCAAGGCTTGATTCCCGGCGTAACCAAGTCGAGCTGGTAAATTTTCTAGCGTAGGCGCGTCGCTGTGTGTGGCGCGTGAATCGGCCGGTCACAACTGGCTGCTGCGCGAATCTACTGGATGAATTTCCCCTCATTATTCCTCCTGGCACCCATTGCTGAAGTAGCGAGGCATTGGGACCCGTTGATCGTCCTGATCGCCAAACTGCTGATCGTTGTCGGGTTGGTATTCCTCAACGGGTTCTTTGTCGTTGCTGAATTTGCGCTGGTCAAAATCCGCGACAGCCAAATCAAGACGCTGGCCGATCAAGGCGTGAAGCGAGCAGTCTTTGTGAAACAGATTAAGGACAATCTGAACGCCTATCTTTCTGCCTGCCAGGTCGGAATTACTGCGGCGAGCCTGGGGCTTGGTTGGCTGGGGGAACCTTTCCTGGCGCGAATGCTCCAACCGTTTTTCGCTTTGGCAGGAATCGAATCCGTGCCGGTAGTCAAATCCATTTCCTTTACCCTGGCATTTTCAGCCATCACGTTTTTGCACATCGTGCTGGGGGAACAAGCTCCCAAAATTCTCGCCATCCGCAAATCCATGGCTGCGGCGCTATTTGTGAGTGCGCCGTTGCGATGGTTTTACGCAATCTTTAAACCCGCGATCGGGTTCCTAAACGCTGCGAGCAACTGGGTGCTGCGTCGCGTGATTCGTGTGGAACCCATCGCCGAAGGAGAATTGGCCCATAGCGAGGAAGAACTGCGATTCATCGTTCGGGAAAGCGAAAAATCCGCCGAGGTCACGCCTCTTGGTCGCGAGCTTGTCTTTAATGTGCTGGATCTGCGTGACCGTGTGGTGCGCGACATCATGACGCCGCGCGGAGAAATCGTTTACTTAAATCTGGAAGACGGTTTCGAAGCCAATGTAAAAAAGGCAATTGAGTCCCGGCACACCCGGTTTCCTCTGTGTCGCGAGAATCTCGATAACACGGTCGGCCTGATCCACATTAAGGAACTGCTCACCATAATACGCGCGGAGCATCCCGATCTTTTGAAGATCAAACGCGATATAATTCCCATCCCTGAGATGATGCCGCTGGAGAAATTGCTCAAGCTATTCTTGAGTAAGCACGCGCATCTGGCCCTGGTGGTGGATGAATTTGGCGGAACGGTCGGCATGGTAACCATGGAGAACGTGCTCGAAGAGCTGGTCGGTGATATCCAAGACGAGTTCGATTCCGAAAAGGAAGAGTTTCGTAAGATCAATGCGAACGAATTCACTGTGGACGGCGCGCTGGGACTTTATGAGTTGAACGAGTTCGCCAAACTAGAATTAGAGAGCGCCGACGTGAGCACCATCGGTGGTTACGTCACGCATTTGCTTGGTCACCTGCCGAAGCAGGGCGAACAAGTTAATATCGATAACTATCTCGTTACCGTTTCTCAAAGTGACGGTCGCCGTGTGAATCAACTTCACTTCAAGAAATTGACCAGCAGCGCTCCCGCGACAGTGCCCGCATCTGGCAAGGCGTAGCCCTTACCCCGCTGTCCTATCTTTGCGCGAATGGAGGCAAATCCGGTTGCCATCCGGGTCCGCAATCCATGCCATCCAACATACCCGCGTCTCGACGGGCTTGATGAGAATTTTGACGCGGTGTCTGCGGCAAATGTCGATTGCAGTCCGAACATCGTCGACCGCTAGTGCGACGCACGCAGGCCCGCTCCAGTCCCATTCGGGATGGCGTTTATGTCCGGTACCGTTAAGACAGAGCGTCAACGGTTCGGTGGCGAACTCACTCCAGAAATCGTTCCACTCGTGCCCGCGCTTGAGGCCAAAAAGCTTCTGATAGAAGGCACGGGCCCGACGAATGTTTTTCGTGTTATACATCACGAAATCGAGCGCCCGAACAGGAATTGCAGCCCGACGTGATGAGATTTTTTTCTTCCTCATGGTTCTCCTATGCAACTGCGGCTTGCAATTCCGCCAGCAACGCCGGCCGCCGCCTAAGCTGCGCAGTGAGAGCTTCGATTGCGCGCAGGGTAGGACCGCTAACATGATGCTCCATTCCCTCTACGTCGTGATAGATAATGCGGTCGTCGACGCCGAGCAGCCCCAGAAAATCAGTCAAAAGTTTGTGTCGTTGGGCGATCTTATGCGCCAGGCTCTTACCGGTCGCTGTCAAAATAAGTCCGCGATATTTTTCGTATTTTAACAGGCCCTCGGCGTCCAGTCTCTGGACCATGTTGGTCACGCTCGCCTGCGAGATTTTCAGCGCGGCCGCGATATCGACCACCCGGGCGTAACCCTTGGAATTGATTAGTTCCAGGATGCGTTCCAAGTAATCCTCGACCGCGGCGGAACTGCCGAGGGCAGAGTAGGACGTTTTTTTTCGTCGCATGCTCCGAAAGTAGAAATCATCCACGAAATAGTCAAACAAATAAATAATTGATGATTGACATAATTCTATTGTCATACAACTAAATTAGGTAAGACTAATTTCCAAACCAAGCTTACTTATCAGTGAAGGTCTCGGAAATGAAACGGCCAGGAAAGTGATGACGCGACGCGACGGCACAATTGCAGTAAAACCTCATGTAGCCTGGCGGAGAACCGCCGGCGAGGTTTCCCTGCCGGAAGTCCACCGCAGCATCGCCGTTCCGACGACGGCTTCATTTTGGCGGAAGCTGGCGGCTTTCTCCGGCCCGGGATTTCTCGTGGCGGTCGGCTACATGGATCCGGGCAACTGGGCCACCGATCTGGCTGGCGGGGCCCGGTTTGGTTACTCCCTTCTTACTGTCATCATGATCTCCAATTTGATGGCCATCCTGCTCCAGCATTTGTGCATCAAACTCGGGGTGGTCACGGGCCGCGACCTTGCCCAGGCCTGTCGCGATCACTACTCGACACCGACGGTCTGGTTTCTCTGGGTTCTTTGCGAACTCGCCATCGCTGCTTGCGATTTGGCGGAGGTTGTCGGCTCGGCCATCGGGCTGCAACTTCTCTTCGGAATTCCGCTGGTGTGGGGTTGCATCATTACCGCGTCCGATGTGCTGCTGGTGTTGTATCTGCAAACCAAAGGCTTTCGTTATGTCGAGGCTATTGTCATCACTCTTATCGCCACCATCGGAGGTTGTTTTGCCGCTGAACTGATCTTTTCCAAACCCAGCCCCACCGGTATCCTCCTCGGGTTTATTCCCAATCCAGGCATCATTGCAAATCAGGGAATGCTTTACGTCAGCATCGGCATTCTTGGCGCGACCGTGATGCCGCATAATCTTTACCTTCACTCGTCCATCGTGCAGACGCGCAAGTTCGAACAGACGCCGGAGGGCAGGCGCGAGGCGGTCAAGTTTGCCACAATTGATTCAAGCGGTGCGCTCATGTTCGCTTTGTTCATCAACAGCGCGATCTTGATACTGGCAGCCGCGGCTTTCCATTGGTCGGGGCACCAGGACGTCGCGGAAATTCAAGATGCTTATAAATTGCTGAGCCCGCTGTTGGGCGTCGGCGTGGCTAGTGCCCTTTTCGCGGTGGCCCTGCTCGCTTCCGGACAGAACTCGACCCTGACTGGCACGCTCGCCGGCCAGATTGTGATGGAAGGTTTTTTGAATTTTCGCATCACCCCGTGGCTACGCCGGTTGATTACGCGACTCATCGCCATCATTCCCGCGGTGCTCATCATCGGTATTTTCGGTGAAGGCAAGACCACGGAATTGCTCGTTGCCAGTCAGGTCGTATTGAGCATGCAACTCGGTTTCGCTGTCTGGCCGCTGATGCGGTTTACCGGCGAGAAGGCGAAAATGGGCGAGTTTGCCAACCGTCTCTGGGTGAAAATTCTGGGGTGGACGGCAGCCGGCATTATCATTGTGCTTAACGTGAAACTACTCTTCGATATCTTTATGCCAGAGGCGTTCCGTAAAGCATTCTATGGGTTCATGGGTTTGCCGATGCCCGAATAAAAAATCGAAGCTCGAATGACGAATGAATGACAAATAACCAAATCACCAAACGCTCTCGACCGCCTTTTCGTACTTCATCATTCGCCATTCGTCGTTTTTGAAATGTACAAGCATATCCTCATCCCGCTTGAGAACAGCCCAGCCGATGAGACCATTCTCATCCATATCAAGTCTCTTGCACGAATGGCCGGCGCGAAACTGCTCCTGGTTCATGTGGCCGATGGCTGGGTGGCGCGCAATTTCGATCAGCTCAAGCTCGCCGAAAGCGAAGAGATGAAACAGGACCGCCTTTATCTGGAAAAACGCAGCCGTGAACTGACCGCAGAAGGTTTTTCCTGCGACGCTGTCCTGGCGCTTGGCGAGCCCTCCGACGAGATCATTAAACTCGCGCGCGAGAAAAATGTCGATCTCATCGCGATGACCACGCACGGCCACCGCTTCATCAGCGACATACTTTACGGAGCAACAGTCGACAAAGTGCGCCACGAAGTGGAGGTGCCGGTGCTGCTGCTGAAAGTGCAACGCTAGCCGAGGTGTAGAGGCGTTCGCCGCGGCGAACGCCTGTGCTAGACTCGGCGCTTGACACAAACGCCGCTACAACGAGTTAGAACGTTTGTGAAAGTTCTCTTTCTAACAAACGAATATCCGCCGCACATTTACGGCGGCGCGGGCGTTCACGTCGGCTTCCTTACGCGCGAACTGGCTAAGACGATGCCGGTGGAAGTTCGTTGCTTTGGCGATCAGCGTCTTGAAGAAGGCAATCTCAAGGTCACCGGCTACGAAATTGATACGAGCAATTTCACTTGTCCGAAACCGTTGCGCTCTGTGTTCGGCGCAGTGCGGCGATGCACCGATTTCAACACAACCAACATCGATGCCGATCTCGTGCATTGCCACACTTGGTATAGTCATTTTGGGGGGATTTTGGCGAAAAAGAATTACGGAATCCCGCTCGTGATCACGGTTCACTCGCTTGAACCCCTTCGACCCTGGAAGCGCGAACAACTTGCCGGTGGTTACGATTTCTCGCTTTGGGTTGAGAAGACTGCGCTGGAGATGGCGGACGCGATTATTGCCGTCTCGCGCGAGACGAAAGGTGACATCGAGCGATTGTTCGATGTGGATCCCGCGCGAGTCCATGTGATCCACAACGGAATCGACCTGGATCAATACCGGAAGGTCGATTCCACCGCCGTGCTAAAGCGTTATGGCATCGATCCGGATAAACCGTATCTACTGTTTGTCGGTCGCATTACCCGGCAGAAAGGATTGCAACACCTGCTGCGCGCAATCGAATTCATGGATGGCGATTTCCAAATCGTTCTTTGCGCCGCCGCGCCCGATACGCCGCAGATGGGGGAAGAAATGAAAGGCGCAGTCGATCGTGCCAAAGCACAGCGGCCCGGGGTCATCTGGATCAATGAAATGGTGGATCAGACGGCTACGCGCGAGCTTTATTCCCACGCAGCCGTGTTCGTTTGCCCGTCGATCTACGAACCGTTTGGCATCATTAATCTTGAGGCAATGGCGTGTGAAACCGCGGTAGTCGCGAGCGCCGTCGGCGGAATCAAAGAGGTCGTTGTCGATGGCGAGACCGGATTTCTGGTTCCACTCGAACAAACAAAGGAAGGTTCGTTCGAGCCGACAGACCCGGAGAAATTCGCGCAAGGTCTTGCGGGGCGCATCAATCAGCTGATGAAAGATCGACAACTGCGAGAAAGATTTGGCAAGGCAGGACGCAAACGTGTGGAAGAACACTTTACTTGGGCGTCAATCGCGCAA
>DATHHK010000153.1:0-20119 GCA_035317225.1 Candidatus Udaeobacter sp. | reverse complement strand
AAAACAATGAAAAAACTTCTCTTAATTGGATTGGTGACAGGGGTACTGGCTTTCGTTCCGGCGCAGCGTTCTGACGCTCAAGTTTACTTCTCAGTTGGGTTCGGAGGACCAGGTTACTACGGATACTATCCGTACCGCTATTCCTACTACCGACCGTATCGGAATTACGGGTATTACCGACCTTACTATTGGTACGGCGGGCGCGGGAATTACTATCGTCACCACCGATATCACCACAACTATCGTCGGTAATAGGCTGACGTAGTATCTAGAAATCCAGATCGAGCTGGCTCGGGAGCAATCTCGAGCCAGTTTCTTTTCTGGAGCCGCTTGGATAAGAATGAACGGCCGGCCGCTACTTCTTGGGCTTGGGCGACTCTACCGATTTTGTCGCCGGACCCTTGGTTGGCTGATCAATCTGAAACTCTTTTTTCAGTTCCTTAATTAGTGCCGGCAGTTGCTGTTGTCGTTCGGTCTCGATTTGCTGCCTCAACGTTCGCTCCACCCTTCGGCGTTCCTGCATGTAGCGCGATTCAAATTGAGCGCGTTCCTGCGGGTTCAGGTGGAGGCCTGAGTCGCGAAGCGCCGTATCGGTCTCGCGCCTGATCGTCTCACGGCGCAAATTCTCTCGCTGGCGCATTACGTTGCGCTCTGCCGGACTCATCCGCAGCCAACGCTCGGCATTGCGCTGGAAATTTTGCCGGGCTGCAGGAGGCATCGCTATCCAGCGCTCGCGTGCGTTTGGGACTTGAGGACGCCCGTGCGGAGGCCCGGCTGGCGGGCGCCCAGCGGGCCGATTTGACTGTGGTTGCGCTTGTGCGGCAGAGCAGAACAAGGCCAAAGCCGACAGAGCGACGACCAGATTACATAGTTGGCTTTTCTTCCCACACGCTATTTTCATCCCAGGCGATCAGTTCATCCAGATCGGCCACGACCTCATAATCTTGGGGATCGATCTTTGCCACCACATCTAGGTCATTTGTTGTCTTCGTCTGCGAGGCCGGATGATGCGTGGCGATAGCCATACCGATCACGAGGACGACCACAGCGGACGCCGCGGCAAGCCTCCGCCAACTAAACCATCCGCGCATCCGCCCAAAGCGAGTCGCTTCCTGGCGAACGCTCCTCACTACGTTGCGGGCAAAGAATGGCGAAAGAGTGGGCTCCGGAACACGGCCGAGAATATCCCACAACTGCTTGTCATCTTCACGATCCATAGTCTCCAGTCAATTGAACTATCTGTAGAGTGGGAAAGTTGCGCTGGAATGGCAATCATATTCACAGTCCGGGAGCTTCAAGGAAGCCTTCGAGTTGCCGAATACGTGTTGGATGGCGCATTTTACGCAAGGCTTTTGCTTCGATCTGGCGGATACGCTCGCGGGTGACCTGAAACTGTCGGCCTACCTCTTCCAAGGTTCGGCTATATCCATCAACCAACCCAAATCGCTGCTCGAGGACTTGCCTTTCACGATCCGTGAGCGTCTCCAGGACATCCTTGATTTTTTCCTTCAACAAGACAATCGCAGTCATGTCACTCGGATTTTCGGCACCCCTGTCTTCGATAAAATCGCCAAAATTGGTCTCCTCGCTCTCGCCTACCGGTGACTGAAGCGAGATTGGTTGCTGCGCCATCTTTAGGACTGACCGCACGCGATCTACTGGCAGCAGGACTTCTTCGGCGACTTCTTCGGGCGAGGGCTCGCGCCCGTATTCCTGGACCAGCTGTTTTTGCACACGCATCAGCTTATTAATGGTCTCAATCATATGGACCGGGATGCGAATCGTGCGCGCCTGATCGGCAATTGAGCGGGTGATGGCCTGGCGAATCCACCATGTCGCGTAGGTGGAAAACTTGTACCCCCGTCGATACTCAAACTTCTCAACCGCCTTCATTAACCCCATGTTTCCTTCTTGGATTAGGTCGAGGAAGGACAGACCACGGTTGGTGTACTTTTTTGCGATCGAGATAACGAGACGGAGGTTGGCTTCCACCATTTCGGTTTTGGCCTTGAAGGCCTGGCGCATCCAGCTCTTGAGCATCTGGTACTCTTTCGCATATTCGGCAAGCGAGAACCACAGCCCCTTTTCCAGCTCGCGGATTTTATTCTGAAGCTGCAATCGCCGTTTCTTGCCGCGAGGATTTTTGGCCAGCTCAGCTTGCAGATAAAGCGAAGTATGGTGTGCGTCATCCGCCAGATGCACAAACTCCTCCGTGACCTTCTGCTTGAGGTAAAAAAGAGGATAAAGCCTTTGCAATGAACTCGTCGTCCTTTGCAATGCCCGGAGCTTCTGCGGTAGTTTTTTTGAAGAATTGCGCCCGACCTCGCAAAACTGCCGCGTGATCGACACGCTTAATTGACCCACCTGTTTGCAGAGCCGCGGGAGATTTTTCATATACCTCTCCCGGCTCTCGATTTTCTTGTCCAGAATTACACGATCGAACCGTTCCCTGCCCTCGATCAGCTTCCCAGCGAGATCCAGGTGGGCCTGCGCGATAAAACCGAAGCGATTGATGTGCTTCAGCACCATGTCTTCGGCTTCCTCGATGCGTTTGGATATTTCTACTTCCTGTTCGCGGGTCAGGAGGGGCACCTGGCCCATCTGCTTGAGATACATCCGCACTGGGTCGTCCAGGATATCGACCTTGGTTTCGGGTCGCTCTTCCTCTTCCAGATCCTCCTCTGTATCTTTTTTGCCGTCCTTGTACCGATCGACTTCCGACGCTTCGATAATGTCAATCTCCAGGCGACGCAGCCGCGTGAGGATAAGGTCCAATTCATCGGCGTCAGTGATTCCCTCGGGCAACGCCTCATTTAAGTCGTCAAAAGTGAGATAACCTTGTTCCTTTGCGAGCTTGATGAGTTCGCGAATGCGGCTCTGTAATTCAATCGCTGAGTACAAACGAGACGCTGCCATTTGCTCTGCTGGCTCCGGCAACGATCCGTTGCGTTGGGCTGACGCGCCTCTGCGCTTGGCTTTAAGCGCAACGATCCGCGGCTGTTTTTTGAGCCTCCGACGAAGTCGAAGAACAACACGTCTTTTTGATGAACCGCGGCGCTGGGCCGGTTTAAGCCGTTTCGCCGACGACCGTCGGCTGCCTCCCCTTTGTTTCGAATGCCTGGCCAAGATAATGCGATTAAGGATTTGACTAAGACGTTCGATTTGCCGCGCGGCAATCGACAACTAACTCCGAATCCTTTCGGGGCTAATTGCCGGCCGGGCCGGCAAGCTGGGAAAGCTCGTGGAGCTGTCCCCGGAGGTCAAGAATTTGTTTCTGCAAATTTACCGTCTCACCGGTGGTGAGATTTGGGAGTTTGATTCGGTTCGTGGCGACATCAAGTTGCCGTCGCAAGACAGCCTGGCGAATGCCGAGCCACCATTTTTCGACCATCGCGCGGGCATTGGGCGGCGTCTTTTGAAGAAGCCACGAAGAGACCAGTCGCTCCTCCGGCGGGGAAAGTGTGACCATAAAGGCGTTGAGTGAGGCAGCCTCATCTGGATGCAAGTCGCTTTTAAGGATGAGGGCAAGAATTTCTCCATCCGGGACTTGGGCGAGAATCTCGCGCCAATTTTGTTCGCGAAGAAATTCGCGCGCTTTTTCGTCTCTCAATGCCAGAAGGCAAAGCATGGCGATATCGTGCCGCGGCACCTGAGCAGTCTCATTCGCCTCAGGCGCACCATCCGCCTCAGATTGATCGCCTGATCGAACTGATTCAGCTCTCTGCTTGGGCAGAAGCGATTGAAAATCTTGAACGGCGACACCCAGATATGCACTGACTTTGTTTACAACTTCCCCCCGCATGAGTGGGTCGCGGATGCGCGAAACAGTCTCAGCCAGGCTTCTCGCCACCTGCATCTTCGTGCCTAACGAACCTAGATCAACACCGGTAGTCTCACGCTCAATCCAGTAATCGAAAAAATCACGCGCGCCGACAATACGGCTTTCAAATGCTTCTTTCCCTTCATGCCGGACCAGGGAGTCAGGATCTTCTCCTGCTGGCATCTCGGCTACACGCACAATCAGGTCGTTCTGTAGCAACGCATCGAGCGAACGCTCGGCGGCTTTCTGGCCAGCTGCGTCGGCGTCGAAGCAAAGAACAACGTCGTTTACAAAGCGTTTCAAGAGCCGCGCCTGTTTTTCCGTGAACGCGGTCCCTTGCGGAGCAACGACGTTCGTGATTCCCGCCTCAAACAAACTTATCAAATCGAGTTGCCCCTCGCAGACAACAGCGCAGTTCGCCTCAATCAGGGCGCGCTTGGTCTTGTGCAGGCCGAAAAGAACATGGCCTTTTCGGAAAAGCGGCGTCTCCGGCGAATTCAAATATTTCGCCGCCCCCTCGGCGTCTTTCAAAAGACGGCCGCTAAAGCCGATCACTTCGCCGACATCGTTGCAGATCGGAAAAATAATTCTTCCACGGAAGCGATCGTACGCACTTGACCTTTCACTGGGCGCGCTCTCTGCATCATCCCTTGTTTTTGCGAGGCCGCTCGTAATAAGGTCGCGAGTAGAGTAGCCGTGTCCGCGAGCCCAGCTGCCAAACGCGTCCCACTCGTCCGGGGCGTAACCAAGCTGCCACTGTTTGGCAATTTCCGCCGTAATCCCGCGATGTTTTAAATATTTTCGCGCTGATTCACCGACATCTCCTTTTAACAGATTTTCATGAAACCATTCGGCAGCGTCGGCATGCAATTTCAGCAATGTCCGGCGCGCCTCATATCGCCGATCTTCACTCTCCGCCCCCCGCGTCTCCACCACTGTAATTCCGGCACGCGCCGCAAGCTTCCGCACAGCCGATGGAAAATCGGTATGCTCGTAGTCGATGATGAATCTAAAAACACTCCCGCCTGCTCCACAACCGAAGCAATGAAATGTCTGCCGACTCGGGCTGACTATGAATGAAGGCGTTTTCTCCTGATGAAATGGACAGAGCGCCTTGAAATTTGCCCCGGCGCGTTTAAGCGGAAAATACGAGCCGATTACGTCTACGATGTCGTTCGACGCAGCAATCTGCTCGATCATTTCCGAAGGGATCGTTCCCATGCGCGCCTGATTATTTTTGCCTCGTTTGGCTTTTGATGCGATGCCAAACTTACGCAGTGCGACGTCGTTTCAAAACAGTTACCGCAGGACGTCTGTGTCAGACACCACATCGAAATGACACGCCGGGAGTTTCACAGAAACGCCCTACAATCTCAACTTGTGTGAAAACGAGGCTCCCAATCCTAGCGTTGATATGTTCTCTCGTGACGGTGCCTGTGCAGGCGCGCGAAGCAATTCATAAAGGCGATGTAGTTGTCGTCCTCCTACGCGGCGAAATTGCACCCTCGCTCCTCGCGTTCTTACGACGCGCAGTGAAAACCGCCGAGAGCAACGAAGCATCGGCGATCATATTCGACATGGACACATACGGCGGCCGACTCGATACAGCGACCGATATCGTGAATGCGCTCAACCAAACCAAAATCCCGACCTACACGTTCATCAACACAAATGCCGGATCCGCAGGTTCCCTTATCGCTATTGCCACGCACCACATCTACATGGCGCCGGTGAGCGCAATTGGCGCAGCTGCGCCAATCCTCTCAACCGGAGAAGACCTTCCCACTACGGCAAAGGAGAAAACGATTTCCTATTGGTCTGCGCTCGTCCGGGGTTCCGCAACCAAGAACGGACACAATCCGGACGTCGCCGAGGCGTTCATGAATAAGGACAAGGAAGTAAAAATCGGTGATCGCGTTGTTCATCCGAAGGGCGCAGTCCTCACTCTCAACGCCCAGGAGGCAACTGAACGAATCAATGGCGAACCGTTGCTCGCAGAAGGTGTCGCTGATTCGGTTCCTGATCTGGCCAAAAAAGCCGGACTCAAAGGCACCATCGCCACGATCGAGCCAACCGGCTTTGAACAAATCGCGTTTTGGATCACCGCACTTGCGCCGTTACTGCTGCTGGGAGGAATTCTCGGCGCGTATTTGGAGTTCAAAATTCCTGGTGTGATGTGGCCTGGCATTATCTCTGCGATCTGTTTCGGCCTGTTTTTCCTTGGGCATTACCTCGCCGGGCTGGCTGGCTGGGAAGTCGTTGCGCTGTTCATTCTCGGATTGGTTCTCGTGCTCATCGAGATTCTCTTTTTCGCGCATAGCACGATTGTTTTCGGGGTTGTCGGCGTCTTCCTCATGCTCGCTTCACTGCTGTGGACGATGATCGATCGCTACCCGGGTCAGAATTTTTTCCCGACCGGCAAAATGTTTGCGATGCCATTGCTTAACATGTTCATCGCGCTTGTCGGCTCAGTAATAGTGATCGCTCTTCTGGCGCGCTACCTGCCGCGCACCAGCATCTATCGCCGGTTCGCTTTGATGGATTCCAGTCCACCCGGCCCATCGCTCGTCGGCGTGCCACGACAGTTCGCGACTGCGATCGCTTTAACTCCAGGAATGCAAGGCACCGCGGTTACGGTCTTGCGACCGAGCGGCAAAGCGCGTTTCGCCGATCATGTGGTCGATGTGGTAACGGAAGGCGAATTTATCGCCTCGCAAACACCAGTCACCGTCATCCAAACCGACGGAATGCGGGTCGTGGTGAAGGGCGCGGCTCAAATCTGACGAAGAATCGCTTTAGCTAGCTTCTAGCCGCCGGCGACGACACGGATGAACTCAATTCGGTCGCCTTCGCACAGTGGCCGCTGTCTCCACTCGTATCGATGCACGGCAAACCCGTTGTGCTCAACTAAGATGGATTGCGGCGGCAACTGATAACGATCAACTAATTCCGCGATCGTTTTCACTTCGGGCACGTCGACAGATTCGCCGTTGAGTGAAATCTTCACACTCCGCAAAGAGCCTGGTCCCAATCTTTCCACACGGGCTCGAGTCCGCGACGGCGTAGGACTGCGGCGATTTCGGCCGGGGACCGTTCATCGCTAATCGCGAATTGGCCTGTGGCGAGTTCATCTTCACCGTCCTGGTATTCGGGAGCGACGATGCGGCCACGCACAGTGCGATGAAGGTTTACGCGGCCCTGGCGAGTGTAGCCGCCGGGCTCGGTGTGGCTGCCAGCGCTCATCATCGTTACCCCGATTGACGCCAGCGAATCCCGCAGAGAGGCACGTTCGCGAGTGCTAAGCACGATCCCGAGCTGGGGGAAAGTAATCCGCAAAGCGCAAACCAATTGCACCAGTTCGCGATCTGTCATCGAGAAGAGCGGATGAAATCCGCCAGCCGCCGGACGCAACCGCGGTAAGCTTACCGTAATTTGCGCCTGCCAGCAGCGTTTGAACAAATATTCCAAATGCGCAGCCAGCGCGATCGTTTCATCCTGCCAGCGCGACAAACCGATCAGCGCGCCGACGCCGAGCCGACGAAAACCGGCTGCATAACCGCGCTCGACGCAATCAAGTCGAAAATTAAAATCGCGTTTCGGTCCAGCGGTATGCATTTCCGCATAAATGCCACGATTGTACGTTTCCTGATAGACGACGAGTCCTTCCGCGCCAGACTCCACAATCGGCACGTAATCTTCCATCTCCATCGGCCCTACCTCAATGGAGATTGACGAAAAATCAGGAGCGAGCGCGCGAACGCATTCGGCGAGATAGTCGTGGCCCGCAAATTTTGGGTGCTCGCCTGTGACAAGGAGAATCTGACGAAATCCCTGACGCGCGAGATGCTGAGCTTCGGCCATCACTTCGTCGACGTCGAGGGTGACGCGAAGAATCGGATTATCGCGCGAGAAGCCGCAATACTGGCAGTTGTTGATGCATTCATTGGAGAGATACAGCGGAGCGAACAGACGCATCGTTCGCCCAAAATTTTGAAGAGTGAGCGAACTCGAAGCTTGGGCCATCGCTTCGAGCTGCTGATCCGATTTCGACGTGATCAGGTGCTCGAAGCGCTCGACAAGCTCGGACTTCTTCAGAGCGAGATTATCCAGTATTTCGACGAACGACATCATCACAATTTCGTGCGCGTATCGACGTTCGCAAACGCCAATCCGTATCGCTCAATCCAACATTGAGTATCAAAAACAAAAGCGGCGCCCGAAATTCCGGACACCGCTTTAACAAATACCGATTCTCGATCCGTTAGAACGCGAAATTAACCCCAGTGCGCACCATGCCAAAGTTATTGTTCGGTCCGTCCACAAAGTTCCAGCTGAAATCGCTGACCCAGCCGATGTGAGGAGTCATGCGAACTTCCATGCCACCGCCTACCTGGCCGATTGCCCGCGTCTCGGAACCAGTTTGTTCCGTGCGAATGATTCCGTCGTTCACGACAATGTTCGTGCTTTGGCCTCCACCAAAGATTCCGCCGCCTCCACCAAAAATGTAGGGCGAGAAGCGCGTACAGGGAATCGGGTAGCGCAATGTCAATGTGCCCAACACAGAACCAACTGCACGGCTTTCATGTGCAGTATGGGCGTCGAAGATGCCATTATTAAGATCGATAAAGACATCCTCAAATGAGCGCCTGGCATCCACCGCCCATCCTTCAATACCGACACCGAAGTACCGGTGGAAAAAGTATTTGAGGTCAATGCCACCACCGAAGGCATGATCCGACTCGAGGTAACGATCATTCTGCCAATTGTTTCCTGTGAAAATATAAGTGCCCCACAGACCGACGTTAAACTCGTTGTCTGCGTACCATTGCGGACACGGTGGCGGCGCCACCTGTTTCATCTCCTTTCCGGAATAGCTTTCAGTCCCGGCAACCGCTGCAGAAGTGATTGCAGCGATGCATAACAGTCCCAACACCGTTCTTGTCATCTTATTTCTCCTTTGGTTAAGTCTCTCCTCAGTTTCTTACGCTCCAAACACTCCTTTGAAACACCCGGGTAATTACGAAACTCGCCATCACCCTGGATGTCCGACTCTTGGGCAGCCAATAAGAAATTGCAAGATTTTTCTGGTGTAAGGCGCCGCCTTACGGCTGGAGTTCCGCGCCGGTATTTGCGTCGGTAATGGTAAACTTTTCGTGGTGAAATGTGGGATCGCCACGAAAGGTGAGTCGGCCCGCATAACGGCGCTCCAACTCCACCAGTAAGTCCTCATCTTCTTCCTTCAACCGCTTCAACACACCTGGATTCAGAATCACGCGGATATCATGAATGCTCTCCTGATACTTGCGCATGACCGTATTGAGAGTCCGATGCAATTCTACGCTCGTGGTCATGGAGGTTTTCACCACGCCGCGTCCCCCGCAGTAGGGGCAATTCTCGTAAATAGTATCGCTGAGGCTTTCCTGCGCTCTTTGGCGGGTCATCTCCATCAGGCCGAGCTGTGAAATGGGGAGAATATGTGTCTTGGCTTTGTCGCGATTGAGTCGCTCCTTCATCAAACCGTAAACTGCCTGCTGGTCTTTACGGCTCTTCATATCGATGAAGTCGGCTATAATTAGTCCACCGATATTGCGTAAACGAAGCTGGCGCGCGATTTCATCTGCAGCCTCCAGGTTGGTTTGCAAAATTGTTTTCTCGACGTCGCGTCCACCCTTGTTTCGCCCCGTATTTACGTCGATCGCCACGAGCGCTTCAGTCTCATCGATCACAATATAACCGCCGCACTTCAGCCAGACTTGCCGATGAAAAGCGTCATCGATTTGCTTTTGCACACCGTACGTTTCGAAAATTGGCATCGCGCCATCGTAATGGTTCACTCGATTCCGGGCGCGTCGGGAAATCTGCCCTATCATTTCGATCATTCGTTCCGTAGCCGCGCGGTCATCGCAAACGACTTCGTCGATTTCCTCAGTGAGAAAATCGCGCACCGTTCGCCCGACCAAATCCGGCTCCTCAAAGAGACGGCACGGGGCCGGTTGCTCACGAATGAATTGCTCGACCTGGTCCCACTGATCGAGAAGAAAACGCAGATCCCGCACAAAATACCTTGCCCGCTGACCTTCGCCTACGGTGCGGATAATGACTCCGACGCCGTCGGGAATTTCTAACTCCCGGACAATCTTGCGCAACCGTTCGCGCTCTCTCTGATTTTCAATTTTTCGCGAGATGCCGCTGCGATCGCTGAACGGCATCAGCACCAGATAGCGCCCGGCAAAACTGAGGTTCGTAGTTACCCTCGGCCCTTTGTTCCCGATGGGACCCTTTGTGACCTGGACAATGACATCCGAGCCGACAGGATAGATACTCGGTATATCCTTAACTGTGATCCGTTTTCGCGGCCGCTTGCTCCCACGGCGATCAATTTCCTCTACACCGCTGTCTAGCGCAGCCGGAATTGCGTCCCAAAAATGAAGGAACGCGTTTTTCTCGAAGCCGATGTCGACAAACATCGCCTTCAACCCCATCTCGATGTTTTTGACTTTACCCTTATAAACGCTGCCGACGATATTCCGTGAGCTCTTGCGCTCGACACTGTACTCCTCGAGCCGGCCATTCTCGAGAACAGCGACGCGCGACTCGAGCTTTTCGACGCTCAGTATGAGCTTTTTGCCGGTCTTTCGTGAGGAAAGACCCAAAAGTTTTTTTACTTTGTCTATCATAAAAGGAAAAGGGTTGTCCGATCAGAAGCGGAACTGGCCAAATGCACTGTAGCGACAGTTCTGGTCGGGTGTTCATCGTGGTGGTGTTCCACGCCGGCGGTTTGAGGGCGGTGGCGGTGGCGCAGGTGCCTGGCGCGGACGCATTCCAAAGATCTTTTGAAAGAAATTACGGGGAGCTGGCGCCGCAGCGGGAACAGCGCGGGCCACCGCAGCGCCCCGCCGACGCACTTTGCCTTGAGAATCCGCTTCCGGCTCAACATCCGGCGATGCGTCAGTGCTTGCCATCTGCGCAGTGGCAGTTTGCGAAGCGGGGGCATTTTCTTCGTCCCCGCCTGCGAGATTCCCGCCTTTTTCATTATAAGCTACCGACTTGATCAATTGGAGTGGATTGGCGTGATGCGCAGGCTGGAGCCAGGCCACCGGCATGTCGAATTTGCCTTCATCCAGCGCGAGTGAGCGCTCCAAGATTCTGTCGGCGATTGGGCCCGCGACTTCGCCGCCGTGGCCGGAGGCACCTTGAACCATTACTGCGACCACATACTTCGGATGGTCATATGGAGCGAAACACGCGAACCACGCCACGTTTTCCTCTTGTCCGCGGTCAGTGGCCTGCGCAGTGCCTGTCTTCCCCGCTACCACCCAATCTTTCAAACGCGCTCTGCCCCCTGTGCCGCCGTCTTCATTCACAACCTTCCAAAGGCCTTTGCGAACCAATTCGATATGCTCAGGGGAGATTTCCTGGCGCAAGTCCGATCGCACGCGTGGCGGCGGCGCTGCTGGATTACCTTGCTCATCTAAGACCGGAGAGCCGTCTTGCTTCAAAACTTTATCGACCAAGCGTGGGTAATAGCAGATGCCGCTATTTGCGATGGCCACGTAGGCCATTGCCAATTGCAAGGGTGAAACAAGCGTATATCCCTGACCGATCGAAACATTGGCGGTTTGCGCTTGTGACCACCTTTCCTGGGGATGATGAATTTGCATCCACTCTGGCCCCGGCATATTGCCGGTTTGTTCGCCTGACAGTTGCAAGCCCGATTCTTCGCCCATGCCCAACATCTTGCCGACGTGGTCAATCGACTGAATGCTTGCGGCATTGCCGTACTGATAGAAAAAGGAGTCGCACGAAACCTTTAGCGCATCGGAGACTCCGATGGTTCCGTGCGTGTAATGCTTTTCGGCCACCCAGCATCGGAAAAAGTGGTCGCCGTAGCTGATGCCGCCGTAGCAACCGTACTTGGCGCCTGCGAGATTTTTCGTGCCCCGCAGACCGGCGAGCGCCGTGATGAGCTTGAATGTCGAGCCTGGCGGCAGACAGCTAATGGCGCGGTTGACCAATGGATCGCCCTCGTCTTTCTGTAGCGCAGTCCAATCCTTCGCCTTGATGCTCGGAATGAAAGTATTTGGATCGAACGAAGGCACAGAAGCCAACGCCAAAATGTTGCCGTTGTTTGGATCGACGACTACTGCGCCGGCCCTGCTTACGGCGCGCAGCGCTTCTTCTGCAATAGCTTGAATGCGCGCGTCGATCGTCAGGAAAACGTTGGCTCCCTGTTGCGGAGGATCTTCGCGCAAGACGCCGTCGATCGTGCCTTTCGCATTACGTCGCAAGTAACGAACACCCGGTTTCCCGCGCAGATACTCGTCCATGATTTTTTCGACATTCGATTTCCCGTCCATGTCTCCCTGGTAAAAAGTGAACTTCTTCGCGTCCTCTTTATCGATATCGTTTGGCATGCCGACATAACCCAAAAGATGCGAGGCAAGCGCGCCGTAAACGTAGGAACGCACCGGTTTGATCGTAAGTTCCACTCCCGGCAATCCGACGTCATGCTCGGAAAATTTCGCCAAAGTTGGGAAATCGATGTCCTTGACGTAGGAAAACGGAACTTCGGTATCATTGCGATAGTGTTTCTGCAACCGGCCTGCGTTATAATCGCTGGCAAGATCGAGGTCGTTGAGCCGTGGGACGATCCCATTATTGACGATCTTGATGATGTCCGGTTCCTTCAGGTCTTTCGGCATTCCATTGATGGTCGTTCGATACGCGTTCACGGGGGGCTGACCAAAGCGTTCGCGATAGCCTTTGACCATTTCCGGGAGATAAAAATCCACTTCATAACTGGCCCGGTTTTGGACGAGAGTTAGTCCGTTGCGATCCTTGATCTCGCCGCGCACCGAAGGAATCCGCACCGTCACTTGAGAACTACCGCGAAGCTGGGAAGTCCATTCCTGACCATGCGCTACCTGGATCCACCACAGCTTGAGACCAAGAGCGCCCATGCCGATCAGCATAAAGAGGCCGAGAAGCTGAATCCGCGAACGCGAAGTAATGCGGCGCCTGTTCATTCAAGCCGCCCCCTCTCAGGTTGATAGGAGTAGGCAGTAACGCGTCCCATCCACTGTAAGAACCAGAATATGATCGGGGCCATTGCCATGGCAATGAGACCAGGCCCGCCGATCTGCCACCAAACTTCGCGGGTGAACACGAAAGAGCCGCGACGGAATGTAATCATTAAATATTGCGCCAGAACTATCAACGAGGTGAAAACGCCACTCAGGACACAGTGCACTTCCCAACGGCCGCGCGCAAAGAGCGGTCTTAGGCCATGCATTAATCCTGCCAGCACACCGTAAATGAGTATCGATGATCCAGTTGAAATTTCAACTTTCCCTCCGATCACCTGTACAGTAAGAGCATCCAGCAAAACCCCCGCGAACAGGGCAAGCGACAGCATCAGAGGAAACGGCAGGGCCATCGCGCCATAGAAGACAATCACGGGCACAATGTACACGTGTGCGTTGTAGAGCCAGGGCAGTGCTGGAATAAAAAACTCCGCAATCTGCGCTATCAGCACAAACAGGAGCAAAACAAAAAAGAAAATCATTTTCGACCGGTCACAACGAACACGTCCTCCAAATGCGACAGGTCGACTGCGGGCGTGAGCTGCGCTTGTCCATCCAGTTCTCGCACATGGAAAGCTTTAACACTGCCAATCAGCAAACCCGACGGAAACACGCCGCCGACTCCCGAAGTATAAACTTTTTGGCCAGGCTTCAGGTCAGCTTGTTTTGACAAAAAATTCAGGCTCAAAAGCGGGGTGAGTCCCGTCGTCACGCGCTCACCGGATACGATCCCCTGTTCTCGGCTTCCTTCCACCTTTGCGGCCACCCGGCAGTTTTCATCGGAAACCAGTAATACGACCGAGACGCTGTCACTTGCGGTCGTTATTTTTCCTATTAATCCCTCGTCCGTCGCGACAGCCATGTCGATTTCGATGCCATCTCTCCTTCCACGGTTAATCGTAACCGTTCGCCACCAAGTCGAGGAATCGCGCGCGACTATCTCTGCGGCAATTAACTTAAAGACCGAGCGCTCACGATAATTGAGAGCATGACGCAATCGATTCACCTCATTCTCGGCATCGCGCAGCCCCTGGTTAGTCGCTTTCAGCTCTCGATTTTCCACCTGTAAGTTGGCATTTTCGCGCTCTAATTGATCGAGCGATTTCAAGCCTGTACGCACCGATGTAAGCTGTTTTTTTAGTCCAGAACCGCCGGTGAAAAATGGTGCCAGCAGCTGATAAACGCCGGTCTTGAACTTCTGCGTGGTCGCCGGCCCAAAGGTGAGAAAGTATCCCAGGATTGCGCCGAAAATTAGCAACGCGATGAAGTTCGTGCGGCTCATCGCAATTGCGGATTTCGGATTGGAATCTGCTGACTAAGGAAAATAGAGATCTCCGGAAGAGCCGACATCAGGCCGCAATCCGAAATCGCCCATCCGCAATTCTTCCTACCGCCACTGGCGGTCTGCCGAGGCGACTTGACGCAAGAATTTAAGTTCATTGAGGCATTTGCCGGTCCCTTCCGCCACTGCGCTCAGCGGATCTTCAGCAACATGGACAGGCAAACCTGTTTCCTCGCTCAGAAGCTTGTCAAAGCCCCGCAGCAACGCACCGCCGCCTGCCAGGACCAGGCCGCGATCGACGAGGTCCGCCGAAAGCTCTGGGGGACAGCGCTCCAAAGTGATCCGCACGGAATCGACGATTGTCGAGATCGGTTCTAGCAGCGCTTCACGTACTTCCTGGGAAGTGATCATGAGCGTCTTAGGCAAACCGGCGACCAGGTCGCGTCCCTTAACTTCTACGCTGGTCTCCTTTTCGCTGGGATATGCCGATCCAATCTTAATCTTTATCTCCTCGGCAGTGCGTTCGCCGACCATCAGATTGTAGGCGCGCTTCATGTACTGGACGATGGCTTCGTCGAGCTCATCGCCAGCAACGCGGACGCTCCGGCTGAACACAATTCCGGACAGCGAAATAAGAGCGACCTCCGTCGTGCCTCCACCGATATCGATGATCATGTTGCCGGCTGGATCCTGTACCGGAAGTCCGACTCCGATTGCCGCTGCCATCGGTTCTTCGATCAAATACACTTCGCGCGCTCCAGCATGTGTCGCGGATTCGCGCACGGCGCGCTTTTCCACTTCCGTAATTCCAGATGGCACAGCGATAACAACGCGCGGTCTCGCTTTGACCCGACGATTATGCACCTTGGTGATGAAGTGGCGCAGCATCGCTTCCGTCACTTCGAAGTCCGCAATCACGCCATCTTTGAGTGGGCGCACTGCAACGATGTTTGCCGGCGTGCGGCCAAGCATGCGCTTGGCTTCGTCACCGACGGCCAACACTCTGTTGGTGCCGGCCTGCACGGCCACCACCGATGGTTCGCGCAAAACGATCCCCTGATCCTTTACGTAAACAAGTGTGTTTGCCGTACCCAGATCGATCCCGATATCGCTGGATAACCAGCCGAAAAGTCCATTGAACATGAATTATTTTTTTAGCAGAAATATTCCAGCCTGAGAAGAAGCGCGTTCATCCGCTTGAGGCGGCCCATCTTCCAGGACCCTCCCCACGAGCGCGATTCGGCCGGCTGAACCGCCGTAACATGAAACAGAGCGGCACGCCGTCAAGCGCATTCTGTTGAAGTATGAAGGGTTGGAGCGCTGGAGCATTGTGCCGGGGCTTGCCATTGTTCCATTACTCCTTTACTCCATCAGTCTATGGGAAGAGTAATCGTCGCCCCATCTATTCTGGCCGCCGATTTCTCGCGACTCGGGGACGAAATCCATCGGGTGGAGGCCGCCGGCGCCGATTGGATTCACTGCGACATCATGGATGGGCATTTCGTCGATAATATTTCCTTCGGTCCGGAGATCGTCGGATGGGTGCGCGGCCTAACAAGTCTTCCTCTCGATGTCCATCTTATGATCGAGCACGCCGATCATTATGTTCCGCGATTTATCAAAGTCGGCGCGAACTCGATCACGGTTCACGTAGAACCAGAGGCGAAGCACGGCGTCGCGAAAACGTTGCAGCAGATTCGACATGCCGGTTGCCGCGCCGGTCTCACTCTAAATCCGGAAACCTCATTTGATTCGGTTGAGCCGTTCCTGGACAAGATCGACATGCTACTGGTGATGACCGTGCATCCCGGTTTCGGGGGCCAGTCTTTTCGAGTCGATCAAATGCTAAAAGTTAAACACGCAAGATCATTGAACAGCAGGATCGACATCGAAGTAGACGGCGGCATCAACGCCGAGACTGCACAGATATCGATCGAAAACGGCGCAAATGTGCTTGTCGCCGGCACCTCAATTTTTCACGCGACAGATTACGCAAAGGCGATCCGCGAATTGCGGGGCGATACTGGCTAAGAGTTAAGGAAAAGAGCCAAGAGCAACAGGCGCACTCCGCTTCGCCCTTCGCGCCTCCGCCCTTAGCGCAATTACCCCGCCGCGACCGGCTCCGCTTCCTCGGTCGTTTCGGCCATCACCTCGTCGGTTTGCGTGACCCGAACGACTTCCTCGATGGTTGTTTTGCCTTCAGCAACGCGTCGCCAACCGTCCTGCCGCAAAGTCTCCATGCCTTCGGCGATGGCGCATTGCTTGAGCTCGCCGCCATCGCGTTTTCGCATGATCATCTTTCTCAGCGGCTCCGTGATGAGGCAAACCTCATAAATTGCCGCGCGCCCTTGATACCCAGTCTGACGGCATTGATCGCAACCAGCGCCGCGCTGGAAACTGGTACCGAGTTCTTTCACGGGAAAACCGATCTCCGCGAGATATTCGCGAGGATAATCGACCAATTGCACGCAGTCTGGACAAATCGTGCGTACCAACCGCTGTGCGATGAACGATTTGACTACCGATGAGAGTAGAAACGGTTCCACCTCCATGTCGAGCAAACGCGTGATGCCGCCGACGGCATCGTTCGTGTGCAGTGTGCTGAAAACAAGGTGACCTGTCATCGCCGCGCGAATTGCGATGTCCGCGGTTTCAACATCACGAATCTCGCCAACCATCACCACGTTGGGATCCTGTCGCAAAATGTGACGTAGACCTTTGGCGAAGGTCAGATCGATCTCTGGTTTCACATCGATTTGCGAGACACCGGGAATTCGATATTCCACCGGTTCCTCGACTGTAATAATGCGCCGCTGCACTGAATTGATACTGCTCAGGAAGCAGTAAAGCGACGTCGATTTTCCGCACCCGGTCGGACCGGTGAGAAGGATGATGCCGTTGGGTTGCGCCAGCAGATGCCGAATAATTTTCTCCTGCTTTTCGCTGAGGTCGAGGCGATCAAATCCGAATTGCTGTTCACTACGGATGAGCAATCGCAGACTGATCGATTCACCGTTTACCGTCGGAATGGTCGAAACGCGCACGTCAATATTTTGATTGTGCGACTGCAAATTAATGCGCCCGTCCTGAGGCAGACGGCGCTCCGCAATGTCCATGTGCGACATGACTTTCAGGCGCGAGATAATGGCCGATTGCAGAACTCGCAATTGCGGCGGCACAGCGACCTCGTGCAAGATCCCGTCGATTCGATAACGAATCCGCAGATCGTTCTCCAGCGGTTCGACGTGAATATCGGTCGCGCGCTCGAAGATCGCTTCGCGAATGATCTGGTTTACAAATTTCACGACAGACGCTTCGGGGTCTTCGTCATTCAACTCGATGGCGGTGTCATTGTCGTGCAGCACCTCGAAGGAACGATTCGTCTTAAGAATTTCATCGAATGTTTCTGCGCCGACGCCGTAGAGCGTTTTCATCGCGCGCAAAAGCTGTGCGCGCGGCACCAGCACCCACTCGGCCGGCTTTTTCAGAAGCTGCGAGGCGAGCTGGCGGCCAATCGCATTGAAAAGATCGTAGGTCGCCACCACGATCGAATTTTCCTTCACCTCGATCGGCAGAATGTGATGTTGAAAAACAAAACGGCTCGGTAAAACCGATAATGTCTCGCGATCGATCTTTTTCGCCTCGATAGAGACAACTGGCACGCGGAAGAAATTCCCGATCCCAGCGAGGAAACGTTGCTCGTCCACCTTGCCGGAATCGAGCACCTGGCTCACCCACGAACCGCCGTCCAGGTTCACGGCGAGTTGTGCCGCTTCTTCAGTCGAAGAGACGCCGCTTTCCAGCAGCAAATTAATCAGTGATTGACTGGCAGTTGAGCTCATGCGGCGCGGCGTTCAGTAGAATCGACAATGCAGAATCGGAAGCGTTCGAATGAAGCCCATTTAAAGGGTTTCGCAAGGTCTTTCACGTAGAACGCGTAATCAAGGAGCGGCGATCTCTGGGTCGCCGTTTCAAAAGGGCGGATTGCAAACCGCCTGCTTGGGCCGCTCAGGGCATGTGGAGCGCTCGCCGCACGGGATCGGTAAGTGTCCCGGTGACGCGCATGGAATAATTCTTTTGCAGGTGCGCGATGGCCTCGGCCACTTGTGGAGTAAATACGCCGTCAACGGGGCCGCAGTAATAACCCAGCCGACGCAATGCCGTTTGCATAGAGCCCACGTAAGCCGGCTGCAAGATTAACTGTTCGTTAGCCTTGAAGTAGTAACACCATCGCCACTTGTAGCGTGGTGCGAAGTCAGTGGCGTTCACATGCTTCCCTTGATGGAGCAGACCCCAATCGTCTCGTTGAGCCAATGGATCGACTGAACGGAAAATATCAAAATCAACGACGTCGAACTCGTCGGCTTGCGCGATGGTTGCTCCGAGGCAAAGAGCTAATGTGAGAGCTATTCGTTTCATAAAATAGAAGTAACTTAGCGCATATCTTTCGGCTCGGGAATGTCGGGCGGTGGCAAAGCTAACTGTTTACCTCGATCAGTCTTGGGGCAATCCGCGCACTCGGCCTGGTCTAGTTCGGGCCCAAAATGTGTATTTTTGTCCTCCCATTTTTGGCGCAACCGATACTGATCCAGCTTGGTCAGGGTCACCTGCGGACACATAAGAACGATTAGCTCCGATCGCTTCTTGGTACTTGCTGTGCTACGGAATGCTGCGCCGATGAGTGGAATGCGCGAGAGATAAGGAAGGCCTTGGTAGTTCTTCTGCTTTTGATCTTCGATCAATCCGCCCAGGATAATGGTCGATCCGTTCTGAGCAGAAACGTTGGTACGGATATACTTTGTGTCGATTGTTGGGACCTGATTGCCACCGATATTTACGGCTCCGTTTGGGACAAGGCTGTCGACCTTTTGCAAAATATCGAGCGACACTTCTTTCTCGGAATTAATGAGCGGTACGACCTCAAGCTGAAGCACGACCTTTTTGTACTCGATGCTCGATTGTACTGCGGCTGTACCGTTGTTGATGAGCCCACTGTTGACATTCGAAAGGGTGTTAACCGGCACCGGAACCTCCTGGCCCGATGCGATGATGGCCTTCTTGTTGTTGCTGGTGAAGATCGTCGGCCGCGAAACGATTTTGAACCTACCGGTGGACTCAAGCACATGCACTATGGCAGCAAAAGCGTCGCCTGCCGCCACATAAAGATTGGCGCCGGCACCCACATTCTTAACGATTTTGCTGAACTGGATCAGCTTGGACGGTTCAATGCCGCCAGGAACAGTGGGATTGTTTATGCCAAATACTTGGTTATTACGCGCCACGCCAACCAGTCTGTCGTGGTACTTTGCGAAGTAATCGACGCCGAATTCCTCGTTATTGTTGAGCGTCAATTGACCAATCACAGTACTCAGCGCGACTTGGGGTGCCTGGACGTCCATTTGGTCCAGAATCTTTTCAACCTTCACCACAACCTCGCGGTTTCCGAGGACGATGATGGAATTGGCGCGCTGATCGGCAATGAGCTTGGAGTTTCCGATCGTGACCGCTTGGGGCGCGGTGTTTACCGGTTGAGTAGAGAGCTCCTCGGAAATGTTCAGCGTGCTGCCGCTACCGCCTCCCGTGCCGGAATTGCCAAATTGGGATGAATACGGGTTTGTTCCGCCCGTATTGCCGGCGCCTCCTCGTTGTTGTTGCTGCGGTTGCGGACTCGCGCCAGGCAGCCCCCCGGCACCAGGGACCGCGCCGGCGCCTTCAGTGCCTGGCTCCGTCAACGCCTGAACCAACACCGGCAACACGTCACCGGCGGAAACGTATTGCAAATAGCGGGTAACTGGTTTTGCAAACTCAACGTTGGCATCAAATTCCTGGATCAGCTGCCGGATGAACGGCATGTTGATCGGCCGCGTCACCACGTGGATACGGTTCGTGCGCACGTCGGGAGTCAGTTTGATTTTACCAACGATGATCGCTTCC
>DATHHK010000152.1:0-34723 GCA_035317225.1 Candidatus Udaeobacter sp. | reverse complement strand
CGGCAGACTTAGCAACAAAAGCACGGGGCGAATAAAAGCGTTGATGATACCGAGCAGAAGCGACGCACCCAGCAGACAACCGAGACGGTCGCCGTAATTGATTCCAACGATCGGCGCAGCCACAAACACCGCAATTGTGGTCACGATCCAGCGGAAAACAAAGTGTCTCATGTCCGTGAAGTGTCTAAACCTACTCCTCGATCAGGGAAGCGCGAGAAAGCACTTGCCAATCGACCGATGAAAGATAAACGAATTAAAACCATCAACGATAAATCTGTGCCGAAAAAAAAGAAAATTGTCCAAGATAAAAATGAGACCTCGCCGGACGACGGCGGTTCCTTCAAAGTAAAAGCTGGCAAAGGCAATCGCGCGCGACGTGCCACCGCGAATCGAAAGCCGCGCGAAACCAGTGCAAGAAAAAACGCAACTATAGCAAGAGCTTCAATGCCACGCGAGGCTGCAGATATCGTGGAGCCATCGGACGAAGCGATTCGTCTCCGAGCCTACTTTATCTCCGAGCGACGACGGCGATTTGCGTTGCCAGGGGACGCCGAATCGGATTGGCTCGAAGCTATACGACAGCTGCTCTCAGAGGCCGATCGCGGATGAGTTCAGCATGCGCGACAGCGAATCGCGGTGATTAAAATGGAGAAACCTCTTGTGGATTTAGCGCAGATCCTGCGAGAACGCCTCGCAGTGATTCGCGACGAGCAAAGCCGACGTGATGAAACAAAACACATCGCGCGATTGAAAGCGATTTCAGAGCAAATCGACGATCTGCAAACGCGCTTGCCAAAACCCATCGATCCGCAGTTGGCACACTACCTTCAGCGCAAAAGCTATGATAAAGCTCTGGGCTTTCTCGAGGGAATAATTACCTCGAATACAACTCGACGATAAGCTGCTCGTTCACGATCGGCTGTATCTCGTCGCGAGATGGAATGTGCGCAACTTTGCCGCTGAGCGCGTCACGATCGGCCGTTAACCAGTCGGGCACTGGAACAATTTGTGTAAGATCAAGATTACGCAGCACCAGTTGACGGGATTTCGGTTTATCTTTGATCGTGATCTCGTCCCCTGCCTTCACGTTAAAGGACGCGACGTTCACGCCGCGCCCGTTTACGAGCACGTGGCCGTGCGACACCAGTTGGCGAGCTGCATTGCGGGTGTTAGCGAGGCCAAGCCGGTAAACGACATTGTCGAGGCGCGTCTCCAATAATTGGAGAAGTGTTTCGCCCGTCACTCCGCGCTTGCGCAGCGCGCTCTCGAAGATTCGCCGGAACTGGCGTTCGAGAAGCCCATACTGATAGCGCAGCTTCTGTTTTTCGCCGAGCGCAATCGCATACTCTGATTGTTTGCGCCGGGAACCTCTCGGGCCATGCATACCGGGCGGATAATTCTTCCGCTCCAATGCCTTGGAGGAGCCGAAAATCGGCACGCCATAACGCCGGCTCACTCTCGTTTTTGGTCCTGTATATCTGGCCATGGGTCCGTTTAAGGGGTTGACGCGTTAGACGCGGCGTTGTTTGGGCGGGCGACAACCGTTGTGGGGTACAGGAGTGACGTCCCGGATCACAGTAAGATCGAGCCCCACTGCCTGCAACGCGCGGACCGCGGATTCACGCCCGGCTCCAGGTCCTTTTACCAAGACTTCCACTTCTTTGAGCCCGTGACCCATTGCCTGTCGCGAGGCGTCCTGTGCAACCATCTGCGCTGCGTAGGCCGTGCTCTTGCGCGATCCTTTAAACCCGACTTTACCAGCGCTCGACCAGCCGATCACGTTGCCTTTCATGTCAGTGATCGTCACGATCGTGTTATTGAACGTCGAAAGCACGTGGGCAATACCCGAGTAAACGTTTTTGCTACCTTTAGCCTTGACGATCTTTGGCTTGTCGATGTTATCAGCAGAAAGCGAAAGATTCTCCGAGGCTGCTGGCGCGGCAGCGGCTGGCTGTTCCTTTTTTTGCTTGGCTGCTTTTTTTGCAGGCTTGGCCGGCGCATCTGCCTTTGAAGCTGCAGCCGCCTCGCCTTCGCGCGAATCTGTTGGAGCCGGCACTGATTTTGGCTCCGTCGTTTTCGGTTCTTCCGGACTTGGATTGGTTGGATTCTCTGGGTCAGCCATAATTCTAACGAATCAAATTAAACTTTGCCGGCTTTGGCTTCCGGATTGCGTACTACGCCTACAGTCTTGCGTGGGCCCTTGCGTGTCCGGGCATTTGTCGAAGTGCGTTGTCCCCGCACAGGTAAGCCTTTCCGATGGCGGATACCGCGATAAGAGTTGATTGCCTGTAGACGTTTCAAGTTACCCTGGATGTCACGACGCAGATCACCTTCGATCTTAGTCTTGTTGTTCGTGATCGCGTGAATGATTTCGTTCAGTTGCTGCGGCGTAAGGTTTTTCGCTCGCAAATTCGGATCGATGTTCGTCTGCTCGAGAATGCGCCTGGCTGTAGCAAAGCCGATTCCGTAAATATAAGTGAGCGACGCCTCGATGCGTTTGTCCGCCGGAATTTCGACTCCTAGTAATCTTGGCATAAATCAATACTCCACTATTCCGCTATCTACCCCTGGCGCTGTTTATGGCGCGGGTTTTTGCAGATCACGCGCACCACGTTCTTGCGCTTCACGATCCTGCAACTGGCACAAAGCCTTTTCACTGATGGTCGTACTTTCATAATCCGCGAAATGGAAAACGCGGAGCCGGCTCCGCGTTGTCATTTTTGGCGATACGTAATTCGCCCTTTCGACAAATCGTAAGGTGAAACCTCTAGCATAACTTTGTCTCCTGGCAAGATCCGAATGAAGTGGAGCCGCATTTTGCCGGAAATATGCGCCAGGACACGATGGCCGTTGGCCAGTTCGACTCGAAACATAGTGTTCGGCAGCAGCTCGACGACTGTGCCTTCTACCTCAATTGCGTCTTTGCGCGCCATGTCAGAATTTCTGGGTCGTCCTTCGTGATCAGAACCGTGTGCTCGAAATGCGCTGAAGGCATTCCATCCGCCGTGCGCACCGTCCACCCATCGTCGAGCAACCTTACGTCGGAAGTGCCGATGTTAATCATCGGCTCAATCGCCAGCGTCATCCCAGCTTTCAACTTCGGTCCGCTCCCGCGCTTGCCGTAGTTAGGAATCTGCGGCTCCTCATGCATTTTTCGTCCAACCCCGTGTCCGACGAATTCGCGTACGACTGAAAAACCAGAGCGGCGCGCTTCATCCTCAATTTCAGCGCAGATGTCACCGACGCGCCTGCCTTCGCGGCCCGTGCTAATAGCGCGGGCCAACGCATTTTCCGTCACGCGCAGCAACTGGTCCGTACGCTCGTCAATGATTCCCACCGGCACAGTCGTCGCGTTGTCCCCTACCCAACCATCCCGAACGATCCCGATATCCAGTTTTACAATGTCGCCATATTGAATCCGCCGTTGGCTGCCGATGCCGTGCACCACTTCGTCATTGAGCGAAATGCAAATGTTCCCGGGAAAAACGCGGTGCCCCAGCCGATAGCCAAGAAACGCGCTTTTCACATGCGCATCGCTCATGAAATCTGCTGCGGCCTCGTCCACTTCTTTTGTGGTAATACCGGGACGAACTAAATCACTAACGCGGTCGAGAATATCGCTGGCTGTGCGGCATGCCTGCCGCATCTTTTCAATTTCTTTCGCGTTTTTGATCGGAATCATCGTTTGTTTTCAATCAGTCGCGAAATATCGCTAAAAACTGCCTCGCGATCGCGGTTGCCGTCGATCCGATGCAGTATCGACATTTTTTCATAAAAAGATGCCAGCGGCTCGGTCTTCGTGCGGAACTCTTGCAAGCGAGTTTGCAGCACGCTCAGATCGTCGTCGTTCCGACGTACTAATGGACCGTCGCAATAGGGGCATACGGCACGTTCTGAGAACTGCGCGCTGGATGAGCTGGTAGTAAAGCCGCATTCGCCGCATTGGAGCCGGCCGGCAATGCGATCGCGCACAGTCTGTTCCGACACCTCGAGCCAGATCGCTAAATCCAAAGCGGTACGCAATCGCGCTAGAATCGAAGTTAGACTTTCGGCCTGCCGCAGCGTCCGGGGAAAACCGTCAAAAACGAATCCGTGGCCGCCATGCAGGCGCAACCAGTCTTCAATTAATTCAATGATGATTTTGTCGGAGACAAGCCCGCCGCTCTGCAGCACATCGGCGGTCTTCTTTCCCAACGGCGTTCCGAGGTCTTTTTCGCGGCGCAAAATTGCGCCCGGCGAAGTGACGGGAATCCCGAATTGACGCGTAATCATTTCTGCCTGGGTCCCTTTGCCAGAACCGGGCGCGCCGAGAAGAACAAGCCGCCTTTTCACCTATCGCCCGTAGAGGAAAATGGCGACGCCAGCAATTGCAAGCACGGCGATCCCCACGTACAACCACATTAGCGTTCCGCTCGCTGCCGCTTCGCCGCGACTGTAGCTAGCGCGATCAAAGGACCGCCCTCGAATGCGACCCTTGCGCAAGAAACCGTCGTAATGCCGCTGAATGAGGTGTGTCTCCACCTGGCGCATGGTATCGAGCATCACGCCCACAATGATCAACAAACTTGTGCCACCAAAAAATTGCGCCGTGATAATTGGCACATTCAGTCCCTGGCTGAGTAGACTTGGCAATACCGCTATCAGCGTGAGGAAAATCGCGCCGGCAAATGTGAGTCGCGTCATGGTGAAATCAAGGAAGTCGGCCGTTGGCTTTCCCGGTCGCACGCCCGGGATATAACCTCCGTATTTCTTCAGGTCATCTGCGATTTGCGTTGGTTGGAACTGCGTGGCGACCCAGAAATAACTGAAAAAGAAAATCATCGCCGCGAGCGCGACATAATGGGGCCAGCCTGTGGAAAGCGCGTTGGCGATGCGGTTGGCGATCGGACTGTTCTTAAACGCGTAGCTGACAATCGTCGCAGGAAAAAGGAGGAGGGCCCAGGCGAAGATGATCGGCATCACACCGGCGTAATTCACTTTTAAGGGCATGTATTGCGTTTGGCCGCCGTACATTTTGCGGCCAACTACGCGCTTGGCATACTGGACAGTAACTTTCCGCACGCCCTGCGTAATCGTGATCACCGCAGCGATTACGATGATTAAAAATAAGACCAGCAAAACAAGCACCATCGGATTGACCTGGCTCGATCCGGTCTGCGCCGAGGGCACAAAAGTCTTCCACGCCTGCGCGAGCGCAGCAGGCAGCCGCGCAACAATCCCCACGGTAATGATCAGCGATATCCCATTCCCAATGCCGCGCTCGGTAATTTGGTCACCCAGCCACATCAATAGAAGCGTCCCGGTGGTCAGAGAAACCACAGTTACGATTCGAAACCTCCAGCCGAGATCATCCACCAGCGGAATCCCGAGGTTCTTGATGGTATCGATAATCCCCGGCAACATGGTGTGATACGATTCCGGGTGCTGGAACGACAAAGCCAGCAAGTATCCTTGGAAAATGCACAAGACGAGTGTCGCGTAACGAGTCAGCTGCATGATCTTTTGTCGGCCGCCGTCTTCGCGCGCGAGTCTGCCAAGCCGCGGAATCACCGCGGTCAGCAACTGCATCATGATCGATGCGCTGATGTAGGGCATGATGCCCAGAGAGAAGACTGCGCAATTTTCCAGCGCGCCACCACTGAACAAGTTAAACAGCGCTGCGAGGCCACCTCCGGTGCGTTGGCTAAGCGAGGTGCGAAACCACTCCTGCAATACAGCCTGGTTGACTCCGGGGGTTGTGATCGCCGCTCCTAGACGCACAATCACGATCACGGCCAGCGTAAACATGATGCGCCGGCGTAATTCGGGTATCTTGACCGTGTTGAGAAACGCCGAAACCATCCGCTAAATGTGAAACATGATGTTCCGGGAAGCTAGCTATCCCGCGATGCTTTCCTTTTCGCCTTGGCCGAGGTCTTCTTGGACGACTTTTTCTTACGTGTCCCCCCAGACGCAGCTTCGCCAGCTGGTTTCTCCGGCGACGCTTCCGACTCCGCGGCAGCAGGAGGATGCTCTGCTTTCTCACGCAGCGTGATCGTCCCTCCCGCTTTTTCGATTTTCTCCCGGGCTGCCGCGCTGACTTTATCGGCTTCTACCTTCAGTTCGTGCTTTAATTCGCCGTCACCAAGAATTTTGATTCCCACGAAATCACCGCGGATGAGCTTCGACTCGCGGAGAAGTTGCTCGTTAACAGCAGTCCCAGCCTTAAATGCGTTGAGATCATCGAGGTTGACGATCGCGTATCGCTTGTGAAAGGCGGCGTTATTAAATCCCCGCTTTGGCAATCGCCGAATCAACGGCATCTGCCCGCCTTCGAACCCAAGGCGAATACTCCCACCGGAGCGCGCCTTTTGTCCCTTATGACCCTTGCCACTGGTTTTTCCGTGACCGGAGCTTTCACCGCAGCCCAGGCGCTTTACCCGATGTCGCGAACCGGGACGCGGTTGCAGATTATGAAGACGCATCATGTTGCTCACCTTTTCCACCGCTGAAATGAATTCCGCGCATTTTAAAAATCTCTTCGCGTCGGCGAAGTGATTTCAGCGCAGCGATCGTCGCCTTGACGACGTTGGCGTGATTGCTTGACCCGAGCGACTTGGCCAGCACGTCTCGGATGCCGGCCGCTTCGGCTACGGCCCGCACACCTCCGCCGGCGATAACCCCGGTCCCCGGCGATGCGGGACGCAATAGGACTCGTGCTCCATCATATTCGCCAATCACTTCGTGGGGAATCGTGTTTTCGTTCAATGAAACTTTTTCCATGGCTTTACGCGCTGCCTCGGAGGCCTTTCGAATGGCCTCTGATACTTCGTTAGCCTTGCCAAATCCGCATCCCACTTTTCCGTCGTGATCTCCAGCGACGATCAACGCACTAAAGCTGAAACGGCGTCCGCCTTTGACCACCTTGGCGCAGCGGTTGATAAACACGACTTTCTCGGTCGTATCGCCCCTTGCCGCGGGCGCCTTATCTTGCCTGCGCATGTCCGGTCTTCTGCCTCCTGAAGGTGAATAAGCCATGAATTAAAATTTTAAGCCGCCTGCACGCGCCGCGTCTGCTAATGCCTTCACTTTTCCGTGATAAAGGAATCCGCCGCGATCAAAAACGACTCGCTCAAGTTTCTTCGTCAGCAAACGTTCCGCGATTGCTTTGCCGATTTGTTCTGCCGCGGTCTTGTTTGCACCTGCTTTATCTTTACCCAATAATGAACGCTCCGCGGTCGATGCAGCGACTAGCGTCCGTCCGGAGTGATCGTCAATCACCTGAGCGTAAACGTGTTTGCCGGAGAAATGAACTGACAGGCGCGGCCGTTGCGCTGTGCCTGCCACTTTTCTCCTGATCCTTTGATGAACACGCTGCCGCGCTGCCTTGCGAATCGTCGCCATAATTATTGAACGGTCTTGCCCACTTTGCGACGAATCTGCTCGCCCGCGTAGCGAACGCCTTTGCCCTTATACGGTTCCGGAGGGTAAAAGCGACGGATGTCCGCCGCCACCTGGCCAACCAATTTTTTGTCCACGCCCTGGACTGTGATCTTCGTGTTATCCGCGACAGTGATTTTAATGTCCTTTGGAATCGAAAATGAAACCGGGTGGGAGAAACCGAGACTCAAGTTAAGCGCGGATCCCTGGACGGCGGCCTTGAACCCAACTCCTTCGATCTCGAGTTGCTTGGTGAAACCCTCGCTCACGCCCTGCACCATGTTGTGCACAAGGCTACGCGAAAGCCCATGTAACGCTTTCACGCTGCGTGATTCTGCTTCGCGCACCACGGACACCCGGTTATCCTGCACGCTGGCCCGGATCTGACGCGGAAGTCTCCACTGCAGTTTTCCCTTGGGCCCCTCGACCGAGACCGCTCCCTCCTGGTCAACGTTTACTTTGACCTTGTCTGGGATCTCGACCGCCTTGTTTCCAATTCGTGACATGAGCTCGTAATTCGTTAACTCGTTACCATATGTAGGCTAGTAGTTCGCCGCCCACTTTTTGCTTCCGCGCTTCGCGGCCCGATAAAACGCCGCGCGACGTGGAAAGAATCGCCAGACCCATTCCACCCAGAACTCGGGGGATTTCATCGGCGCCAACATAACGTCGCAATCCCGGGCGACTCACCCGGCGAAGCCCCGCCATGGCGCTCGAGCGGTTCACGAACTTGTTCGTGATCTTGATGCGCGGATGCGAAGCACTGGTGTCAACCGAGTAATCGGAAATGTAACCTTCATCCTTCAGGATGCGCGCGATCTCAGCCTTAATCTTTGAATAGGGGATCAGCACCTCAGGTTTTTGCGCACGCGTGCCATTGCGCACACGCGCCAGAAAATCAGCAATTGGATCGGTAACAGTACTCATGAAATCAGGCGGCTTGCGCGGCGGGCTTCTTTGCCCTGTCACTAAAGGGCATTCCCATTTCGCTTAACAGCGATTTGGCTTCCTCGTTGGTCTGTGCCGTGGTGACGATAGTAACATCAAATCCTATGTTGCGCTTGATTTTATCCAACTCAACTTCGGGGAAAATCGATTGATCCGAAATCCCCAGGGTATAGTTACCGTGGTCATCAAAGCAGCGCGGAGACACGCCACGGAAATCACGGATGCGCGGCAGCGCCGCTTTAATGAAGCGTTCGAGAAATTCGTACATGCGTTCTCCACGCAGGGTCACCTTTGCGCCGATAGCTTGGCCTTTGCGCAATTTGAAATTGGAAATGCTTTTTTTGGCCAGTGTTTCCACCGGACGCTGGCCGGTGATTAATCCCAGCTCAGCCTTCGCTTCTTCCAACGCCTGCTTCACATCAGATTGCGAGCCGACTGAAGTGTTAATAACCACTTTTTCGACTCTCGGAACCTGGTGAACGTTTTTGTAACCGTGCAACTTCTGCAGCGCCGGCATAACGCGCTCCTTGTAATGGCGATGAAATTCGTTTTCCATTTTTCAGTTTGTCATATCGAGCGAAGTCGAAACCTCTTTAGTTACTCAGGCTGCTTTCTGCTGTTCTTTTTCCTTTTTCGACTTCTTCGCCGTCTTTTTCTCAGGCTTCTTCTCGCGCTCGATTAATTTCACGTTCGAAATATGAACGGGGCCTTCACGTTCGGCGATTTTCCCACTCGGATTATCCTGAGATTTTCGCAGGTGTTTTTTGATGATTCGTACGCCTTCAACGACGACGCGCTGTTTTCCCGGAAACACCGCCAGAATTCGCCCTGAAGAACCACGGAAATTCCCGGATATGACCTCGACGTGGTCGCCTTTTTTAACGTGGAATTTAATGCGGTTCATAGGACTTCAGGGGCGAGGGAGACGATTTTCATGAAATTCCGTTCACGCAATTCCCGCGCGACCGGCCCGAAAATGCGGGTGCCGCGTGGATTCAAATCTTTATCGATAATCACGATGGCGTTGTTATCGAAGCGTAGCAGCGAACCATCCTCGCGGCGGATTGGTTGCTTGGTCCGAACAAGAACTGCGCGCACCACTTCGCCCTTCTTTACCGTCCCCGTTGCGCTCGCTTCCTTGACGTTGGCAGTAATCACGTCGCCGATCCCTGCGTGACGCGTAGCTTTGCCAATCACACCAATCATCGTGGCCATGCGCGCGCCGCTATTGTCCGCCACATCCAATCTGGATCGTAGTTGTACCATAAATTGATAGTTATTTTTGGATGACTTCCACAAGGCGCCACCGTTTCAGCTTGCTCAGCGGCCGCGTCTCCATGATGCGGACTCTGTCACCAGTTTTTGCCTGGTTCTGTTCGTCGTGCGCATAAAATTTTTTCATCTGTTTGACAATCTTGCCGAACTTCGGATGCGGTACACGCGTCACCGTGCGCACCACAATTGTTTTATTCATGCCGCTGGAAACCACTTCGCCGGTGCGTGTTTTACGCGAGGCGCGAGTGATGATAGATGCGGGAGGGGATTGCCGTTCGTGTTCGTCAGCCATAGTTACTTCGTTTCAGTTTGTTTCTCGCGCTGCGCCAGCTCTGTTTCGATCCGGGCAATGTCCCGTCGCAGGAGGCGCAACCGGCTTGGCTGTTCCAACTGGCCACTCTGCTGCTGCAATCGGAGGTGAAGCCTTTCCTGGCGCAAGTCCCGCCTTTTGGTCAGCAATTCGTCACTGCTCAGCTCTGTGATTTCCTTCATTTTCATAACGCTAAGCGGCTCTCACATGGTGCCGTGTGAGAAACTTCGTACGCACCGGCAACTTGTCCGCTGCCAGCCGCAAGGACTCCCGCGCCACCGATTCCGGCACCCCGTCCAACTCAAACAAAATGTTGCCAGGCCGCACCGTGGCTACCCAGTGCTCAGGCTGACCTTTTCCCTTACCCATGCGCGTTTCCGGTGGACGCGAAGTTACCGATTTGTCCGGGAAAATGCGGATCCACAATTTGCCTTTGCGCTTCATGTTACGAGTGAGCGCGACACGCGCGGCTTCCAATTGCGTGTTCGTGATCCAGGCCCTTTCGAGCGTCTGCAACCCGAACTCGCCAAAATCGATCCTGAGATTGCGCGAAGCGGTTCCCTTGCGGCTTCCCCGCTGGGACTTTCGATACTTCACGCGTTTTGGCATCAACGGCATAAAATTTCTCCTTAGACTTCGGCCGGCTCTGGTGCCGGAGCCGGCGGCGGTGGAGGCGGAGAAGCAGGCTGCGCCACTGGCTCCTCCTTTTTACACATCCAGCATTTGACTCCAATTTTGCCGTAGACGGTGTTGGCTTCGGCAAACCCGTAATCGACCGCGGTTCGCAACGTATGCAGAGGAACTTTGCCTTCTCGGTACCATTCCGAGCGCGAAATCTCCGCGCCGTTGAGCCGGCCCGAACAACGCAGACGAATTCCTTCCGCGCCAAAATCCATTGCGGTCTGCACGGCTTTTTTCATCGCCCGGCGATACGCAATCCGTCGCTCAATTTGCAAGGCTACATTCTCCGCCACGAGCTGCGCATCGAGCTCCGGGGATTTGATCTCCTGAATATCGATCTTGACTTGCTTGCCCTGCGCCATCTTGGAAATCTCCTCTGTCATTTTCTCGATCTCGGCGCCCTTGCGTCCGATCACGATTCCTGGACGCGCAGTGAAAATGGTTACCCGGATGCTGTTCCACGCTCGCTCGATGACGATTTTAGAGACCGCGGCGTACAGCAGCTTCTTCTTTACGTAATTTCTAATCTCCAAATCGGAGTGCAAAAATCCTGGCAGCTCCTGAGGCGAGGCATACCAGCGCGAGCGCCAGTCGCGGTTCACTCCCAGGCGAAAACCAATCGGATTAACTTTTTGTCCCATAAATTACTTGTTCGATTTCTTGGCCGCCTTTTTCGCTCGCGGCTTTTTCTCGGTCGTTGCCTTTTCGGTCGCCTCGCCGGCTGTGGTTTCCTTCTTCTTCTCGCTCCTCTGCTCCGCTTTCCGTTTCGCTCTTCTAGTCTCGCGGGTCTCAATCTTGATTTCGTCAGTCAGCACGATTCGAATATGGCTGGTCCGTTTCAAAATCCTGCTCGCGCTACCCCGGGCACGCGCCATGATCCGCTTGAACGTTGGACCTTCACCTACGACCGCTTCTTTTACGACCAACCCGTCGGGCTTGAGGTTAGCGTTGTTCTCGGCATTAGCGATCGCGCTCTTCAACGTCTTGTTAATAAGGAACGCCGCTTTCTTGGGCGTGAATGCAAGGAGATCGAGTGCTGCCGAGACCGGCAACCCCTGGATCTCACGCGTGACTTCGCGCGCCTTAAACGGCGAAATCCGTGCATATTTATATGTCGATCTGACTTCCATGCTTCCGCTTTGTAATTCGAGAATCGAAATTCGTAACTCGGTTTCCCGATTCACGATTCTCGGTTCTCGATTTTCGTTCCTCTTATTTCAAACTCACATTCGGTTGCGCATCCACTTGGAGGCCGTCCCCGACTTTTATTCTGTCCTTCTTTGAATCCATTTCCTGAACCACGGCCCCGCAAATCCTTTGTCGCACATCAATCACCCGCAGGGTTGCGATCCTTTTGTCGCCGCGCATCGCTCGCATGGGCATTCCGATTTTGACGCCTTGTTTTTCGCCAAGGTTACCGACTACGAAGGACCATTCATCCTTCACGCTGATCACGCTTCCGTTCATCAAACTCGGCTCCGCCAAATCCGGGGCATTCGTGGATTTCGTAACCAGCTTGTCGATGCTGCGCAGCTGAGTTTCCACATCCATCCGCGCTTTCGCATCCGCGCTCTGCGATGTTTTCAAGTAACACAACATCGCTTCGTCCAACCGCAGCATCTGATCGCGATATGCGTCGCGCTCTTTCTGCGCGAGCTGAAGATCGCTCACCGCCGCCAGTAAACGCTGCTCCAGCTTCGCCCGGTCCTTGTTCGCCGATGCCAGTCCTAGTGCCTCCATTTGCAATTGCAGATCGGAGTACTTGCGGCGAAACAATTCCGCTTCCGCATTAGACTCCGCAAGGCTGCTGGTCACCGCCTTGAGCGATTCCTGAGCAATTAATAATTGCCTCTGCAAATCCTCGTTTTGCCGAAGCAAGCCCGTCGCAGTGACCTCTGAAGGCAACCGTGTTGGCTGCGAATTCGCCGATGCTGCAGGCGAGCCGCCTGCCACCACGGTGTCATTCGCTCCCGCGTTTTCAGTTTTGGATTCTGACAAAGAACTATTTCCCTCTGCTGCCAGCCCCTGGGCCAACGCAACACAACCCACCACCAAAAAAGTCGATAGTCGATAATTGACTGTTGATAGTTTCACCTCGGCGACACGCACAGGTTTATTTCTATCAAATATCAACTCGTAACTAAAAACTATTTGGTCACCTTCGCCGTATGCGAACCATGCTTTTTAAACACGCGCGTGGGCGAAAATTCACCGAGCTTATGACCGACCATGTTCTCGGTAACGAAAACGGAAATAAACGTCTTTCCGTTATGCACCAAAAACGTGTGCCCAACAAAATCCGGCGTCACCATCGAGCGTCGCGACCAGGTTTTGATCGGTTTCTTCACGCCCGAGCTGTTCATCTTGTCGATCTTGTCCAGAAGATGCAACTCGACGAAGGGTCCCTTCTTTAACGATCTAGCCATAAAAATCAACTGATTTGTAATCCGTAATTTGAGAATTGATAATCGTAGTTCGGATCAAGTGCTCACGGCTCACGAGGCTCTGATCTCGAATCAAGCGCCTTTCTTTTTCGCTCTTCTCCTCTCCAGAATAAAGCGATCGCTCGGTTTATGTTTGCTACGCGTCTTAAATCCTTTCGCCAGTTGTCCCCAGGGACTCACCGGATGATGCCGTCCGCCGCCGCCTTTTGATTTCCCCTGGCCGCCGCCCATTGGATGATCAATTGGATTCATGGCCATTCCGCGCACGTGAGGGCGCCGGCCTTGCCAGCGAGTACGTCCCGCTTTGCCGCTCGACACGTTCATATGATCCACATTTCCTACCTGGCCAATGGTCGCGAAACAGTTTTCATGGATGCGTCGGATTTCGCCGGAAGGCATTTTCACCAATGCGTAGCTACCCTCGATGTTGGTTAACGTCGCCTGTTGCCCGGCGCTCCGCGCAACCTGACCACCGCGGCCCGGACTCAATTCAATGTTATGAATGTTAGTACCCAGCGGAATCGCGCGAAGTGGCAACGCGTTTCCCAAATCGGGCGCGACACCATCGCCAGCGGCGACCTTAGATCCAACTTGCAAGCCATTCGGTGCGAGAATGTAGCTTAGTTCGCCGTCAGTATATTTAATAAGAGCAATTCGGGCGGAGCGATTCGGGTCGTACTCGATCCCGAGAACCTCTGCAGAGACACCGTGCTTGCGTCGTCTAAAATCAACCTTGCGGTATTTCTGTTTGTGACCACCGCCAATGTGGCGCGACGTGAGCCGGCCGTAGCTGTTGCGACCGCCGCTCTTTTTCTTCGGCTCAACAAGGCGCCTTTCAGGCCGCCACTTTGTGATTTCATCGAAAGCGGGCAGCGACTTGAAACGAAGCGTCGGCGTTAATGGGCGAAATTCTTTTAGTGCCATAACAATCTAAAATTCGATTTCTCTTCTTCAGATGAGATCGATTTTTTCGCCCTCCTTCAAAGTCACGATCGCTTTTTTCCACCTCGGCCGTCGTCCCACCGGTCCACGGACGCGTTTCTCCTTGCCTGCGTAATTGCAAGTGTTCACATCGACCACTTTCTTTTGAAACAGGCGCTCGATTGCGTTCTTGATCTCAATCTTGTTTGCGCGCGGACTTACGCGAAAGACGTACTTGTTCTGCTTCTCGCTCATCAGGGTTGACTTTTCAGTCAACGAAGCAGTTTGAATAATCTCGTAAGGCTCGTTCATGGTATTACTTAGCGGGTTCGCTGCTTCGAGCCGGGCGAATCCGTTCCGCCAATCTTTCCAGCGCCTTGTGGGTGACGAGAATTTTCTCGAAGGCGAGCAACTGCTCTGTGTTTACATCGGAAGCGGTGGCGAAGGTCACCGGTCTAACGTTTCGCCCAGACTTCAAGGTGTTTTGATCAAACGAATCCGAGACCAACAAAACTTTCCGGGCGTCCGTTTGTTTTTTCAGCAATCCCACGAACGACTTCGTTTTGAGCTCCGGCACGATGAATTTGTCGATCGTCAAAACGTCGCCCGCCTTGATGCGCTCGCTCAACGCCTTTCGAAAGGCCAGACGTCGCACGGATTTGGAAACCTTTTTTGAATAGTCGCGTGGCTTGGGTCCAAAGACGACCCCACCGCCACGCCAGATGGGCGAAGATTTGTAACCAGCTCGCGCGCGACCGGTCCCTTTCTGTCGCCAAGGCTTCGCGCCGGACAGATCCACTTCTGCTTTCGTCTTGGTGTTGGCCGAACCGGAACGGCGCGCCGCGCGCATGGCGACGACTGTATCATGGACGGCCTGCGAACCTCTCCCGTCTTCGATCAGTTCAATGCCGGCTTCTTTGGCAGCGGCTTTGGTTAAAACTTTTGCGCTCATTTCTTATCGCACTGTTACGGCCGGTTTCTTCGCCGCTACGGCTTGATCTGCTTTTTTGTGCACTTGATGCTCCGCAATTTGCGCCGCGGGATTCTTGATCGCCGGTCTGACGATGACATAACTTCCATTCGCTCCCGGAACTGCGCCGCTGACCAAGATAATTTTTTCGGCTTCGCGCACCTGCATGACCTGCAGATTCTGGACGGTGACGCGTTCGTCACCCATATGACCGGGCATTCCCATGTTTTTCCAAATACGGCCCGGAGTAGAACGATTGCCGACCGCACCAATGCGCCGATGCGTTTTCGAACCGTGTGCCGCACCTTGTCCGTGGAAGTTGTGCCTCTTCATCACGCCTTGAAATCCTTTTCCTTTCGATCGTCCAATCACATCGACATAGTCGCCCGCCTGAAATTGCGTCACGCTCAAATTGATTTCGCCTTCCGGAAGGTCGCTGGTCAGGCGAAATTCGCGCACGAATTTTTGCGGTCCCACGCCAGCCTTTTTGAATTCGCCAAGCAGCGGTTTGGTCACACGGGATTCCTTCTGCACGCCAAATCCGACCTGGACGGCCGAATAGCCGTCGTTTTGTTCGGTCAAACGACGCAGCAAAACATTATCGCCGGCCGCAATCACGGTCACGGAACGCAATCGACCTTTGGCGTCGTAAACGCTGGTCATACCAATTTTTTGTCCAAGAAGTCCGATGCTCATGACCGTCTAATCGCAAATCTTTCAGAAAAGCCTCCGCTTAAATCTTAATCGTAATGTCAACGCCCGCAGGCAAATTCAGTTTCTTTAGTTCATCCACCGTTTTCGCCGTCGGCTCAATGATGTCCAACAGCCTCTTGTGCGTGCGAATTTCAAATTGTTCCATCGACTTTTTATCAACGTGCGGAGAGCGGTTTACCGTAAATTTCTCGATCAACGTCGGCAGCGGAATCGGACCCGCCACACGCGCTCCCGTACGCTTCGCAGTCTCAACGATCTCCACTGCGGATTGATCGAGCATCCGGTGATCGAACGCCTTCAATCGAATCCGGATGCGCTGGCCATTACTCATTTGGCCTCTTTCTGATCGAGAATGGCCGAAACCAGATTGGCCGGTACCGGTTGGAAATGGGAAGGTTCCATCGAGTAACTGGAGCGGCCTTTGGAAAGTGAACGGATGGCAGTCGCGTAACCGAACAACTCGGCGAGTGGAACCTCGGCATGAATGATCGCAAGATTGCCGCGCGTTTCGATGCTGTGAATGCTACCACGACGTCTGCTCAGGTCGCCGCAGATATCTCCCTGGAACTCGTCCGGGGTGATGTTTTCGACTTTCATGATCGGCTCCAACAGAATCGGTTTCCCCTGCTTAAATCCATCTTTCATGGCAAAAATCGCCGCCATTTTGAATGCAAGTTCGCTGGAATCTACTTCGTGGAACGAACCGTAAACGATATCGACCTCTACATCGACAACAGGATAACCGCCGAGCACACCGTTGAGCACCGCTTCCTGGATTCCCTTTTTGACGGCTGGAATGTATTCGCGCGGAATGATGCCGCCGACGATTTTGTTCTCGACGAGGAGACCTTTGCTGCGCTCGGCCGGACGCACATCCACTTCCACGTGTCCATACTGACCGCGGCCGCCGGATTGTTTAATCAACTTGCCGACGCCGTGCGCGTTCGTGGTGATCGTTTCGCGATAGGCGATTTGCGGCTTACCCGCGTTTGCGTCCACTTTGAACTCGCGAAACATCCGGTCGCGAATGATTTCCAAATGCAACTCGCCCATTCCTGCGATGATGGTTTGGCCGGTGTCTTCGTGCGTATAGACGCGGAATGTCGGGTCTTCTTCTGCGAGTCGCTGAAGCGCAATCGCCATTTTTTCCTGGTCCAATTTTGTCTTGGGCTCAATCGCCATCGAAATGACGGGATCAGGGAAAGACGGCGGTTCGAGAAGGATCGGATGGTCCTCATCGCAGAGCGTGTCGCCGGTGGTGATATTTTTGATACCAACGATCGCCGCAATATCGCCCGAGTAACAGGTCTCAATGTCTTCGCGTTTGTCCGCCTGAATCTGGATTAAGCGCGAAATCCGTTCGCGTTTGTTCGTGCGCGGATTGTAAACCGTGTCGCCCTTACTTAGCGTGCCGGAGTAAACGCGGAAGAAAACCAGCTTCCCGACAAACGGATCGCTCCAAAGTTTGAAGGCCAGCGAGCAAAAGATGCCATTGTCATCCGTCGGCACTTCTATTGGCTCCCCGGTATCTGGGTCTTGACCTTTCGCGGGCGGAATGTCGAGCGGACTTGGCAAATAATCGACTACGGCGTCGACCAAATACTGAATGCCGATGTTCTTCAACGCGGAGCCGCCGATTACCGGGACAAATTTATTGGCGATCGTTTGTCGCCGAATTCCAGCCTTCAATAGCTCAGGCGTGACTGGTTTTTCATGGATGACGGCCTCGGCGACGTCATCGTCGAGATTGGAAACTTGTTGGACCAGATCGTTGTAAGTCTTCTCAACAATCTCGACATACTCCTTCGGCACATCGGTGACTTCATACGTCGATCCAAGCTGATCGTTTTCAGAATAAATGATCGCCTTCTTATTGATGACATCGAGCTGGCCGCGCAGCTGATCTTCCTTGCCCAGCGGCAACAAAACCGGCCACGCGTTCGCGCCGAGTTTTTTGTGGATGCTATCCACCGACATCTCGAAGTCCGCGCCGACGCGGTCCATTTTGTTGATGAATGCCAGACACGGCACGTTGTACTTGGCCGCCTGACGCCAGACTGTTTCCGACTGCGGCTGCACGCCGGCCACGCCATCAAAAACTGCGATCCCCCCATCGAGAACGCGTAGTGAACGTTCCACCTCGGCGGTGAAGTCGACGTGTCCCGGTGTGTCGATAATGTTGATCCGCTCCTTGACCCCCTCGAAAATCTTGTAAACGCCTTCTTCCTTGCGTTGTGCCCAAGTGCAGGTTGTCGCAGCGGAAGTAATCGTGATTCCTCGCTCGCGTTCCTGCTCCATCCAGTCGGTGACGGTCGTTCCTTCGTGCACCTCACCCATCTTGTGAATCATGCCGGTATAAAACAACACGCGCTCAGTGATCGTCGTCTTGCCAGCATCGATATGCGCCGCTATGCCAATGTTCCGCGTTCGTTCCAGCGGGAACTTACGATCCGGCGAATTTGGATTTTTCGCTGCGGTCTTTTTCTGCTCCATCGTCGCCGTTGCCATAATCGTCACCAACGGAAATGCGCAAACGCGCGGTTCGCTTGCGCCATTTTATGAGTGTCTTCGCGTTTCTTGATCGCGTTTCCCTGGCCTGCTGCGGCATCCTTTATCTCCTGCGCCAGTGCTTCGGCCATAGGCATTCCTTTGCGATTGTCCGCGTATTGAACAATCCACCGAGTAGCCAGAGAAATTTGTCGAGCAGGCGTCACTTCCATCGGGACCTGATAGGTCGCCCCACCCACGCGCCGCGATTTTACTTCCAATCGCGGACGAACATTCTCGATCGCTTTATTTACAACCTCCAACGGATCGACCGAATCAGAACCTTCGCGAGACTTGTCGATCGCTGTGTACACGATCCGCTCCGCCAGCGATTTTTTGCCGCGATTCATCACCGTTGTAATGAGGCGCTCCACCGCCGGACTCCCATAACGGGAATCGACATGCTCCTTTTTCTTGTAAACTCTTTTCCGTCGCGACATTATCGGTCTTCCTGTCCAATATTATTTCTTTTCGGCCCTGGCTTCCTTCGCTGCGCCACCTCCGCCCCCACCAGCTTTCGGACGCTTCGCCCCGTATTTGGAGCGGCTGCGCCGGCGCCCATCAACGCCTAACGCGTCGAGCGTCCCGCGCACAATATGGTAGCGGACACCCGGCAAATCCTTCACGCGTCCCCCGCGCACAAGCACGATCGAGTGCTCCTGCAAATTATGCCCCTCGCCCGGAATGTAGGCAATCACTTCCTGGCCATTCGTCAACCGCACTTTTGCCACTTTGCGCAGCGCAGAATTCGGCTTTTTGGGCGTGCGCGTCATCACCTGCACACAAACTCCACGACGTTGCGGACAGTCCACCAGCGCGGGGGACTTCGATTTCACGGACACCTTTCGGCGTCCTTTGCGGATCAACTGATTAATCGTGGGCATTTTTCAAACCTCAAAAACAAAGCGCCGCCAAAAGCGTTGTGCGCGGGGCGACAAAAAACCCGCCCAGGTCGCGCAGCAAACTCTCTCACGCGCCTGATGCGGTGGATCGTGAATATAGAGGGAAAAGCGCGGCCTGCAAAAAATATTTTACCCTGCGTTTGTCATTCCGAGCGGAGTCGAGGAATCTCTAATTGAGATGCAGAAAACCTTCGAACTTTTAGCCACGGATCGACACTCGAAAGCGCGGCGTGGACGCCTAACGAGTGCGCACGGCGAGATCGACACGCCGGCATTCATGCCTGTGGGAACCCAAGGCTCGGTGAAAGGCGTCAGTCCTAGGGAGCTGCGCGAACTGCATGCGCAAATCGTTCTTGGAAATACGTATCATCTATTCGTTAGGCCGGGATTGGATGTGATCAAACATTTTGGCGGCCTGCACAACTTTATGAACTGGAACGGGCCCATCCTAACCGATAGCGGCGGTTACCAGATTTTTTCGTTGGCCAAATTGCGGAAAATCACCGAGCAGGGCGTCGAGTTTCAAAATCACATCGACGGCGCGAGAGCATTCATATCACCGGAGATCGCAATGGAAATTCAGCTGCTGCTCGGCAGTGACATTGCGATGGTGCTCGATGAATGCGTTCCATATCCGTGCGAACACGATTATGCAGCGCAAAGCGCGGAGATGACAACGCGTTGGGCGAAGAGATGCAAAGAATGGAAAGAAAAAAACGCTGAACGCTCAACGCTCAACGCCCAACGCCCAACTTCAAAGGCTGGGTCGATCAACTACCAACTATCAACTATCAACCAACTTCTGTTCGGCATCGTTCAGGGCGGTTCGTTCGAGGACCTGCGAAAACAAAGCGCGCAGGCAATTGTCGACCTTGATTTCAATGGTTACGCCATCGGCGGCGTGAGCGTGGGCGAACCCGAGGATGAAATGATGCGAGCTGTCGAATGGGCTGAGCCATTGTTGCCTGGGAACAAACCGCGCTACGCGATGGGGCTCGGGACGCCGCCCCAACTGTTGGAGTTGATCGCGCGTGGGTTGGACATGTTCGATTGCGTCCTGCCTACACGACTCGCCAGAAATGGGACGGCCTTCACGGCGACAGGCACCGTCAATTTAAAAAACGCAGAGTTCATTCTGGACAAGAATCCGATCGAAGAAAACTGCATGTGCGATGCCTGTCATCAATTTTCACGGGGTTACATCCGGCATCTCATCAAGGGGGAAGAAATTCTCGGGCTTCGCCTGATCACAGTCCATAACTTGCATTTTTATTTGAATCTAATGAATCAAGCGCGCGCTGAAATAGAAAAGGGGACATTCGATCAGTTTCGCAAAGCGTTTGTCGCGGAATACAAAACGCGAGATGGGTGATGGTCGCGTGAGGTAGGAATGCTGCGCGTTGGTAGTTAGCGCCAAGGGCGCGGCATTCAATCTTGAACCGGAGGCAACACTCCAGGGTTTATTCTCTGCTTGCTGCCCTTCGTGCTGCGCGAAGATCAACAACGAACCGTTCATACTCGCGTTGCCGCGATTCCTCGTCCGGTCGTCGAAGAAGAGACGAAGGATGCACCGTGGCTAGCGTTCTCGGCGCGAGCTTCGATGATAATACCTTACCCCGCTCGCGAGTAACACGAAACGACGGACCGAAAACCGCCTGCGCTGCAGTCGCGCCAAGGCAGAGCAGCAACTTTGGTTTAACAAGGCGCAACTCTGCTTCCAGCCACGGACGACAGGCTGCAATCTCGCGGGAATTTGGTTTCTGATGAATTCGGCGTTTCCCTCGAGGCTCCCATTTAAAATGCTTTACCGCGTTCGTGACGTAAACTTCCTCGCGATCGATTCCCGCTTCTTCCAGCGCCTGATTCATGATTTTTCCAGCCGGTCCGACAAACGGTTTACCCTTCTGATCTTCGTAATCGCCCGGCTGTTCGCCAACGAGCATGATCGCCGCGTCTTTCGGACCTTCCCCAAACACGGTTTGTGTGGCCCCCTTGTAGAGATGACACGCCGTGCATTTGCTCGCCGCGTTGCGCAACTCGGCCAAACTTGATGTATCCGGCGGTTGCGCCGGGCGCGCGTATTCTTCAGTGGCAGTCGCCATCTTCGACTATGAATCGCAACTGCCCTAGAATTTGTATTTGTTTAACTAAATGGTTCTAGAAACGTCCCGATTAATTCTGCGGTCCTTCCAACGCGAAGACATCGAGGCACTCGCGGAACTGATGGCAAACCGCGATTTCATGCGTTTTTCGCTCGGCCCATACACGCACGAGCAAACGCAGAGCGTGCTGCAGAAATTCCTCTCCTGGGACCAGGCTGGTTTGCCTTCGCAGTTTGCGGTTATTTCCCGCGAACGCGATAAGCTGGTCGGCTATTGCGGTTTTCTTCATTGGCATCTGGACGGGGCAGATGAAGTCGAGATCGGCTATCGGCTTCATCCCGACTATTGGAACCGCGGACTTGCGGGCGAGGCCGCCCAGGCTGTCCGCGATCACGCGTTCCGTGACCTGAATCTGCGCAGGGTCATTTCACTGATTCATCCTGACAATGTCCCCTCCCGGCGCGTGGCTGAGAAAAATGGGATGAAGATTGAAAGAGAAACAGTATTTCGCGGATTCCCACACAGGTTTTCGCAATCACTCGGGAGGCGTGGCTGGCGAAGCGTGACGTTGGATGAACTCGCGCGCAAGAGCGCGGTAGGCTTCCGCAGCTGCGCCGCTCGGAGCGTACTCCAGAATCGATTTTCCAAAGCTTGGTGCCTCGCTCAAGCGCACGCTCCGCGGAATTACCGTTTGATAAACGCGCTCGCCAAAGTGCTGGCGCACCTCGGCGACAACTTGCTCACTAAGATTTGTTCGGCCGTCGTACATGGTCATAACAATACCGCCCAGCTCGAGGCGCTTGTTCGCGCCTGAGTCGCGCACCTGCTGGATCAGTCGGACAATTTTTACCAGGCCTTCCAGCGCGAAATACTCACACTGAATCGGGGTCAGGAGTTCATCGGCGGCGGCGAGCGCGTTGGTCATCAGAATTCCGAGCGATGGCGGGCAATCCAGCAGAACAAAATCAAACGTCTGATCTGCGTGCAACGGTTGGAGCGTTTCCGCCAGCCGCGTGAGATGATTTGGCATCCGGGCGATCTCGACTTCGGCACCGGCAAGATCGAGATCGGAGGGCACGATAAACAAGGCTTCGCGTTCTGTAGGAAAGATCCTTTCGCTAATGGAGGCGCCGCCAAGTAATGGCTCATACAAACTGGTTTGTTCTACTGCTTGCAAACCAAAGGAGCTGGTGGCGTTCGCTTGCGGATCAAGATCGATAATCAAAATGCGATGACCTATTTCAGCCAGCGCGGCGCCGAGATTCACAGCGGTCGTCGTTTTGCCCACACCGCCTTTTTGATTAGCGATCGCGATGATCTTCATAAATCAGAGTAGTCAAGCCGGGCTGCGCATCGCTTGCGGTCTTTCAAGCTTGCCAGATCATGTTGCTAGTCGCTGCAAACGGAAACTAAATTTTTCGGATTTCAGATTTCGGGTTTCGGCATTAGCGTTTGGACGTTCAACTTGTGAAGGCTCCCTCTGTATCAATCGAAACTGTATCGAACGAGAAACTGCTGGAGCGCGAGGAACCCGTTGTCCTACGCAGCCAGGACGCTCGCGGCGCTGTCACGCTGACGCTAAACCGACCCCACGCGTTTAATGCTCTATCTGAGGCGATGCTGGCAGCGCTGCAGCATGAATTCGATGCGATAGGCGAAGATGAGTCAGCGCGTGTGGTCGTTCTCGCGGCCGACGGCAAAGCGTTCTGTGCGGGTCATGATCTCAAAGAGATGCGCGCCAAGCCATCGCTGGAGTACTACGAGCGGCTCTTCAGGCAATGTTCTGAGATGATGCTGGGCATCCAGCGGTTGCCCGTGCCAGTGATCGCGCGTGTTCAGGGCGTCGCGACCGCGGCAGGTTGCCAGTTGGTGGCGATGTGCGATCTCGCCGTGGCAGCAAGCACCGCAAAGTTTGCCGTCAGTGGCGTCAATCTTGGTCTTTTTTGTTCCTCACCGGGCGTCGCGCTCTCGCGAAACATTTTGCGCAAGGCAGCCTTCGAGATGCTTATAACAGGTCAATTTATCAGCGCCGAAGAAGCAAAAGTGCGTGGACTGATTAATCGCGTCGTCGAACCCGAACATCTGGAGGCCGAAGTTGAGAAACTTGTTGCGGCAATCATTGCAAAACCGCGTGTGGCTGTAGCGATGGGCAAGGAATTCTTTTACCGACAAATTGAGCTGGGCATTGCATCAGCCTATGAATCGGCTGCGCAGACCATGGCGTGCAACATGATGGACGAAGCTGCGCTCGAAGGCGTCCAGGCCTTCATTGACAAGCGCCCGGCGAGTTGGCCAAAACATACAAAGTCACCGTGACCGTTTCGATCTAACGATTCAACGGTTTATCGATTTAACAATTCAACGCCCCGTGACTTTCACTCTTCAAGAACTCGCCAGCATGTCCGGAGGCGAATTGGTTGGGGATCCAAACCTGAAAATTACTGGCGCCGCGTCGCTCGCCGAAGCAACGAGCGGAGAGATTAGTTTCTTCGGCAATCGAAAATATATCGGCCTTCTGCGGAAGACGGGAGCTTCGGCTGTTTTCGTTCCGACAGATTTCGATGAACCGCTCGCCGCCGCCCAGGTTCGCGTCTCAAATCCTACCAAGGCGTTTGAGCAGGCGATGCTCAAATTTGCACCGAAACCAATCACTTTTGCGCCGGGAATTCATCCGAGCGCAATTGTCGGCTCAAACGTTCGCCTCGGAGAAAGTGTATCAATCCAGCCTCATGCGGTTATCGAAGACGGTTCCGAAATCGGCGATGACACAATTATTGGCGCTGGAAGTTACATTGGACATGGAACAACAATCGGGGCCACGTGCATGATTTATCCGCTTGTGACCATTCGCGAGCGAAGCCGGATCGGTTCGCGCGTAATCATTCACAGCGGCGCGGTCATTGGTGCGGATGGCTTCGGTTTTGAAATGGTCGATGGCCGGCAGCAAAAGATCCAGCAACTGGGGATCGTGCAGATCGACGATGACGTAGAGATCGGTGCAAACGCGACTGTTGACCGCGCCCGGTTTGGCCGGACCTGGATTCAGCAAGGGGTGAAGATCGACAACCTCGTGCAAATCGCGCACAACGTCGTCATCGGAAGAAATTGCGTGATCGTGGCCCAGACCGGCATATCAGGCAGCACGCGCGTGGGAGAGCGCGTCACAATGGGGGGCCAGGTTGGCATTATAGGCCATATCGAAATTGGCGACGGCGCAGCGATTGGCGCGCAAAGCGGCGTCTCTAAGAGCGTCGCGGGCGGCGTCTGGTTCGGTTCTCCCGCGGTTCCACTTGCAGAAGCGCAGCGGCAAATTGCCTGGACCCACCGTCTCGGGAAACTCTTTGCAAGGGTCAAAGAGATTGAGAAAAAACTGGGACTTTAGAACTTCGTAACAATTTTTAAAGCGATGCAAGGACGCATCCTCCTAGCGCCGCCGTTTTAATGCTTCGACGTTCTACGATCCACAGGCTCAAGAAGTCCGCGTAATGCTTCTGACGAGATCCATTCTGCGCCGCACGCCTCAACTGTCTCTCCCTCCATGGAATCAGAAGTAGCTACCATTAGCTCAAACCGTTTCGCGTATTTGCTCGCGAGTCGCTCAATGATGGCGTCGGCTGTTTGACCGGTGCGGGAATAAAATACCTGAACGTCGGTCGGGTCGGAAGTCGCCTCGACCTTTCTTCCTTTGCCATCAAAGACCACTACCACGTGCACCGCGGTCCAATCTTGATAATCTCGCAGCCGTTTGATCAACGCTTCACGGGCCAGCGCGGACCGCCGCGCGTGGAGTTTGCGTAATTCAGGCCAGGCAAAGATAACGCTGTGTCCATCGACGATCAGATAACGGGCGCGTTGCGGCATGCCTATGTTCCGGCCACGAGATCATCAAACCCTGGTCGGCAGACAGCGATCCAATCCAATTCACTCTTCCGCAGCGGAATCCTTCTTTGCCCGCTGCTTGCCTGATGCCGGCTGCACGGCGCTGGCTCGCAGCGCTGCCTTCTTGCGTTCTAGATACGCTTTACGCCGCTTGCGTTTGGCTTGTACTCGGTGCTGTTGTCCCACGGGCATGTCTTATCGGTCGAAACGATGAGAAACGCAATCTGATTGAACTCGATTATTTCGGACTGCAGCGTTCGAGCAAGAAATCGCGATTGCGTTTCTGCGCGATTCGTTTAAAAAAGGCACCACTCCATACACTCTCAATGACGCATCGGGAATCGGCGGCATCCTCCTCCACGCCGAAAAGCGTGGCTGGTCTTGCCATTTTACTGCTCATATTGGCAGCTTTTTTCGGGTTTTTAAACACTCAGAAAATGAAAGCGCTTCGCGTAACTGTAGCGACCGCACAGGCTGCGCGCGATGCAGGCGAACGCCGCATACACGAGAAGCTGAATACCTCGGCCGGTGGTGCAGTGGAAGAAAAGAACAAAGTCACCGAGGCAGAAAACAGAGTCACAAAAGCGCAGGCAGAGCTCGCTCAAACACAGAAAGAGAAGGCCGATCTACAGACCAAATTAGACGAGAACCAGAAAGAGATCGCTTCTTTGCAGATGCGCGGGGAAGAAGCGGGAAAAAATCCGAATGCTTCGACGGCTGACGACCCCGACGCGACGGCGCCGGCCGCGGATTTGCAGTCGCAACTAGCTGATCTCCGCAATCAACTGGATAGCGCGGAAAAAGAAAAAGCTTTCCTTTCCGAAAAACTTCAGGACATGCACGAGCGCGCAGATCAGCCGAAGCAAGAAAGAAAACGGCGGGAAACCGTCCGCGAGAGTGCCCCACGCCGAACGGGTTTGCGCGGGACAGTCCTCGCAGTCAATCAGGCATATAACTTCGTGGTATTGAATCTCGGTACTCGCCACGGAGTAGAGTCGAACGCCGAGCTGCTCGTTCTGCGAGACGGGGCTTTGATTGGAAAAATTCGTATTTCTTCAGTTGAACCGGCGACCGCCATCGGCGATATCATCACCAACAGTTTGGCGCGCGGCGCTCAAATGCAACCTGGAGACAATGTCATTTATGCTGGCACAAGTCCGTAATCTTCGAACAATCGTCGTCCCTGTTCTGCTGTGTGCATTCGTGGTAGGCATGACCTCATGCGCGACACAGAAGGAAACTGCCCTCGTTCAAGACCGTAACGACCGTCACGACTCAGTGATCCCGTGGAACAAGCAGGAATCATGGGAGACGCAAGGGCAGTTTGCGGGGATGACCGATAGACGGTAGCTGCGAGGAATGTAGCCACGGACGTTGACCGCGGCGGCGAGAAACCAACCAGAAAACCGGGGTCACCGACACCGGCTGCAATAACCGTCCATCAAATCCAGAAACCGGCCGGGACGACTGCGTTTTTGGGTATCACGACAATGCCGTCGCGGATGAAGTAATTGTCTGCATCGAAATTTGGCGGCTTGCCTTCCGGCGTAATCACAACCCCATCGGCGATGCGGGCGTTTTTGTCGATGATCGCGCGATCGATCACGCAATTGCGTCCAATACCGATGGGCGGCTGTAACGAATCAGTTTCTCCCAATTCAAAATAATCCGCGCCCATGACAATGCTGTCCCGGATGGTCGCGCCGCTTTGGATAACGCTGCGTATTCCCACAACGCACCGTTCCAGGTGCGCATCCGAGATGATGCATCCATCCGAAATAATCGCCTGCCGGAGGGTGGCGCCGTTGATCTTGCTTCCCGGCAAAAAGCGCGGATGCGTGTAGATCGGAGACTCGGGCTCGAAGAAGCTGTACTCGGGCACTACATCGGTGAGATCGAGATTCGCTTCGTAGAAAGCGCGGATTGTTCCGATGTCTTCCCAATAGCCCTCAAAAATAAACGCGCTGACATGCCGGTCTTTGATCGATAACGGGATAATATGTTTCCCGAAATCGAACAGATCGTTCTGCAAAGATTGTATCAGCACGTCGCGATTGAAGACGTAAATTCCCATCGAGGCTTGGAACAATTCTTCATCTTCATTGGAACCGATGGCGCCGAGCAGCTCCCGGCTCATTTTCATTTCCTGCAGGATTGCTTCATCCGTCGGTTTCTCGACGAAGCGCGTAATCCGGCGATCAACGCCACTCTGCATGATGCCAAACTCAGAAACGTTACGGCGAGCGACGGGTTTGGTGGCCAATGTAATGTCTGCACCGATTTCGATGTGCTGCTGAAGAATTTCACGAAAATCCATCCGATAGAGCTGGTCGCCGCTTAGAACCAGGTAATAGTCAAACGGACGCTCAAGGAAATAGCGCATGTTTTGCCGCACAGCGTCAGCAGTTCCCTGATACCATTGCGAACCGGCCGGCGTTTGTTGAGCGGCAAGAATGTCCACAAAGCTGCGCGAGAAATTGTCGAACTTGTAACTCGCCTGAATATGCCGATGCAACGACATGGTGTTGAACTGAGTCAGCACATAGATCGAGCGTAGCCCGGAATTCAGACAGTTGCTGATCGGAATATCGACGATGCGATATTTGCCCCCGAGCGGCACAGCCGGTTTGGCGCGGTCTTTCGTCAGCGGGAACAAACGTGTGCCAGCGCCACCGCCCATGACGATAGCGAGCGTTTGCTGGGTCATGTCTGGTGGCAATGCTCCGAACGCCCGCGGATTTTTCGGAAGCGAATCGGTCTGCGGCTGGCGTTGCATTGCTGACTAATCAATAACTCAGCGACCGCCGTTTTGCGGTAACTTTTTTTTGCGCCGCATTGGAATGACGGTTCGCTTGCGAATAACAGGAATGACGCGAAAAAGGATACCTTCCCTTGTTTGATTCACGCTAATTCGCGTCGTTCGCTCAAGTCATACCGCAAAATCTGTGTTTCTTGCGACCGAGTGCAGGCGCCATTACACTCTGCCGAAATGTGTGGGATTGTCGGATACGTTGGGCGCGCTGAAGCGGCACCCATTTTACTGGATGGGCTGCGTCGTCTCGAATATCGAGGCTACGACTCAGCCGGTATCACTGTTGTAGACGGGGGCCGTCTGGAAACGCGCAAATGTGCGGGTCGGATCGCGGAGCTCACACAACTAATGAGGAAGGAACCGGTCTCCGGCTCGCTTGGCGTCAGTCACACACGCTGGGCCACGCACGGCAAAGTCACCGACGAAAACGCGCACCCGCACTTCGACGCCAGCGGCAAACTGGCGCTCGTCCACAACGGCGTGATTGAAAATTACCAGACGCTTAAAGATGAGCTAATCCGCAGCGGCGACACGAACTTTCGCTCCGAAACCGATACCGAAGTGCTCGCGCATTTGATTGGGAAACTCTACGACGAATCATGTGCCAACACTGTGGATGTCCCGGAAAAAAAGACGCGACTGCTTGCAGCCGTTCGCGCGGCGCTGCGTCAGGTGATCGGCACGTATGGTATCGCTCTGGTCCATGCGGATATCCCGGATTTCATGATCGGCGCGCGACGAGGAAGCCCGCTCGTGCTCGGAGTAGGCAACGGCGAAAACTTCCTCGCCAGTGACGTGAGCGCAATCGTCGCCTATACGCGCGATGCCGTTTATTTAAATGACTTCGATGTGGTCGCGGCGGGGCGAGACAAGTTCGAGATCACCTCGCTCGCAGGAGACAGCAGCGAGCATTCAGTCAGCAAAGTCGAATTTACCGCCGAAGATATCGGGAAAGGTGATTATCCGCATTACATGCTCAAAGAAATTTTTGAGCAACCAGACACGGTGCGCGATTCAATGCGCGGCCGTCTCAACCCGGAGGAATGCACCGCAAAGCTGGGCGGCTTGAATATGACGCCTCCGGAGCTTCGCGACGTCGGCCGTATCGTCCTTACAGGATGTGGCACGGCTCTTCATGCCGGAAGGGTCGGCGAATATTTGATCGAGCGACTTGCCAACATCCCAACCGAAGTCGAATACGCGAGCGAGTTTCGCCATCGCAACACGCCGATGACTCCTGAGACGCTAGTTTTCGCCATCAGCCAGAGCGGCGAAACCGCGGACACCCTCGGCGGGTTGCGTGAAAGCCGTCGCAAAGGTTTTCGTACCCTGGGAATTTGTAACAATGTCGCGAGTACGATCGCGAGAGAGAGTGATGGAGGAGTTTACATGCACGCCGGACCGGAAATTGGTGTGGCGGCAACGAAATCGTTTACGTCGCAACTTGCCATTCTGACACTCCTGGGACTGCTGTTTGGACGGATGCGAAATCTTTCCGCGGCTGACGGAAGCCGCGTGATTGAAGCGCTCGAAGCGTTGCCCAGTCAGATCGAGGCGGTTTTGGGACTGAGCGATCAGATTAAGGAAATTGCGAGAAAATATGTCGATGCAAACGGCATGCTTTTCTTCGGCCGGCAGTTCAACTTCCCGGTCGCGCTCGAAGGCGCTCTCAAAATGAAAGAGATCACCTACCTCTTTGCCGAAGGGCATCCCAGCGCCGAGCTCAAGCATGGCGTTATCGCGCTGATCCGTCCCGACCTACCCTCGGTATTCGTTGCACCGGGCGATTCCGTTTTCTCGAAAAACGTGAACAACATCGAACAGGTGAAAGCCCGCAAGGGACCCGTTATTGCCGTGACCAGCGGAAACGGTCCAAAGCACCTCAAAGGGATTGCCAATGAAATTATCGTGCTCCCGGAAGCGCCCGAGTACGTAATGCCCATCCTGACCGTCGTCCCTCTTCAACTTCTCGCCTATCACCTCGCAGTCGAACTCGGCCGAGATGTCGATAAGCCACGGAACCTCGCCAAAAGCGTAACCGTGGAATGATGTTGTGCGGCTAGGGACAGCCCGGCGTCCAAATCGATTTCCTGCCGCTGGAAATTTAGCGGTTTTGCAGTAAATTGCGCGCCAGGCATCCCTTCCTCCGGTGCAACACAACGAAGAGTACGTGCTCAAAGCCCTCGAGGAGGGCGGACTCATCACACGCCCGCAGATCGACGGCGCGCGATCACTTCTAAACGGCGAGCCCGGCGTAGTCGATGTCCTGATCAACGACGGAGTTGTCTCCGATGTGGACGTCTCGCGAACGCTCGCAGCGCAAGCGCACATGGATTGGATCGATATCTCTTCCATGGTGATTCCGCCACAAATCATCAATCAAATCCGGGGCGAAGACGCGCGCCGTTTCAAGGTGATCCCGGTCGCTTTCGGCGAGACCGGCCTGGTGGTGGCGGTTGGCAATCCACTCGACATCGACACGATCGATAGCCTCAGTTTTCTCCTCCAACGCGAGCTGGAGCTGGTATGCACCAGTCCCCAGAAAATTCGTGACGCACTGATCAAATACTACGGGACTGCCGATGAAGCAGCCGATGTCTTGCAGAAAAAAATCGGTGAAGACATCGATCTTGGATTGGAAATTGGCGATGGCGCGGAAGCGACCGCAATCGATGAAGCCGATGCGCCAATTATCCGGCTGGTCTCCATGCTGCTGACCGAGGCACACCGCGCCGGCGCAAGCGATATTCATCTCGAACCGCTGGATAAAAAATTTCGAGTCAGATTTCGGGTCGACGGCGTTCTGCAGGAGATGCAAGCGCCACCGAAACGTTTGCAATCCGCAATCATCAGCCGGCTCAAGATTATGACCGGTTCGATGAGCATCGCAGAAAAACGCCTGCCACAGGACGGTCGCATCCAGGTAAAAATCAAAAAGAAGCCAATCGATCTTCGCGTCTCGACGATTCCCACCAACCACGGTGAGAGCGTGGTGATGCGTCTACTGGACAAATCCAGTCTAAAGCTCGGCTTGCCCGAGCTTGGATTTTTTTCCGACGACCAGGAAACATTCGAACGCCTGATCAAACTGCCGGACGGCATTTTACTCGTCACGGGCCCTACCGGGTCCGGAAAAACCACCACCCTCTACGCCTGTCTCAATTACATCAACAAACCAGACCGCAAAATCATCACCGTGGAAGAGCCGGTCGAGTATCAAATGACGGGCATCAATCAGGTCCAGGTGAATACCGAGATTGGGATGACCTTTCCGGCAGCCTTGCGTTCCATTCTGCGCCAGGCGCCGAACATCATCATGATTGGTGAAATTCGAGACCTCGAGACATCGGGCATTGCTACGAACGCAAGTCTCACTGGTCACCTTGTTTTCAGTACGCTGCACACAAACGACGCCCCTTCTGCGGTGGCGCGCTTAATCGATCTCGGTGTTCAGCCGTTTCTCGTGGCTTCCTCCGTCCGAGCGATCATGGCGCAAAGGCTTGTCCGCCGATTATGTGCAAACTGCAAACAGCCCGCAGACCTCAGCGAAACCGAATTGCGCGCATTACGAATCGAGCCGGGGCAGTTGTCCGAGGCTCAAGTCATGAAGCCGGTCGGATGCGACCGATGTCGTCAAATCGGCTACAAGGGTCGAATAGGCATCTTCGAGATTTTTGTGATCGACGACGATGTGCGCCACATGATCAACAAACGCAGCCCAACTTTGTTGTTGCGCCAACGAGCGCGCCAGCTCGGCATGCGCACACTCAGGGAGGACGGCATCCGTAAGGTGCTTGCAGGCCTCACCTCTGCGGAAGAAATAATCTCCATTACAGTCGGAGACGTGAGCTGATGAAGGAAAAGCAGCTTACCGAATTTTTTGTGGAGCACGGCGTGCTCCAAGCTTCGCAAGCAGAAGACGTCCTGGACGAGGTAGAACTGAATGGCAAGACGGTCCCGCAGGCGATGATCGATGGCGGCTTCATCGACGAGCCTGGTTTTTATCAGACAATCGCAAACGGGCTCGGCACCGACTTGATCGACCTGAACGAACGCGACATTCGGCCGGAGATTTTACGCTTGATTCCCAGTGGGCTGGCTCGGTTACACGGCGCTCTCCCGGTTGAAATGAGCGGAACCACATTGCGGGTAGCACTCGTTGATCCATTCGATCTTCATGTCGCCGAAGATCTTCGCTTCGCGCTCGGGAAGGATATCCACGTCGTCGTTTCGCCCGCGGATCAGATCGAAGACCTGATCAAGCAACATTACGGTACCGATACGACGAGCATGGAGGACGTTCTAAAGCAGCTCGGCGAAGCTGGCGAGGCGCTTCAATTGCGCGAAGGAGACGGCGATGCGGCAGTGGAAGCCGAAGCAAACGCAACTCCCATCATTCGCTTTGTCGATCTGATTCTCTACCAGGCGATCCAGGATCGAGCGAGCGACATTCACTTCGAGCCATTCGAAAATGAATTCAAAATTCGCTATCGAGTCGATGGAGCGCTCTACGAAATGTCGCCACCGCCGCGTCATCTTGCTCTGCCAGTGATCTCGCGCGTGAAAGTGATGGCAAACATGAACATCGCAGAAAGACGGTTGCCTCAGGACGGCCGCATTCAGAAACATATCGCGGGACGCAACGTCGATCTTCGAGTCTCAACTTTGCCAACTCAGTTTGGTGAAAGCCTCGTCCTGCGGGTCCTCGACCGCAGCATTGTAAATCTCGACCTCGAAGTGCTCGGGATGCCCGATTACATTTACAACTTTCTGCTGGAGATGATCGAGCATCCGAATGGCATCTTCATTGCCACTGGACCGACCGGCTCTGGAAAGACAACAACGCTTTACTCCTGCCTGCGTAAAATCAATACGATCGATTCGAAGCTCCTCACGGCAGAGGAGCCGGTCGAATACGACCTGGAAGGGATCGTGCAAGTGCCGGTGAACGAAGCCATCGGCCTGACCTTCGCGCGCATTTTGCGCTCGTTTCTGCGCCAGGACCCGGATCGCATTATGGTAGGCGAGACACGCGACCTTGAGACCGCGCAGATTGCCATTCAGGCGTCTCTAACCGGGCACCTTGTTTTCACTACACTTCATACAAACGACGCGCCCGGGGCCATCACCCGCTTGATCGACATGGGTGTGGAGCCCTTTCTGATTTCCTCCACGCTGGAAGCAGTTCTCGGTCAGCGTTTGTTGCGCAGCATCTGCCGCCACTGCCGTGCCACTTATGAGCCGAGCAACACCTTATTGACTGAGCTAGGGATCTCGCGGCAGGACATCGGCGAAAAACAATTCTTTTACGGCAAAGGCTGTAATGCCTGTAACAACACTGGCTACAAAGGACGAAAAGGAATCTACGAGCTTCTCAGAGTCACTGATCCGATTCGTGAACTGATCAATGAACGCGCGCCAACCGTTACCTTGAAGCAAAAAGCTGTGGAGCTTGGAATGATAACACTGCGCCAGGACGGCTTGCGCAGTATCTTCGCCGGCAACACCACCGTCGAAGAAGTGCTGCGATATACGTGAGGAAATGACGAAAGGCGTGCGCGATTGGTTAACGTGGCGAAGCCATTCGATTCGGATTTCATCATTTATGCCGTTCGTCAAATCCCGGGTCTCGACACGGCATCCTGAGCTAACTAAAATCGATCGCCATGCCGCGCTTTAATTACGTAGCTCTGGACTCTCGTGGACAGGAAGCGACCGGGTTAGTTGAAGCCACGTCAACCAATGATGCAATCGGCCGGCTGCGCCAGGCTGGGTACTTCCCTACCAGCGTCTATGAGGAAGCTATAGCCCGTTCTGACGGCAAAGCCGCTCGGCAGCGCACGGCGAAGATGGCACGGATGACGAAGCCACGCGCGAAAAGCAGCATGGTTCTTCTCCAACGCACAAAAGTTAAGCCAAAGATCCTGATGATTTTCACGCGTCAATTGGCGACGCTGATTGATTCCGGATTGCCATTGTTACGAAGCCTAACTGTTCTGGCGAACCAGGAACGCGACAAAGTATTGAAAAAGACCATAAACAAACTTGCTGACTCCGTTCAGGGCGGTAACACATTTTCGGACGCGCTGGCGCTGCATCCGCGGATCTTTAACGATTTGTACGTGAACATGGTCAAAGCCGGCGAGGTTGGCGGCGTGCTGGAGCTGGTGCTCAACCGGCTTTCGGAATTTCAGGAGAAAGCCAACAAGATTAAGAACAAGGTCGTGTCGGCGATGGTTTACCCGATCATTGTGATGACGATGGCAGTAGGCATCATGGGCTTTCTCCTTGTCTTCATTGTGCCGAAATTCGAAGCGATCTTTCACGACATGCTTGGCGATAAACCGCTGCCAGCCATCACCACGTTTGTGATCGGAACCAGTAACCTCGTAAAGGATCATGGTCTTCTTGTGCTCGGAGCGGTAATCGTCGTCGTGACGGCTTACAAATTCGTTGGCCGCACGCGAGGCGGGCGATTCGTGATTGACAGTTTCAAACTGCGCATGCCGCTCTTCGGCGATTTGAATCGCAAAACGGCGATCTCGCGGTTTGCGCGCACACTTGGAACGCTGGTCACGAGCGGTGTGCCGATTTTGCAGGCATTAAATATCACCCGAGAAACCGCCGGCAACGCTGCGATTGCCGCTGCGATCTCACAGGTGCACGACAGCGTGAAGGAAGGCGAATCGATCGTTCAACCGCTGGAGGCCAGTCGCGCGTTTCCGCCCATGGTGATCAGCATGATCGATGTCGGCGAAGAAACCGGTAAACTTCCAGATATGCTCTTGAAGATTGCCGA
>DATHHK010000151.1:0-2375 GCA_035317225.1 Candidatus Udaeobacter sp. | reverse complement strand
GTGGGCGATCCGATGAATCTCGAGTTCGATATTCTCGCCAAGTACGTTGAAAGAATGCTCGCTCGCGGCGTTAATTCACTAAAACGTTGAACTGTTGATCGTGGACCCTGTGTAAACATTTGACGAATCACGGTCTCGGTTCGTGTCGATTCGTGCTTGAACCTTCTCTAACCGCCCCTAGTTCCGGGAAGCATCGCCGCCGGCGACCCCGGGTGGTGGGCGTCATCACGTCGCCAGCTGAGTTCGATTTTGCCATTCGAATGAACGAGCCACCGGATTTGTTTGAACTTCGACTGGATCGACTTGTGCGCGTGATCGACCGGCTGGAGAACAAGATCTCCAAGTTGCGCGCGCCGCTGATCATCACCGCGCGACATCCGATGGAAGGCGGGGCGAATCGATTATCGCAGTTGCAGCGACACAATCTGCTCTCTCGATTCTTATCCCGAGCCCGTTATATCGATGTCGAACTACGTTCCGCACCCTTATTCGTTTCGCTCCTTCAGCTGGCTCGAAGGCGAAACGTGCGGCGCATCATTTCAGTTCATCACCTGAAAAGCACACCGTCTCCCAGCCGGTTGCAAGCTCAAGCGCGCGCCGCAAAAACGTATGGCGCGGACTTTTTCAAAGTGGCGACACGCACCGACACTCCGACGCAACTGACGCGCTTGATCGATTTCGCCGTAGCCAGTGACGTTGACATTGCAGTGAGCGCGATGGGAATTGGCAAACTGGGCGCAGCTTCGCGCGTACTTCTCGCCTGTTGTGGATCGGACCTCGTGTATGTGTCACTCGGCCGAAGCGACATCGAGGGGCAAATGTCGCTTGATCAGGTTCGCGCGTTGAGCTTCGCCGCGTTGAAGCGTTAAACCGTTACACCGTTGAATCGGCAGATTGTAGTCGCCGCTTTAACGGTTCAACACTTTAACGAATTACGATCCGTTCGCTTGCTCTTTCTCCAACGCATATATCGTACAAAAAAAGAAACGTGCCATGTCCTCATCTGTAGACATTCCAAAACAAGTGCCAGTTATGCCGTTGCCTGGCGCCCTGCTTTTTCCACATGCGCTGCTGCCGCTTCATATCTTTGAGCCGCGCTATCGCGAGATGTTAAAGCATGCCCTCGCCCATCACCGTATGTTTTGCGTCGCACTGCTCAAACCGCATTGCGTGGAATGGAATTCGACCGCCGACTTCTTCCAAATTGCAACGGTTGGTCTCATTCGCGCATGCGTCGAAGGAAGCGACGGCACATCGAACCTGATTCTGCAGGGACTGGAGCGTATCAGATTCAGCGCTTTCCAGCAGGAAGAGCCATTCCCGATTGCAACGATTGAGTCGCTCGAATCCGACTCCGCCACGTCTGTGGAAACCGAAGCCCTGGCTGCGAAAGTGCTGGAACTTTATTCGAACCTCAAAGGGGACGGACTGCGGCAGCTTCCACCTAAAGTAGACCGGTATCTTTCCGATTTGAGTGACCCTGAATTGCTTGCTGATCTCGTCGCTTCAACGTTTGTGAGCGATCCTCTTCGTCGTCAACGCGTCCTGGAAGAACTCTCTATTAATAAACGCTTGCGGCTGGTGATTCAGTATCTTCGGGAAGAAAACGGAACCGCGGCTGCGTAAAAGACGGAGTATCGGGGTGCTGAGAACTCGGATCGGTCCGCACTCCGTTACTCTCTTGGTCCCTCGCCCTGAATCCACGCGTGTTCTTCCATCAAATACCGGTCCGTCATTCCCGCTATGTAATCGCATACCGTGCGATGCAATCCCTCGGTCTCCATTCGTTTCGCCGCCGACTCACCCAGTTTGTCAGGATCGGCCAGATACACTTGGAAAACCTGGCGCAGCATTTCGCATGCACGTCGATTCACTTCCGATACGCGCGGATCATAATAAACGTTCTGGTACAGAAATTTTCGCAAATCGCGATTCGCTTGGAACAAATCATCGCTATAACGAATCAGGGGCGCTGACTGCTGCCGCGCTTCGTCTGCACTTTGGACGCCGGCACCTGCAATGGAGTTTGTGCTGGTCGAAACCAGATCGCGCACTTCCGTGTCGATAATGTCTCGAATGATTAGCTTGTGCAGATCCGGCTCCCGAGCGTCGGGGTAGCGTGCCAGTACAGCCCGCAGGCTTCGACGCCAGACCTCGTTTTTTTCCAGTTGTGCCGCATCGAGGATTTCAAAATCCACCGCGTCATCCAAGTCATGACTGTAATAGGTAATCTCGTCTGCCAGATCAGCGACCTGCGCCTCCAGCGATGGGCAACGATAGCTTGGTAAATTAGGAGGTGCATGCGGTCCCGTCACGCCTTCCGTTTCATGAAATGCTCCGTGTTTGCGCAGGCCCTCGCGCACTTCAAATGTCAG
>DATHHK010000150.1:0-7853 GCA_035317225.1 Candidatus Udaeobacter sp. | reverse complement strand
GCGTTCACGGGGTGTGTTAAGATCAGGCTGTGGCGGCATCGGAATTGGCGTGACGTTGTCCGGAGGCGGCGAGGGTGTAACAGGTTCTGTGTCGTCCGATGTGTTGCCCTGAGCGGACTCTATCTCCTTTGCGTAAAGCTTTTTTATCGTTCCCTCGAAATCGAGGTCGACCAGAATGTCTTTGGAGTCCACTCTGCTTTTGAGCGATGCCGCTTGCTTAATGAGACTCGCTTTCAGGTTATCATAGTTATCGCCCGAGATATGGACGGCATTCACAAAGTAGTCCTTTACCTTGGCGTCCGAACCTGGTTCGCCATCCTGCATCAACCCTGCCAGCCATTGTAACCGATTATAAATCGTTTGATCGATATGATGCGTCTCGTTGAGGATAGGAGTGACCGAGATCGAATTCATTCCCCAGTTCATGCCATCGTCATTATCCTTGTACATGATTCGCTTCAGCGGCAGAAGCGGGCTTACTGCTTCGGTCTTGTCCTTGTCGCTTACTTTGTCATCCCATTTTACTTTTCCTTTGTTGGTCACGTAGTGTTGCAAAACTGCGGCGCTGATGTTGCCGAGGCGATCGACCTGACGAAAAATTGAATCCAGAATCACGCCTCGGGTTATGTCCTGCGCGAGTGCCAAATCCTGAAGAGCCTTCACGTCGCTCAAGTTCAAAATGCTCGTAACCGGCGCCTTTGATGAAAGGACCTTGTAAAAGCTGTGCCCCCTAATTGCATCCCTTGTCCAATAATCTTCAGGACTGCTGTTCTCGCCGCGCGGATTCTCCGCCAGGGATCCAAAGACAAGCTTTCCATCCGGAAGCACCACCTTGTGGTTCCCTGACTTCACCATCGCTCGAAGGTTAGCCCAAGCTTCCGTGCAACTGGGATGGCCGGTCGTGCGGGCTTGCTCTCCGACTTTCTCGAACTCCTGAACATCCATCGTCCGATACGTTGCAGGCGGCACTTCAACAAGATGCCCCAGCAGCCGAGACACGTAAAAACATGCAAGACCCGACTCCGCCATGGTACCTACCTTAAACTTGGCGATTTTCTTCCCAGACCTCTTATTGCTGTACTTTTTCGTTATACCCGAGCGATATGGGCCTTCCGTTTTTTCGAACGTCTCTTTGCTTGACGTTGGAGGAAGCTGGTAGATTTCTATTCCCGCTGAAGTGTTATGAAGTTTCGGGACGACGCCCACGCTTTGAGGGCCGCTCGGCGAATGGAAATCGAGACTATCAAGCTCATCAATTTCATTCTTATCATGCTTAGTGAACCAGTCTTTCGAGCTCGAGAGTGCATCGTCTTTGAGCTTCACATCCGGCGGAGTAAATGGAAACCCGACCAATCGTTGAGCGATTTCGGTAACGCCATTAGGCGTTGGATGTTCCACCAATGGCGGCTCCCCAAGAGGGAGCGACTTGTCCGAAACAGAATTCATGTTTCAGCCTTCAATTGTGCAGTAATGCGCTCTAATCTTCACCAAAATCTTATCTGCGAAAAGGCAAAAATAGATTCGGATCAGGAATTCTGTAAAAAGACGTTTCTTCCTTCACCCCTGCCACTGGGAGTGCTTCAAGAAACGGCGTTGTTACCGGCGATATCTTGCGGAGAATGTTTACGATTGGACTAGGAACAAACCTTTTTTGTTAAATGGCAGGGCGGTAAAGTATAATAATGCCGAAAGAATGGTACATTAGTTTTCACGGCGGCGACGAGAAGACATCCCTAAACAACATTCACGTCTATTCCACCGACGGGAAAAGATTACGCAAAGCTCTAAACAAAAAGAGCGTTCCCCAGGGTATCACTCTTCGTGAACTTCGCGGATTCGCGTTTGGGCCGGACAAGAATCTGTACGTGGTCAACGCGTATTTCGAATATAGCGAGGTTCTAAAATTTGACGGCGCGCTCAACAAAGATGGGCGGCACGACTTTGCCGGTGTTTTTGTAAAGCGCCATACGGACTTGAACCCTGGGATCGATCATCCCTTTAACGTAGCGTTTGATTCCAACGGCGATCTCTACGTTTCAAGTCAAAATACGAGTCTTGTCGCAAGGTATCACGGTCCCGCAAGTAAGCACGGCCAACCAGGGCTGCCCATGCCATTCCCCCAGAGTCTCGATCCCGACTTGAACCTGCCGCCTGGAACCTTTGTCCCATCAGCAAAGCATGTGTCTAACGGTCTCGTAGAAGTTAGAGAAGCGATTTTTGCGCCAGATAATAATCTGTATGTCGCAGATCGTGCCGCCGATTGCGTACGGATTTATGAGGCTCATACTGGGCACTTTCTGAGAAATCTTGTTTCAGGAAGCGATCGGGTCGACAGGCCGATCCATTTATTGCTCAGTCCGGACGGCCGTTATCTTTTTATTGGAAGCGGCGGGACCGATTCAATTCTGCGACATGACCTTCGCCAGAACTCCACGAAGGTCTTTGTCGCGTCAAAATCCGGTGGTCTTAATGGCCCAGCCGGAATGGCATTCGGCGACGACGGTTCTCTGTACGTCGCCAGTCGGAATTCGAATGAGATCCTCCGTTACGATGCCAAAGACGGTCGACCATCCAACAAGCCATTCATCAAGGACTTGGCGGATAATCCCGAGTTTTTGATGCTGGTGGGGTGAACTTTGTTCCCTCGCTTAAACGCATCATCTTTCGACGATTGACGGCACGATCGAAATTTGGTTTAACAAACGCCTATATGAAGACCTACCTCACAATGGCCTCCGTGGTTACTTCACTGCTTCTAGCTAGTTGCGCCTCGGTAAACACCGCGCATACGCCGCCGGATGGCAGCGCGGAGAAAAATGCAATCCTGCAGGCAACGCAACGCGCATTAGCTCGTCAGGGGCGCAAGAATCTAGTGCTGGTCGTCCCGTACCTGAAAGTCCATAACGGATGGGCTTGGATACAGGTCAATCCTCAATCGGCAAACGGGAAGCAACATTACGAATCGCAGTCCGGGCTTCTGCAAGAGAAGGCGACGAACGAATGGACGCTGTTGGAATGGATGCCCGCCGAGGAAGGAACCGATTACACGAAGTACTTCAAAAACCTGAAGGCCAAATACCCGGCGGCACCGCCAGATATCTTCCCGCAGTAAGCCTAACGAATCGGGGAGCCACGGGTCGGCTAACCATCCGACAAACTCAGGCGGCCGGTAAATTTTCCCGCCATTGATTGAGCTTCAATGTCGGATCGATCAGATCTTTCCGCCGCATAAAGGGCACACCGTTCATCATGGCTGAGCCAGAATCACTCGCAACCGTAAGAGGACCCGATAGGCTCTTGTCGTACAGTTCAAAGTGCAGCATATCGCTAGGCACGTGAATTCCGATCAAATGCCCGACGCTGGCGATTTTCTGTCCCGCCCTGACTGTAGCGCCAGCAATGACCTCGGTCTTGTTTTGAATCTCTCCATAACGGGCAAGAAAAGGTCCATGATCAATCTCCAAGGCAGAAGTTTCACAGTAAAATGGATACGGGCCCCGCGTGACCACGCCGTCAGCTACGGCGTGGATCGGACTTCCCTTGGGAAAGTAAAGATCACAGCCGGCATGCAAACGGGCACCACCAGCCCGCGGGGATGCAAACGCGCGAGGTCGTTCTTCCCAGCTCTCGGCTGGAACAGTAGGAAAAGGAAAAACCCATTGAGAAACGTCCAAAACATTTTCCGGCGCAGTCGGCACTTTTACTGCAACTCCCAGTAGGGTGGCCAACGTCTGGCTGCCTGGCGCAATAATTCCGTCCACCGCACTGGTGAAACGGCTCTGAAAGGCTTCTATCGCTTCCACAGTGTCTGACGTTGCAGATGGTCGCGAGATTTTTCCGTCCACTCCCTTTGGGCCGATTTCCGGAGCTTCCAAGATCTCGGCAGCCGTTTCCAGGAGGCGTTGCACGGTCCTTACATCGTCCTGAAGATTGCGCGCACCTTTTTCCCACCGCCCAACTGAAGCCGAGATTTCGGAACTCATGATCGACTCGCCAACTGCATGCGTATCTGGAGTGCAAGACTACCTCTTCATTTCGCAAAAGTCGAAGCTGATACTCCTCGCGTCCATTGAGGCGAACGCTCTTCGCAAGCTAACCCTCTTGAATTACCGGCTCCGGCTCATCTCCTTTTCGGAAAATCATCCACACACCGGCGAGCACCAGGCACGCGCCAAGGAGCGACCAAATGGAAAATGTCTCGCCGCCAATTGCCCAACCCAACGCGACGGCGCCAGGTGGCGTGATGAGCGAGATCGCTTGTAGCCTCGCCACAGTCATTCGTGGCAATAGCCAGTACAGAAGCAAAAAGGTGAGCGCCGAACCGATTACCGCGAGGTAAAGCAGACAAAAAATCGACACGACACTCCAATGAAACTTCAACGGATTTCCTTCGACCATAAATCCGATCAAGAGCAATGGCGCTGCACCGAAAATCATTTGCCAGGCAGCAATCATCGCCGGAGCCAGTTGGATCGCACGCGCCTTGAGCAACACGTTTGAAAATGCAGCGCTGGCCGCTCCCAGTATGATGCCAAGCCCGCCCCAGAAAGCCATAAATCCGTTGAAACCGAGAAGACGCTCGCAAATCAGTGCCACGCCGCCCAGCGCGAGAAGTGCGCCTAGAAGTTTGGGCAGTTGGAGTGGTTCATCCGGAAGCATTGCATGCGCGGAAAGCATGCCGAAGATCGGGATGGTCGCCTGCAAGATAGCCGCCAGACCGGAGGAAACGTGCAGCTCGCCCCAGAAAAGCAGCCCGTAATTCACGGAAAACATCAGAACGCCAGTAAAAGCCAGGAGCAAATAATCGAAACAACGCTGCGGAAACAAGCCAACTCTTCCAGCGGACACGGCGAAAAGGACGATGATTGCGACCAGAAAACGGATACCCGCATAAGAAATTGGCGGCAGATCGCGCAACCCGATCTTGATGACGAGCCACGTCGAACTCCAGACAACACAAAGCGTCAGCCACGCCACTGGCACGCCCCATCCGATCTTTGGTCGCCAATTGAGTCTCGATGATGCGCTCCTTATCTTCATCTGAGCGCGACCATCGCGCTTTGATTCCGATTCGTAAAGTCAGGTGCAGCGCTACCGAGCCTTGATGATAGATACTCTGTCTCTGGCCCAATTACGCTTGCCGCGGATGTAGCCCCAAAGTCCTATAGACGCACATCTCGTGCGCAGCTACGCTCCGCGCCACCATGAACAAACTCGTTAGTCTCTCCCTGTGCCTTTCGCTCAGTCTTTTTGCTGTGGCTCGCGCGACGAAGCCGGGACAAACCCTGGCTGTAGTTGCGAAAACCGCTCAGAAACAGTCAACCGGAGAAAAGGCCGATGCCAAGACTTTACTCGATGATGCGAGCAAGGCGCTGGCTGCAATGATTAAAGCGGCACGCGCCGATACTGGCTTGGATCCAAAAACGCCGAAAAACAAGCCATTCTGGAAATCAACTCAACTGATCGCCAAGAATTTGAAAATGGCGAGGACGGCACTTGCTGCGAAGAGCAACGACTTTTTCAAAGGGATCGCAGAAGCGCGCCAAGCTGAAGAGCAAATGAAAGTGGATTGGGAGCTGACTGATTCGAAGAACAAACAGGTGAGCGAAAACGGCAAGAAGCTGGGCCACGCTATCGCGCTGCTGCGAACCAATTTCTCGAAAGAGGCTGCTCGAAAAAAGAAAGGCGGTGAGCTGACTACGAAGGAGAAGGCGGAGTTCGACAAGATCAAAGCCCAGCAGAAAGAGCTGCTGGCGAAGATCGCGAAGCTTAGGGCGGCCGCTAAAAAAGATAAGGCACTCGAGAAAGGTCTGCGCGAGATGGAGAAGCAGGCCAACCACATCATCAAGGAGCCGATTACGCTGGATGCCTATATCGCGACGCTTTACCTGCTCGATGGCCAGATCGGTCTCATTCGCGGTTATGAGTACTACGTCGATAAGCCATGGCGGGCCGATTATCTCGTCCTTGTAGATTGGGCTCACACTTACGAGACCAGTTACTACGAATGGGAAACATCTGTGTCGTACGACTGGGCGCTGGTAGATACGAGCGTCGAGATCTACGAAGGCGAGGACGTTACCGTTTCGGAATCGGTTTCGAACGAAGAAATCAGCTCAGAGGAATCTTACGCCGAACACGAATCATTCGATATGTCCCAAGGAGAGGAAGAAGAGGTAGCTGCTGAGGAAGACACCGCTGAAGAAGTGGCGTCCGCCGACGACGACAGCATGGAGGATGCCTCAGACGATGAAGGTGAAGATGTAAGCGGTGCCGAAAGCGGCAATGATGAAGGTGCTGACGATAATGGTGAAGACGATGACAACGGAGGAGACGATGGCGGTGATGATGGCGGCGATTAGACGTATTCGTTAGCTTCGAATGTCTTCACGCTCACTAGCAGAACCTGCATAAAACAAGGTTCAAAGATTTTGCTTGCCCATAAAGATGCACCCCGATAGACCTGAGCCTTCAACCCCTTAATCCATATGATATCACTTATGCAAAATCTGCTCATCCATCCCCTATCATTGCTCGCGCAGGTCGAGTATTCGTACTCATCCAGCTCACAAGGCCAGGCACCTGGTCCACTCTTCTGGATTTGCTGGTTCGCGTTCGCAATTTTGATGATTGCGGCGCTTTGGAAAATTTTCACAAAAGCCGGACAGCCAGGCTGGGCATCAATTATTCCAATTCTAAACACTTATTTCGTCTGCAAGGTCGCAGGCCGGCCCGGTTGGTGGGTGATCCTGATGTTGATTCCTTTTGTAAATTTCATCATCTGGATCATCCTTTGCATCGACGTGGCAAAGAGCTTCGGAAAAGGCGTCGGTTTTGGAATTGGTTTGCTTTTGCTGCCGATAATTTTCTTTCCAATTCTCGGCTTCGGCAGCGCTCAGTACCAAGGACCGTCGGCGGCGCCAGGGTTGGCGGTTTCTCCGCCACCGCAGCCCGCTTAGGCCTGCTTAGGCACGGACTCAAGGGCGGCGGTATCTATTCCGCCGTCCGCGTTGCGCAAGGTGGAACGTGGTTGTCCCCAAACCGTTGACTGGGCCCCGCAGCTAACCGATTGCGGACAATCGGTTCCGCCTTCTGCTGCTACGACTCCACCCATTTTGGGTTCCGCTTCTCGTTGAACGCGGCTATGCCCTCGCGCGCTTCCTCCGATTCGCGCGCTTGCATGTGATACTTTAGCGCAAGATCGACATCTTCTTTCACTGAACTAGAGCAAAGTTCTTCGATCAATCGTTTTGTTTGCGCCAGCGCAGCCGGGGCACCTTGCAGAACCGATTGGGCACACTTTTGCGCTTCGTTCATCAAATCAGCTTTCACGACAACACGATTTACGAGACCGATTTCATGGGCGCGATCCGCGTCGATTAACTCGGAACCTAACAATAGCTCACGCGTATTTCGTTCGCCGACTTGCCGGCGCAGGAAAGTCATCACCAGACCGGCCACTAGTCCACGGCGCACTTCGGGATAACCGATTTTCGTGCCTTGTGCTGCCACAACAAAATCGCACGCAGACATAATACCCGCGCCGCCTGCAACCGCTGCGCCATGCACGGCAGCGATCGTGATAAGACGCGTTTGGCTGATCGCGATCAAAGTATTTGCGACCATCTCGGCGGTCGCATGCGCGTTCGTCTGATCGGCCGCTTCCTTCAAATCCAACCCCGTGCAAAATGCCGCGCCTGCTCCGCGCAAAATGATCACGCGCTGCTGCGGCTGATCGGAAGCCATCTTAATGGCGGCGGTTAGTTCACTGAGTAACTCAATCGTTAGCGCGTTACGGCGCTCGGGTCGATTGAGAGTAAGAACAGTGATTTGCGGTGTTTGCTTTTCGATAA
>DATHHK010000149.1:0-5035 GCA_035317225.1 Candidatus Udaeobacter sp. | reverse complement strand
TGTTCTACTTCTGGAAAAGAACGATTACATCGGCGGCGCTACGACTTCGCAGAAAGTCTTTCCGGATTATGATGCGCGACTGTCGCGATATTCGTATCTCGTCAGTCTGCTCCCGGAGCAAATCATCCGGGACCTCGGATTGAATCTTGAATTGCGCCGCCGCGCGACGGCGTCGTTTACGCCTTATCTGAATCACGGACAGGACGATGGTCTGTTATTGAGCAACGTGGACGAAGAAATAAGCCGCCAGTCGATGTTCGAACTGACTGGGAACAAGACGGAATTCGAGCAGATGAAAGCGTTTTACAATCTTTCGCGCGTTTTTGCCGAAAAGGTGTGGGACACGATGTTGGAACCGCTGATTGCAAAGGGAGACTTCCAGCGTCGTTTTGATGCCGATGATGTTTCGCGGGAGGCCTGGCGCAGTTTGGTGCAGGAACCGCTCGGACTAGCGATCGAGCAGTATTTGCAGAACGATTTGGTCCGCGGCCTTGTGTTTACAGACGCAAAGATCGGTGTCCTGACGCATCCACACGATCTCTCGCTCCTGCAGAATCGGTGTTTCATTTATCATCTGATCGGTAACAAGACAGGCGAATGGAAAGTGCCGGTCGGTGGCATGGGTGCGGTGGCGCGCGAACTGGAGCAGGCAGCGCGGAACGCCGGCGCGGAAATACTGACAAATGTCGAGCTTCGCGCGCTTGGCCTGGCCGGGAAGGGGAGAACAATTGAATTTCACAAGGACGGAGAACAACAAACCGTCGAGGCGCGATACCTACTGGTAAACTTTGGGCGCAACGTGTTGGCGAGGTACATCGGTCAGTTATACCAGCCGGATGCCACGGATGAAGGTTCGGTGTTCAAGATCAACATGCTTCTGCAACGATTGCCGAAGTTAAAGGCGAAAAAGTACGCCTTGCCTCAGGCGTGGTCTGGGACGTTTCACAGCGACGAAGGCTACGAACAAATGAATCTCAGCTACGATCAAGCGTGCAGGGGGCGGCTGCCGAACAAAACACCATGCGAAGTTTATTGCCATACGTTGACCGACGACAGCATTCTTTCGCCCGAGCTTCGCGAGAAAGGTTTCCAGACGATGACGTTGTTCGGGCTGGATGCGCCATGGAACCTGTTCGTGCGCGATAACAGGACCATGCGAAAGCATGCGGAGAAAAAGTTCATCGAGAGCATCAATCAGTGGCTGGACGAACCTCTGGAGGATTGCCTGGCCGTGGCTCGAGATGGCAGCCTTTGTATCGAAAGCAAAAGTCCCGTCGATATCGAGGACGCGCTGGGGATGTTCCAGGGTAACATTTTCCAGAATGCGCCAACGTTTCCTTTTGCTGAGCGCAAAGAACAGGTCGGCACCTGGGGTGTAGAAACTGATTACGAAAACGTGTTTTTCTGTGGATCGAGCGCCTGTCGCGGTGGTGCGGTCAGCGGGATTCCCGGACATAATGCCGCGATGAAGGTGCTGGAAACGGCAAAGAAAACCTAGAACGTTCAACTCCGAAAGAATTCGCAAGCAGACAGCCGAGCGATTTAGATATGCCTAATGCCTATCCCAATGATGTCACCTCGATAGATGCGATTATCACGGCCGCATACGATGTGATTTCGGGTCCGGCGGGGAAGAAGCGCGATTGGGATCGCGAACGGACCTTGTATTATCCAGGCGCGCGTCTAATTCCGACCGCCAAGCCAGGAGCGAATGACGGTCTGGCACCGCAAATCCTGGACGTAGATGGTTTCATCGCGCGCGTCGAACCGTATTTTGCCGAGCACGGATTTTTCGAAAAAGAAATTGCACGGCGCACCGACCAATTCGGACACATCGCTCACGTCTGGAGCACGTATGAATCGCGACATGATGCAGACGATCCTGAGCCGTTCATGCGCGGAATTAACACCATACAGCTGTTTTACGATGGCAAACGTTGGTGGATCGTAAATATCTTTTGGCAGCAGGAAAGCGCAGAGGATCCAATTCCCGAAAAATATTTATAACGAGACCAAACGCTCAGACTTTTGGGGCGGCCATGCGGTCCTTACCGACGTACGGCAAACGCACGTACCTCTTTCGTAAACTTATCGAGAACGATGGCCGCGGGTTCGGGCGCATACCGCAGCGCAATGTACGTGTTGGAAATTTGGTGAATGCGCTTTGATTCGTTAGGCAATAATTGCGCGGCGCGGCTTGAGAAATCTGATGGTCCTTCCCATGGATCGCGCTGGACACCCAGGCGGGCCGCCTTTCGACAAAAACGCTCATACAGCGCCTTTACCCGGTCCGCGCGTGAGCGCGTGCGCAATTTCATCAAGCCGAAATAGATTACGAGCAGTGCGACTGCGATAATCAGGATTTCAATGATCAGAATAAACGGTCCACGGTTCGCGAGCCCAATGGAGTCCAGCATTACTTCTTGTACGTCCGCGTCGAAAGCCAGAACCCGAGTATCCCACTCATAACTGAGTGTCTCCAAGGCGAGGCGAAGGTTGGTGAATAATGCGGACCGCGCCAGCTTTGCGACGAGTGCGCTTTGGCGAGCTTCCATTTGCCCTGAAGCGATGTCTCTCTCTAAGAATGAGTTTAGATCGAGACTCGCTCGTCCCGGTGCAACCGCGGTGGTGGGATCCACTCGTGTCCACCCGCTCTCCGGAAGCCACACTTCGCACCACGCATGCGTGTCCGCTTGTCGCACCAGAAAGAAATGGCCCAGATCGTTATACTCACCGCCCAGATATCCGACGACCAGCCGCGCTGGAATTCCTGCCAGTCGCATCAAGGTGGCGAAACTGGCAGCGTAGTGCTCGCAAAAACCAATCCGCCGATGAAAGAGAAATTGTTCCAGGTCGTTCCTTCTGTATTCGCCTGGCGACAACGAATAGCGAAAACCCGACTGGAAAAACTGGAGCGCGCTATTCACTACGGCGCGCGGAGTGGAGCTCTGCGTCGCCCAGGATTGTGCCAGCTCGCGCACAGCCGGACTAATCCATTGCGGAACCTCGAGTGCTTCCCGTCGTTCTCCTGGTGTCAATGCCTTTCCAGCGGTCCCGAGAGACGAAACGACTTCATATCGGCGCGTCTTTCGAATTGTCTGAACGCTCCAGAGGTAATCACCGCGCGCAAGGATCGCACCGGATGGGACCTCAAAGGGCCGATCGAGTGCAAACATCCAGCGCGCGCCATGCGGTGCCAGGGTAATCCGTTGGCGAATCGTGTTTCGCCTCGGCAATTGCCCGGCTGAACGAGTGATTGATATCGGCACGTACGGGGCACGCCATTCCAGACCGTCGCAGTGCCACATGACTGCGCCGCGCCAATACATGGGACCAGGTGGCATCGTGGTGCGGCCGGGAAACTCCGCGCGAAAAGCAATGTCCGACGAATTTGCAAGCGCTGCGATATTGCCCGGGGCGAGTCGCTCGGAAAAGCCGGTGTTTGCAGAACGACCGGCGCGAAGATCAAAGCGCAAGCCGGTATTGATTCGGGGAAACAAAATAAACAAGAGAACGACGAGTGGCGCGGCTTGAAGCAGAATTTTGCCGGCCGTCCCCAACGGAGGCCATAACGCGCCGGGTGACGATCCACGATTAAACTGGATTAACGCCACGAGCAGCAATGCGAATGCGGTCAGCAGAGAAAGGGCAATCTCAAATTCCTGCGAAAGAAAAAAGCCACAAAGACAAAGCACCCATCCCATGAGCACCATCACTTGAAACTCGCGCGCGGTGTGCGCCTCCAGAACCTTGAGAGCGACAAGAACAACAAGGAGAGATATCCCCGGCTCAACGCCTTTCAGAGAACCATAACTGGCGAAGATCGCGAAGAGCGCCGCGGTTGCGAGCAGGAGCTTCAAAGTTGCAAACCGAAGACGGTAACCTCTTGGCTCCATCCAGAATTTCATTGCAAGCGCGAGCAGAAAAACCCACGGAACCCAGCTCACGAGAGATCCAAACATGGGAGGCAACGTGAAGAGCAATGCAGCCGCCAGCCAAAGCAGCGGTCGACGTGGAATACTTCTATCCCTCTTGCTCCCATCCATACTCATCGCGTGCGAAGCGGTACGAGCGGCCCCGGCCTCCTGGAGACTTTCGAAGTAGCTCTCGCGAAAGCGGGTTGGTTTCTTGCTCTTGCTGTTGCTCATGCTCGTTAGCCAGCCTCGAACAAACTGAGTGCGCGAAGGCACTGATGAAAATGCGCTTGCCCAACCCCGGGCGGGATTTCGGTGTGTGGAAGACGAAGACCATAAGGACGTCGTGCGCGTTCTGCTTCAATTATCCAAAGCGCAAGCTGCGACAGCTTTGCTTCCACATCAGCGGAGCGGAGCGCAGAAAAATCGAGATACACGACGCCCTCCGCCTCAGCTGTGAATTGTTTTGTCACCAGAGACTGCCCGCGGGCTACAGCTCTCCAATCGATATGACGCTGAGATTCGCCGTGAACGTAGGGGCGCGTTCCCGCAAAATCGTCGCCCTCTCCAAACTCCGTCAGTGGGCGACCGTCGTGCCGCCGTACGAAGGTTAACGGAAGGCGCGCCTCGCCCGCCGGCTTGGGATAAACAATGTAGCTGTGAGAAGACGCAAATTTCTTCAAGAAACGAATGAAGCCCAGCGGGTAAGCACTCGTTAGGCGTAACATTTGTACACTATGCTCGCCGCGCTGCCGCGAGGGAAATCGCAACGTCACACGGGCTGCCTCGTGAGCTGGGATATAATCGATGCGCTGGCGCGCTCCGTCCGGACCCGACAAAGCCAGCTCAATTCCATGGCGGGTTGCGCGGGAATCGTTCATGATCTCCAGGGGGAGCGAGATTTCCTGGCCCAGAAAGGCCGGCTGCACGGACTCGAGTGTCACGGTTACGCCCGCGAGATTGAGCAAAGTATGCGGAACCGAAACAAGAAATACGGCCGTTAAGGCGAAAAAGAGCAGGTAAACTGCCACGTTATTCTGACTCGACGCCGCATACCACATTGCGCCCAGCACAAACAGCAGGCCGGCAAAGCCCCCAGTTGGATAAACGAGCGAAAGTTT
>DATHHK010000148.1:0-8373 GCA_035317225.1 Candidatus Udaeobacter sp. | reverse complement strand
TGAGGTCAACCAGGCGCAACAGGAAAAGCAAACCGCCATCAATCAAGCATGGGCCGTGTATAACGATGCTGTGCCAAACGCGCGCGGCCAGGCGAAGGAGCGCGAGAAACAGGCCGAAGCATACGCGTTTCGTCGCGTGAATGAAGCAAAGGGCGAAGTGCAAAAGTTTTCATTGTTGCTGGCTGAGTACCAGAAAGCGCCGGAGGTGACGCGGAGGCGCCTTTATCTGGAAGCGATGCAAGCGATTCTTCCCAATCTGCAGAGGAAAATCATCGTCGACGACAGCTTGAAAAACATTCTCCAGACGTTGCCGCTACTGCCGGCCGATCAACCCAAAGTGTCTCAATGAATGTGATCGATGTCACTCCACGACCCGCGGCTGTGTCGAGCATTGTGCGGTTTTTGCAGAGCCGGTTAATGTCGATCCTTGGGATTCTTGTCATTTTGACCGCCCTCAAATGGGGAACGCTGCTCTTCGTTGTCCCTCAGTACGAAACTGTGATCGTCACGCGTTTCGGGAAAATTGTTCGCACGGTCACAAACCCCGGGTTGAAAATTAAAATACCGGTCATCGATAAAGTGCACCGATTCGATAAGCGTATCCTCGCCTGGGATGGGCCACCGACCGAATGCCCGACCAAAGACAAGCTCTACATCATTGTCGATTGTTTTGCTCGGTGGCGGATCAGCGATCCGTTCCTCTACTACAACCGGCTGAATGACGAGCGCAGCGCACTCTCGCGCCTGGATGATATTCTGGGCAGCGAAACGCGAACCGCTGTCGCTGCGCACGATCTCGTAGAAATTATCCGGGTAACCAAAGGACGAAAACCGTTGCGAGATGAGGAGCTGGAAAAGAGCGGTACTGTGCTACCCAGCACGATTCCGGAAATCGAGCTCGGTCGCGGCGAGATCGAAAAACAAATCACCGAGCGTACTCGCCAGAAGATTTCCGACTTCGGTATTGAGCTATTGGACGAACGGTTCAAGCGCAGCAAATACAATCCGGCGGTCGCTGAGAAAATTATTGAACGCATGTCGAGCGAACGACATCAGATCGCTGCCCGATTTCGCTCCGAAGGACGCGGCGAGGCGGCGAATATCAGCGGCCAAAAAGAAAGCGACGTCGCCTCAATCAGTTCCACCGCAACGAAGAATGCCCTTGAAACTGAAGGGAAGGCTGACGCCGAGGCGGCTTCCATCTATGCCGCCGCATTCAGTCCTCCTGACGCGCAAGAACTTTATACGTTTCTTCGGAGCCTCGACGTGATGCGCGCCGCGTTTGAAAAAGACACCACCGCCGTCATCTCCACGAACAGCGATTTGGGCCGGATGCTCAAGTCGATGGCTGAAGCAGTAGCTCCACCCCAACCGGCACGTTAATCGCCCCAGTGCCGCACGTTCCGTGAGAATCTGGACGATTGGCCACTCCACGCGCACGATTGATGTCTTTATCTCGCTCCTGGAGGGACACGGAATTAGATTGCTTGCCGATGTACGATCGCTGCCCGGGTCGAAGCGCTATCCGCAGTTTAACAAGGAGGCGCTGGCAAACTCGTTAGGCAAATCCCGAATTAATTACGAACATTTTCCGGAGCTTGGAGGACGACGAAAGGCGAAGCCCGACTCAAAAAACACCGCATGGCGAAACCCTTCATTTCGTGGTTACGCCGATTACATGGAAACAGACGAGTTCTATAAGGGTATTAAGCGCTTTCTCGATCTTGCTGCCGATGCCGGTCCAACTGCGATCATGTGCGCGGAAGCCGTCTGGTGGCGCTGCCACCGCGCGCTCATTGCCGATTACCTGAAGGCGGACGGCATCGAGATCAGGCACATCATGGATGCAAACAAAACCGAGCCGCATCCATACACATCTGCAGCGCGAATTGTGAATGGAGAGTTGAGCTACGCCGCCGAATCGTTTCTCTAGAGCTTTCCCGTCAGTCTCGAGCGCTTCTTCGCCGTCGCGAACGTTTCTGGAAGCGGCGAAACTTGGCGGCGTTCCCGCAAACTGCCATGTCGCACCAGCGCCGACGGCCGGCCTTCGAGCTGTCAGTGAAGACCCACGAACAGTTCCGCCCTTGGCAAATGTGCAGTCGCTCTGTCGGCAACGACAAGACCTGCTCGACCATCCGATATGCGACCAATGATGCGATCATGTCGAAGTCGAGTGCATCGTTACGGAGGTTGACGAACACACGGCCGTCGCCGAAGCGCAGCTCGTGCGCTTTTGTGCCAGCAATCCAATACTGGTGTAGAAATTCCAATGCCCGTTTCGGCGGTGCGCGCCTTGAAATGATCCGCGTTACCACCTCGAACAGCGCTTCGCGCAAAACCTTAGCGCGCGCCAGCGCCATCGCAGCCGCCCTGGGCTTCGCCTGTGCCTTCTTAGCCAGTGCACGGAGTATTCTCTCCGGCAAAAGATGCACGAACGCGGCCCATTCAAGCAAACGTAAGTAGCTGTCAATCCAGTCGCGAGGCGACTGGTCGCGGCCGGTCACCGTATTGACGAAATCGAGCGCGGCATTGCCGCCGATGATGTCACGGTTGCGAAACTGGTGGGATTCAATTCTAACCGGTAAAACAGATTTCATCGGTTGACACCACTCATAACTCAATCTAGTAGCGATTGCATGGACGCAATCCTTTATTTTAGACGCAGGCGCGCATTACTCGCATTACTGTTCGTGTCGGCGCTGCTCTTTGAGGCTGGTTCTGTACGCGCGGAGACAGAAATCCGTTCGCTTACCGATGTTATTGTCGGCCACAGTACAGGGGGGGTAACGGCCGACTCTCTGGGCAATATCTATGTCGCTGACTTTGGCGACGTGGTCTGGAAGATCACGCCGGACGGTCAGCGTCACGAGTTTGCGACGGGCCTGTATGGCGCATCCGGCAATGCCATCGACAAAGACGGCAACCTCTTACAATCGAACTTTTACGGCGACTCGATCACAAAGATTGATCGAAAAGGTCAAACGACGCCATTCATCACCAGCGGCCTGAGCGGCCCTGTAGGCATAGCGATCAACAAACAAACGGGCGATGTCTATGTCGCAAATTGCAGGGGTAATTCAATCGCAAAGATTGCGGTTGACGGTACCGTTTCGTCATTCGCAAAGGGCGAACTCTTCAAGTGTCCTAACGGCATATCCTTCGGTCCCGACGGAAATCTCTATGTCGTCAATTACAGGGACAACAAGATGTTGAAGATCGATCCGAAGGGCGTGGTCGCACCCTTCGCGACGGTATCTGAAAAGGGATTGGGGCATTTATGCTTCAAAGAGGACCGATTCTATGTAACCGCGTCGCAGTCGCATGCTATTTACGAGGTCACGCTGGATGGAACCGCCAAGCGCATCCTTGGCAATGGCGAGCGCGAAATTGTCGACGGCGCAGGCGCAAAGGCGCGACTGTCTTTCCCTAACGGAATCACTGTCCACCCCTGGGCGCGACGGCTTTATATCAATGAGTTTGTCAACGAATCAACATCTTCATGGCCGCCTCGCGCCATCATCCGCGAAATAATTCTTGAGAAGGACAAGTAGTGATGCGCTGTGCTCAACATCAGATGTCCCGCATGACGCGACGAAAATTCACCATGATGGCCGGCGCAACGGTGCTCGCTGGTTGGCAAGCGGCTCCGTCGCAAGCGAAGCCCGGGAGCATTAGCCTCGTACTCGCGCCGAGCAATCTTGGACTACGACCGACGGAAAGCGGCGGCCAACCCGGTACGTGGCGTGCACCGCAAGTGCTGATAGATGCGGGTCTGGCTCGCGCACTGGATGCGGGGGAAATCGTCCCGCTCGAGCGACCGATCTATGAGTTCGAGGCTCAGGCCGGGACGAGAATACGCAACGGTCTGTCGATCCGTGCGTTCTCACTGCAGTTGTCGGAGAAGGTACGTGATATCCTGAAGAGGCATCGATTTCCGGTAGTCATTGGTGGCGATTGCAGCATCCTCCTTGGTAGTTTGCATGGTATGCGCCGCGCCGGTGGGCGAGGACTCGTGCACATCGACGGACACAGCGATTTTTTCCATCCTGGGAACTACGACACAGCAAAGCGCCTGGGGTCGGCGGCGGGTATGGACCTGGCTCTTGCGAGTGGCCGAGGTGAGCTGCTGCTGACCGATTGGCCGGAAATTGGCAAGCCGCTTGCCAGCGACGCTGACATCATTCAACTGGGGGAGCGTGATGCCGAAAGTCCGAGCTTCAAGGATTACTACGGCGATATCATTCGAACTGAGATTACACAGTTCACGATTCAGCGTGTCCTTGCTGATGGTGTCGACACCACGGCGCGTCGGGTGATCGCGAAACTCGCGGCGCGCGGATTGGACAAAGTCTGGTTGCATGTCGATCTCGATGTCCTCGATCAGTCCATAATGCCTGCGGTGGACTCGCCAGGAAGTCCGGGCCTCGACTATCTGCAATTGACGGAGCTGGTCGGCGCTTTGTGTGCCTCTGGACGCATCGTAGGCGCCAACTTCACCATTTACGACCCCGATAGAGATCCCCACTCGATTTATGCGCGTCCGTTAGTACGGTGCATCGCAAACGGTGTCGGTAGGTGTGCCTTCTCCCGTACGAAATGAGCTGAGGTTTGCGGAGGCAATGGGCATGCGGATCTTGACAGGCTGTACGGTTCTCTTGCTTATGAGTAGCCATACATGGGCCCAGGATAAGAGTGCACCCAGTCCAATGAAAAGTTCGAGTCTCTTGACGGATTTTCAGGTCATTGAATTTCGTCGATACACCATTCGAGATGGCGAACGCGAGCATTTTGCCCAGTACTTTGAAAGCTATTTCCCCGAAGCCTTTCAACAGTTGGGGGCCGTCGCAGTCGGCCAGTTCCTGGAGCGCGGGAACGATTCGCGATTCACCTGGTTACGTGCTTTTCACAACATGGACGATCGCGCCAAGGTGAATGCGTTGTTCTACTATGGCCCTCTTTGGAAAGAGCACGCTGCGACGCTCAACTCGCTCATGACCGACAGCGACAACGTCCTGCTGCTTCGTCCGCTAAGTCGGGAACGGGGCATCACGGTCCTACCTGCAGTTGACCCCGTTAAAGAAGAAAAAGGCGCCCAAGGCATCGCTATCGCACAGATTTTTGCCGTCAAGGCAGGCAACGTCGATGCCTTTGCCCAGCAGGCTGAGTCAACATTCGGTCGGTATCGAGAGGCGGGTGCTCGCGAGGCGGCTGTGCTGGTAACTCTCGATGCACCTAATAATTTTCCACAGCTTCCGGTTCGAACCGATGGCCCGTATCTCGTCTGGCTGGGCATTGTCGAAAACGAATCGTCACTGAGGTCCTTCACTCGTTTGTTAGAGAGCGCTCAACAATCGCTTAGTAGGACGGACCTGTTAAAGGCTGCACCAGAAATTGTAGTTTTGGATCCGACTAAACGATCTCGCCTACGCTGGATAACCGAACAATAAAGCATTGATTAGATTTGCCAGTGTCGAGAGGTCCACTTCAGCGAGGATCCGTCACGCGCCCGAGAAAAAGACAGAGGCCGCTCGGGACGTGCTGAATGGCGTAAATGAATGGGCGATCGACTTTCACTTCAATCGGAGGCGGCTTTGGCCGCGCAATCGCCGTCGCCCTCATCATCACTACTGCGGTAGCTGCGGCCGCTTCGGTTCCTTTTTCGTCGACGGCAATGAAGGTCTTATGAAAGACATTGGAGATGTAGAGGTAATCGTTCGGCTTGCGCGGCGCCATCTTATCGAAATTCGCGCTGCCTTTCGGAATGTTGAATGCGCTCTTCATTCCAAGCGCCTGAAGTGTTTCTGCGAGTGCAATCGTCGGCGGCTCGAGCTTGAACTTGGGCAAATGCAGATCGATATCCTGCGCTTGTAGCTTTGCGCATTCGGCTAAAATGTCGGCGGTGAGCTTCGATTCCACTGCGCTGAGACCATTCACCTCGTCTGGAAGAAGGACGAGAAATTGGAGATCGTCGCCAACATAAGGAACGCTGACTGCGCTGAACCCCTGCCGCTTGGCGTAACCAAATCGCGCCGTTTTCCGCATCATCGGAAGATTGACCGGCGCACCACCGCGGACATGGAATGATTCCGGCTGCGTTGTTTTCTCGGAAAATGCATCCGCCCATGCGGCCTTGAGGTACAGGGCGTTCGCCAGAACGAGTCGCGTCAATTTATTCAGTGCATTCTCAGGTATGAGATCGCGAATCTTGTCGCGCGTCTGATCCGCCACCCATTTGTTGATGTGCTGCGCAGCTGCCGCAGGATTCGTGGTGAAATCCACCGGCTCGAATGCCGCGCCATAATTTTGTTTTACCAGCGCCAAAAAATCCTGGCGAAAATCGTAGTCTTTTTGCGCAAAGAGGCGGTTGGCGATGTTTAATGTGATCGGTTCGGTCGGGCCACCGAATTCCTTCGATTTTTTTCCGAGCTCTGCAGTCTTCACGCTCATTTCTTCCAGCGAATGCTGCAGCGAAGCGAACGAGGGAGCTACGTTGCTCGAGTCACTTGCGAAATGCAGCACGCGGGCCATCTCCGCGCGCGTGTCGCCATCGGCGCCAGCGAACGTCATGGCCAGGGCGCTCTCGATTGAGTAGGGAGAAACACAAAGATTCTCGTTGTGCGTGGCAAGCTTCCGGTGGAGATCGACAGCGAGTCCATTCGTTGCCTTTGCCGCCAGATCGAAGTTTGTTGTGGCATTCGCCATCGCAGTGACTAACGCGCCGAACAACTGCAAGATCAAAAGCCGCTTCATGGCAGCAATGAAACACCGAAATTGCAAACGTCGCGATGCTAATTTGGTCTACTCACTCGAGCATCGGCGCGTTGAAGAGAGCGCGTTCCATGAGACAATTTCCTTATGGACGAAGCGAAAATTGCAACTCGCGCTGACATCTCAGAGACCGACAAGTGGGACCTGACACATCTTTTTGCCGATGTCGGCAAATGGCAGGAGGATTTTGCCTGGCTGCAGCGGACATATCCAAAGCTTCAGAACTGGAAGGGCAGAGTCGGGGAATCGGCGCAGACGCTGGCAGAAGTGCTTGATTTCGAAAAGTCGCTCGATTTGAAGATTGAGCGCGTCTACCACTACGCGTCGCTGCAATTGGCGGAGGACAGCGCCAACAACGAATACCTTGCGCGGATTGGGCAGGTCCAGAATCTGCTCACAAAGATCGGCGAAGCAGCTGCGTTTCTTGTCCCCGAAATTCTGGCGATCGACGAAGAAATGTTTGCCAAATTCGTTACCGATCCTGCCTTCGCTGAGTGGCGAATCAAGTTGCACAAGCTTCGACGAATGAAACCGCATGTGCTGTCGATTCCCGAGGAACGCCTTCTCGCATTGGGTAGTGTCGCGTTGAGCGGTTACGACGACACCTTTTCGCAATTGACCGACGTGGACATGAAGTTCGGCGTCCTCGTCGATGAGAAGGGGCGGGAAAGACCGCTTACCCAAAGCTCGTTCAGTTCGTTTTTGGTGAAGCGAGATCATGAGCTGCGCAAGCGCGCTTTCCAGCAATTCTATGCAGAATTTAGAGATCATCAGTACACACTTGCCGCGTCCCTTGCTTACGCCGTCAAAGCTGATGTCTTCCACGCGCGAGCAAGACATTATTCGTCTGCTCTCGAGGCAGCGCTGTTTCCAGACGATGTGCCCATTGCGGTTTACGACGGATTAATTCAATCGGTTCGCGCGAACTTGAAACCGCTTTTTCGCTATTTCGATTTGCGCCGCCGTGCGCTTGGGTTGCGGGAGCTGCATTACTACGACGCGTATGTCCCGCTCGTTCCGGAAATCGAGACGCGCTTCACGTTTGATCAGGCTGCCGAGATGGTCTTAGGCGCGCTCGAACCACTGGGCAAGCAATACGTCGATATCCTGGCGGAAGGTCTGCGCAGTGGTCGCTGGTGCGATCGCTACGAAACGAAAGGCAAACGCAGCGGTGCCTTTTCATCCGGAAGCTATCAGGCGCCTCCGTACATCCTGATGAATTATAAGGAGGACGTTTTCTCCGATGTCTACACACTTGCACATGAAGCTGGTCACTCCATGCACAGCTGGTTCTCGCAAAATTCGCAGCGGTTTCAGGATTACGAGTACCCAATTTTTCTGGCTGAGGTTGCATCGACGTTCAACGAGGAACTCCTCACCCATCATTTGCTCAAAACGACGAGCGATCCGAAGATGCGCGCCTACATTATCAACCGGCAAATCGATGATCTGCGGGGCACGCTTTTCCGGCAGACCATGTTTGCTGAGTTTGAGAAGATTATTCACGTTATCGAAGAAAGCGGTGACGCGCTCACTCTGGACGGCTTCAGGTCGCAATATCGCGGGCTTCTCGAAGCTTATTTTGCTGAAAACTTTGTGCTGGAT
>DATHHK010000147.1:0-4134 GCA_035317225.1 Candidatus Udaeobacter sp. | reverse complement strand
CGCGAGATCGGCATTCGGATGGCGCTTGGCGCCCATCGCCGCGACATTTTCGCACTGATCATGCGCCAGGGGGCGCTGCAAACGGCATTGGCCGTGACTATTGGCCTTCTCCTTTCATTGGCGGCTGGCCGCGTCCTTGCTCAGATTCTTTATCAGGTCAGTCCGAGCGATCCATTCGCGCTAGTCGCATCCGGCACGATGCTCGCCGCCGCCGCTTTGCTCGCCTGCTTTTTCCCGGCGCGCCGCGCTACGCATGTTGAGCCGCTTCAAGCGTTGCGGACCGAGTGACGCGTCACGTAGCCGCGTTCGGCTTCCGCTCTGAAGGTTTTCCTCCGTTAATCGCGAACCGTTTTCTTCCCCTGCCGCACAATTCGGTCGATCAGCTGCGGATAGGGCAAACCGGCTTTCCCGGCTGAAAGCGCAAAGTCTTCGTCGCTGGCGAGAATTGGATTTGGGTTTGCTTCGATGAAATAAACCTTGTTGTCTGGCGCCAGCCGAAGGTCGATGCGGGCGTAACCGTCGATGGTGAGCAAACGATAGATGCGTTTGCATGTCTCCTCGATCTGGCTGACGAGCTGCGCATCAAGGTTCTCGGCGAACTGATTCTCCAATCCCCAGCGTTTGCGGTACTCCTCGTCCCATTTCGCCTTAAAGGTGGCAATTTTTGGTTCGTTAGGCGGCACTTCGCGGAAAACCAGCTCGCGAATGGGAAGGACTGTTAGTCGTATGTTCCCTATCAAACTCACGTAGAGTTCGCGGCCATCAATGTATTCCTCCGCGATCGCGTCGCTGTTATATTTCTCGTGAATAAAATTTACACGCTCGCGGAACTGCTCATCGGTATCGACGAATGACGCCTGTGAAATTCCATAGGATGCTTCTTCCTTCACCGGCTTTACCAAAATTGGAAACTTGAGCTGTTTCGGTCGTGCAATCCGTTGGCCGCGCGGAATGACGACGAAATGAGGAACATGAATACCGTGATAATGTAGGATTTTCTTCGAAATACCTTTGTGCTTGCAAAGAGTAAGACCGGTCGAGCCGCATCCAGTGAAGGCTAGGCCTTGCATCTCGAAAAACGAGACGATGTTCTGATCGAACCCCGGATTGTTCCGGAATTGTTCGACAAGGTTGAAAAGAATGTCAGGAGCGAAGGTCTCCAGTTTCTGGCGCACAAGGTCGACATCGTCATAAATGGCAAGATGCTCGGCCGTGTGACCGACTGCACCGAGCGCAGCCATGACATCCGCCTCGGTCTTCCAGTCCTTCGTTCCCATCTCCTTCGTGAAATCCTGATCGACTGTTGTGGGACTCGTGCCGTCGAAAAGTACAAGGACTTTGAGTTTCTTTTTCACGTTATTTGGTGCGCTTGAATTTCCCGGTGAAAAGATAATTCATCACGAGCGTGGTGATAAATGCGGAGACGCGAAAATCCTGTTGTGGATCATCATTGAGCACGTGAAGCCCAAGTTGGTCGCAGCGGCGCGTCAGCCGGGCCAGAAGCTGGTTCACCCGGAACTTTTTCTCGTTCGTCCATTGGCAGACGGCATTCAATAATCGTCGACGCCGCCGTTGCAAATAGGCGCTTGCTTTGATTCCCGTCGGCGCACCGAACAGCTGCCGTAAATCGGCATCGTAGAAATCCGGATATGTATCCTCGTAAAGCTTGCGTTTGCGCGCGTAGTAGGTCTTGAGCTTGACGTTCAGACAATCGTAATCGGCGACGCGATACTCGGGCATGTGAACCGGTGGTTTGCCGGCTAACGAGCGCATCAATTCATCGACGTATTCCAGTTTTTGGAGAGCTCTCCAGCGCGCGTACCGCTTGCGCCAATCCAGCCCGGGTGTAAGCCAGACGGCGAAGCTCTCCGCGAAATCCTCATCCGGATGACTTTGCGCGTACCAGTCTTCGAGATGCATCACATAGCTGCGGCTGAACGGCCGCGGCCGGTAACTGTCCGGCGTTTCCTCACGGGAAGTTTGCCCAAAAAGCTCCCGCCATTTCTTCTTTCGAGTAAGTCGATACGCATACATGTAAGCGTGACCGGCTTCATGTCGCATCAATCTCATGAACCACTCGGACGTTCCTCCCTCTACCTCGAGCATCATCGTACGCTCCAATGTTCGTAACCGGTCATGAACGAGAAAAAAGGGAATGAAAATGGCTGGTATACCGATCGGGACAAACCATTCGTCCCCGACGTAACACGACGGATTAAAAATAAGCCGGCGCTCCGCCAGTTCGTCGTATAACTGCCGGATGAGCGGTTCGAGTGCGGTACCTTCAATCCGCAGACCCAGAGTGGAAACGCGACGCTCCAGAAGTTCCTGATCGTTCAGCGATGGCCAGTCGACAGCTTCCATTTTGCGCATGGTATCATTGGGAAGCGCCCTGTCACGCCTTGCTGGGTTCTAAGCTCAACGTTGGACGTTGAGTGTTGAGCGCTTGAGATTGAATCGCAAATACCAGAGAAGTCTCAGTCCGAATGAAAGAATCCGAAGCAAAACAGGATCGCAGACATGAGGAAGCCTACCCAGCGCAACGAACTGCGTCCGACACCTTTCAGATCCGTCGCGCCACCGCACGGGATGCCGATATCATCTCGTGGCATCGAGCGCGAATGTTTCAAGACATGGGAGACGTTTCGGGAGATGCTTTTGAAATCTTACGCGCAAACGCGCGGTCACGGCTGGAAGAATGGATCGATAAGGCGAATTACATCGGCTGGCTTGCAGTTCCCGCAGATGAACCGGAAATAATTGTGGCCGGCGCCGGCGTCCAGCTGCAACCGATCCTCCCGCGCCCACTCGATGTATCGATGATCGGAGAAGGCCGGCAGGGAACAATAGTGAATGTCTTTACCGAACCGCAGTGGCGACGACGCGGCATTGCCGGACTACTCCTTAAAGAGATTATCACCTGGTCCAAGAACGAGCAGATTGATCGGCTCGTTCTTCATGCCTCAGACGAAGGTCGGTGGATTTACGAGAGGTTAGGATTCACCGAGAGCAACGAAATGCGTTTCGTCGGCGTCTCTTAGTTCTACCTTCTGAATTATCTCGGGTGAGGTTTCGCTTTTGTTGCGCTGATCGTTTGACAAGTCTCCCAATTCCTCTATAGAGGGGCCGGCTCGCCGCGGCGAGCCGTTGTCAGAAGTCCGCGCGTCCCCCAAGGGCTAGCGCGCCGGGAACGTTCCGAATCCGAAGTCAAGCTGCATTCCTGCGGCTTTCGGTATCGAGAATGGCTTGCTCCACCCGAGACTCGACAACATCGGAGCAACCCTGAAACACCATGAAGCTATTTTATACAGTCATGTTTTTCTCATCGTTGGCATCGGCCGCTTTCGCGCGCGAGGAGTCGGTCCTTGCACGCGTTACCACTTACTGGGCAGGCGAAGGCCAGAAATACGCGAGTACCGGCCGACGATTACGCTCCGGACATTGCGCCGTCGATCCAAAGCGAATTCCGTACGGCAGCAAAGTTGTCTTCCCGGATCGCGCCTGCACAGCGGTCGATACCGGACCTGCTGTCATTAGCCGCAAAGCCGCTCGCCTATGCGGACGGACGGTGAGCCAACTCAAGGCAATTGTGGTCGACCGATTTTTTGAAACAAAGCAAGAAGCGATGGCGTGGACGAGTGCACATCCACATTTCATGGCGCTTCAAATTGTTCGCCCCGGATCTCACGCAGAACCATCCGACCTATGATCAGGTAGGAAAGGATTGGATCGCTTCTCCCAGCACGAGAAGTCCCCGAGGAAATTACAACTTGGCGTAAACGCCCAACAAAGGACGGCGCGACGGCGTTTTTGAACGGAAATCGCTAACGAAACCGTCCCGCGTGCGCAACTCGACATGGCCCACGCTACGGGACGTGCCATATACGAGGACCGAACCGATTGGCGCGGAGAAAGGATCTGACACGGGAAGTCTCCTGAATCCATAATTACCGACGAGCTCTGATGCAGCGTCCCTGGCGAGCTCGGTCTTCGGGCGGGAATCGATGACACCGGAAGCAAGCAACGCATCCTTTACGTAATGCCAGCATCTCGAGCGCGAATGCGCATGGGCGCGTTCCTGCGCGATGGTCGCTGCCTCCATCAATCTGCCGTCGATGTGCCGATCGATCTTGC
>DATHHK010000146.1:0-3672 GCA_035317225.1 Candidatus Udaeobacter sp. | reverse complement strand
TGGTGCGTGCTTGTTTGCTCATTATCTGAGCCGCGAGCAAATTAAGCCCTTCATGAGCAAAGGCGAGAGGATTTCGCAGTTTGTGGCCGAGATGGTTCCCGAAGATGTCGATCCAGACCAGCGAGACATTGCAAGGCATCCATTCTATCGCGCGTTTTTCCAGTGTTGGAATGAAAAACGTTATTACGAGGCGCATGATGTGCTCGAGCAGCTCTGGCTCAAGACCAAATCACCCGATGCTGACTATTTCAAAGGTTTGATTCAGGCGGCTGGGGCTTTCGTTCATCTTCAGAAGCGGTTCGAATATCCACTTCATGCGAAACATAGCAGACGCTTGTCTCCCGCGGTTCGTCTGTTCCGGCTTGCAGATAAAAACCTGTCCCGCTTCGCTCCGCGATATCATCGATTGGATGTGGCTGCATTGTGCCAACTGTTGCGTACATGGGCCGATCGGATCGTTGCGTCTGACTACAAAACCAACCCCTGGTCGCCGAAAACCGCGCCAAAACTCGAGCTTTTGTAGCGACGGCGTTTGTGCTGTCGTGCTGAGGAAGGACAATTTGCCTCGATGCAGCGAGGCGGCTACAAGCCCACCCAAGGTGATCTCAAGTTTTTAATGAGAGCCGGAGCGTCCGCCAAAACAGCCAGAGATTCCTCGACTTCGCTCGGAATGACAAGAATGGTACCGTGGGTTCGTAACGATTTAACGTGACGCTGCATGACAAGTCCCTTCCGGTTTGGATTTCTCGCGTTAACGTGGTTCGTGAGTTCGAGCGATACCTTTGCTGACCCCAAGCCTGCGCGTCCTGAGCACACGAACCGTCTGGCGCAGGAGAAGTCTCCTTATCTTCTGCAGCATTCGCATAATCCCGTCGATTGGTATCCGTGGGGCGAGGAAGCGTTTGAGAAGGCGCGTCGGGAAAGCAAACCGATCTTTCTTTCGGTTGGTTATTCCACTTGTCACTGGTGCCATGTCATGGCGCACGAATCGTTCGAAAACGAAGAAATCGCCGCGCTCATGAATCGTGAGTTTGTGAACATCAAAGTGGACCGGGAAGAGCGCCCCGATGTTGATCGCGTTTACATGACCTTTGTCCAGGCGACGACGGGCGGTGGCGGCTGGCCGATGAGCGTCTGGTTGACGCCTGACCTGAAGCCATTTGTTGGTGGAACCTATTTTCCGCCGGAGGACCGATATGGTCAGCCGGCTTTCAGGACCGTGCTCGAACGAATCGCGACGGCTTGGAAGGAAAATCATGACAAAATTGTTGAGCAGGGTGGCAAGATCGTTGAAGCGCTGCGCGAATCTCAGTCGGCGACAACTGCCGAAGGAAAGATCGATGCAGCGATCCTGGATGCCGCTTACCGGCAACTTGAACGCAGTTACGACCCGAAGGAAGGCGGTTTCGGAAATGCGCCAAAATTCCCTCGACCGGTGGCGTTCAATTTTCTAACGCGATTTTACGCGCGTGATCCCAATGGCGAATCCGGCAAGCATGCGCTCGAGATGGCTCTGTTTACACTCCGCAAAATGGCTGCGGGTGGAATGCACGATCATATCGGGGGCGGCTTCCATCGTTACTCCGTGGATCGCTACTGGCACGTGCCGCATTTCGAAAAGATGCTTTATGATCAGGCGCAACTTGCGATCGCTTATCTCGACGCATTCCAGATTACCAGAGATCGGCAATACCAATCCGTAGCACGCGACATTCTCGATTACGTCGCCCGCGACATGGCATCGAAGGAAGGCGGCTTTTTCTCTGCCGAAGATGCCGACAGTCCTGTTGTAGCCGCGGCCGCTGACCGCGGCCATCTCGAGACGAAGGAAGGCGCATTCTATGTCTGGACGGAAAAGGAGATTGATGCAGCGCTGGGGAATGCCGCCGAGATTTTCGCCTTCCAATACGGGGTTCAGCCGCACGGAAATGCACCGGAAGGGAGCGATCCGCAGGATGAATTCCGCGCTAAAAATATTTTGATTGAGCGTCATACGATTGTGGAAACGGCACAGCATTTTAAGAAGACCGGGGAGGAAGTTACAAATTCGCTGGCGCAAAGCAGAGCGAAACTATTTTCCATTCGTGCCAAAAGGCCACGACCGCATCTCGATGACAAGATCATCGCCGCCTGGAACGGTCTGATGATTTCCGCATACGCTCGCGCTGCCCAAATTCTGGATGAACCGCGCTACCTGGAAATCGCAACGCGCGCGGGCAAATTCCTCAGGACAAATCTCTATGAAGAAAAGAGCAAATTGCTCTATCGCAATTATCGCGGCGGCCGCAGCGATATCGAGGGCTTCGCCGACGATTACGCATTCGTTATTCAAGGTCTTCTCGATCTTTACGAGGCTTCGTTCGATGTCGAATGGCTGAAATTCGCGGTCGAATTGCAGGAGACGCAGGACCGCTTCTTTTTCGACGAGAAAAACGGCGGCTATTTTAGCACGAGCGGCAAAGACGAAAGCGTCTTTCTGCGGATGAAAGACGATAACGACGGGGCGGAGCCGGCTGCGAGCTCCGTCGCAGCTCTAAATCTTTTGCGGCTCGCACAATTTCGCGATGATAAACAGATTGCGGAGCGGGCGCGAAAAACGACCGACACGTTTGCGGCAACACTCTCGCATTTTCCCAGCGCCATGCCGCAAATGTTAGTGGCGCTCGACTACTCCTTAAGCAAGCCGCGCCAGATCGTGATCGCCGGTAGGAAGGATGCGCCCGAAACCAAGACTTTGCTAAGAGAGGTGAATACGCATTTTCTGCCGAAGACGGTTCTATGTCTCGCGGATGGCGCTGAAGGCCAGAAATATCTTGGTGAGCAGAATGAGGCGGTTCGCGCCATGTCGCCGATCGATGGAAAACCAGCCGCTTACGTTTGTGAAAATTTCACCTGCAAAGCGCCGGTGACCGATCCGAGGGAACTCGCTGCGTTGCTAAAGTTGTAGGGCGTCTGTGCCAGACGCCGGCCCATGGAAGCGGCGTTTCACAGAATGGAGCCGGCGGGAGCCGAGCGAGATGGACGGGCAGGTCGAGAGACCGAGTGAGCGGGAGTGAGCGAGTCAAACGCCCTACTCACTCCGGCTATTTGCTCCCGGGCTTGACGGCCGGAATTCTCGCCAGATCCGGTGGGAGGCTGTCTGCGGGATAATTCTCAACGGTCATCTCAACCAGGCTGACGAACGGACAGCCAAAATCCGGTTTCGCTTCGCCGCTCCGATCGACAATCACTCCTACTGCCGAGACCACACCGCCATGTGCGCGGACGATATCGATTGTTTCCTGCACCCGTCCGCCACGGGTCACCACGTCTTCGACAACGACAAATTTTTCCCCCGGCGAAATTTGAAAACCGCGGCGCAAGACGAGCTTGCCCTCGTCCTTCTCAACAAAGCTGTGGCGTTTACCAAGCGAGCGGCCGACCTCCTGGCCAACAATGATTCCGCCAAGCGCAGGGGAGATCACCGTGTCGCAATCGAATTCACGCAATCTATCTGCAAGCCATCCACACACTTTCGCTGCGATCGCGGTGTCCTGAAGAAGCAGCGCGCATTGGAAATACTCGCTGCTATGCAGGCCGGAACGCAAAATGAAGTGTCCATCCAGCAGCGCACCCGTCTTGCGGAAAAGGGCCATAAGATCTTCGCTCATGAAGGGTCCTTTTTACATGGAG
>DATHHK010000145.1:0-12942 GCA_035317225.1 Candidatus Udaeobacter sp. | reverse complement strand
CGCATGACAACCTCCTCCAGAACATCAAGCGGCAGCGCTCCGTTTGTCAGCACAACGTCGTGAAACTGGCGGATGTCGAATTTGTTTCCGAGTTGCTTTTTCGCTTTCTCTCGCAGCTCGAGAATCTTAATCATACCAATCTTGTAAGCGGTCGCCTGACCGGGCATCACGATGTAACGATTGATCGAATCGATACAATCTGCTTCGCTATTGGGCGTATTTTGTTTCAGGTAATCGATCGCCTGCTGGCGGGTCCATTTCTTGTCGTGTATCCCGGTGTCGACCACAAGACGCCCGGCGCGCCAGAGCTCGAGCGCTAACCTTCCGAAATCTGAATAGGGATCGCGATACATTCCGATTTCTTTCGGCGTCAGCTCGCTGTAAAGGCCCCAGCCTTCTGTGTAAGCGGTGTATGCGTGCGAAAACTTTCGAAACTTCGGTATGCCGGTTAGTTCCTGTGCGATGGCAATCTGCATGTGGTGTCCGGGAATCCCTTCGTGATGCGCGAGTGCTTCCAGTTCGTACGTCGGATTGTTGTGCATCTCGCGCAGATTCACGTAAAACATGCCCGGCCGTGAGCCGTCCGGAGCGGGTTGTTGGTAAAACGCTTTGCCGGCGGATTGTTCACGAAATTTCTCGACCGCCTTTACCACGATGTCTGCCTTTGGCTTCGTAGCGAACAATTCATCGAGGCGCTTTTTCATTTCATCGATAATCCCGACTGCGCTCGCCAGATATTTTGCGCGGCCTTCATTGGTGTCGGGCAAATAGAATTGTGGACCTTCGCGCATGAATTTGAAAAACGCCTGGAGGTCGCCCTTGAATCCAACTTGGTTTTTGATCTTCGTCATCTCCGCATGGATACGCGCGACCTCTTTCAAACCGATTTCGTGAATCTGGCTGGCGCTCAGATTCGTGGTCGTAGATCGGTGCAAGGCGGAGCGATACAAGTCGGCGCCGTCGGGAAATTTCCACACGCCGGCGTCGTCATTCGCGCGTTTAGATTGATCGTCAAGAAACGCAATTAACTTTTCATAAGCGGGTTTGACAGACTCGTTCAACGCCTTCGTCGCACCGGAAAGCAATCGATCGCGCGTACCAGAATCCACATCCTTAAGCGCGCCGATTTTCTTCGTGAAATCATCAAGGAGGGGACTGTTGCTCGCGGTGGAATCGAACGGTCTTCCCTGAATTACTTTGTGGCAGGCGTCCAAAACGAGTGGAAAAACAAAGCGTGGGGCAACGACACCTTTGTCTTCACGAACCTGTAAATTGGCGATGAGCTGATCGAACAATTTCGGGATCGCATTTAATCGCGCGATGTACGCTTCTGCGTCTTTTACATCGTCGATCTTATGGATGTTGATCAGGAACGTGGGTATTTGCGCGTGCACACCGCGCATCTGGCTGGCGGGATACACATCAAAGCGAAACTTAAAGTCCTCTGCCTCGCGCTCCGCCTCTCGCTCGAAGAGCCGATAACTCAAACGGGCTGGCGCATCCAGCAGGTCCGGCTTGAACTCACGTTTTAGCGTTTCAAGCTGCCTTTGCCAGACCGCATGGTCTGCCGCTGCTTTCTCGTCGGACAAGTCTTCCAGCTGGTCGTAGTGCGTTTTGATTCCATAAAAAGATTCGTCCACCGGATGTCGCGCCAGATTTTCGGCCCAGCATTTATCATAGAATTCATTCGCGCGCTTTGATTCGGCTGCGACTTGGTCCGGTGTCTGCGCACGCACGGCGCAACACATCACCGCAAGGGTTATTGTCGATGTGAGTCCGGTAAGAATTCCTTTGGTGAAAAACCACGCCTCACGCCGGGCCGCTGTCGCTGCTGCAAAATGTGACAATGATGGCTGTGAAAGGCGAACCTTTCTGCCGTTGATGGCTGGCGGTCGCACGATCGAATTCCATCATGGCGGATGCGATACTGATCAAGGTGAAAAATGGTGCCATGAGATCTTATCTGGGTTCGGGTCAATAACGCACGCGAACAAGAAATAGTCCCTCAGCAGGAGCCGCAAAACGAGGTGCGCTCCCCTGGCCGGAGTTCAGCCGCGTAGTGATATCCTCGATGCGCACTTTGCCGAGCGCGGATTTAACCAGAGCTCCAACGATTAATCGAACCATTTTGTAGAGAAAACCATCGCCATCGAACTCGATGGTCACACAGGGGCCTGTTTTCCGGACACGCGCCGAATAAATTGTACGGATTGTACTCTTTTCTTGTTTGCCGCGGTTGGCAGCGAATCCGGCAAAATCATGGGTGCCGACAAACTGCCTGGCTGCTTGCCTGAGCATTGTGAGATCAACCGGACGCGGGATATGCCAGGCTCGGCCATATTCGAATGGAGGCAAAAAGGAGGATAGCCAAATTCTGTAGCGATAGATCTTTCCTTTTGCCGAAAGCCGCGCGCGAAAATCATTCGACACATATTGGCATCGAAGAACGCGAATAGTAGGAGGCAGCAACGCGTTGAGCGCTTCGCTCCAACGTGCGGCTGATAAACGGTCGTTAGGAAGATCGACGTGCGCGCATTGCGCGAGTGCATGGACGCCCGCGTCCGTTCGTCCGGCGCCGTGAACGCGCTCCGGCTTGCCAAGAACGCGCTCAAACGCGCGCTCGACGTGATCCTGGATGGTGTTGCGATGAGATTGACTCTGCCAGCCGGCGAACGGAGCGCCGTCGTATGCAATGATAAGTTTCAGCCTTCGCGCCATTGATCCTCGTGATCCGTGATCACTGAACAGTGATCGGCAACAAGATTTCTCTGTTCACGGATCACAGATCACTTTTGCTTGCCACATTCGCGGCGCGCCGATCGAGATAGCTCTGCAAAATCATCTGAGCCGCCACTTGGTCGACGTAGCTGCGGGTGTCTCGCGTCTTCTTACCTGCGTCACGCAATGCCCGGTGAGCTGCGACGGTAGTCAGGCGCTCGTCCCAGGTAACCACTGGGCATGCCAAGATGGTGCGCAATTTTTCGACGAACTGAAGGACTTCAGTCGCTGCAGCCCCGATCTGGCCGTTCATCTGACGGGGAATGCCGGCTACGACGTGATCGACTTTTTTTGCGCGGACGATTTCGGCGATGCGCAGCGGGGCCTGCTTGTTTGCTGGAATGGTCTCGAGCGGGTGCGCAAGCAACTGCAACTCATCAGATATCGCTGCTCCGATGCGCGCCCGGCCAAAATCGAGAGCTAAAATCGGGTTCACCGCGTGCTGGCTCATTGCAGTTCCGGCGGCAGCTTGCCGATCAGATTTTTGATCTTCTCTGCCTCATGCCGGTGGCAAACCAAAAGCGCGTCCTTGGTTCTCACAACGATGAGGTCGTGGACTCCAAGTAGTGCGATGGTTGTCCCCTCTTCTTCGAAAACGATGTTGTGACTGGAATCGAGCGCGGTGACGGCGCAATTCGCGGCGTTGCCCTGTTCGTCTTTCTCAAAATAATTCGACAGGGCTCTCCAACTACCGATGTCGTCCCAGTCGAAATTGGCCTCCACCACCAGAACGCGCTCCGCCTTTTCCATGATCGCGTAGTCGAAGGAGATCCGCGGCAATTTGCTGAAGCGTTCACGTAAAGCCTTCTCGAAATTTTCCGGCGCGCGCAATTGAGAAATAAAATCCGCCAGCTCTGGAGCGTGACGGTTGAATTCGCGGAGGACTGTGGGCACCGACCAGACGAACATGCCCACGTTCCATCGGAAATTTCCCTTTCGCAAAAATGATTCGGCGAGATCAAGGTTAGGTTTCTCGCGAAAACGCAGGACCCGATGGACCGCGTCGGTGTCTGGGTGTTTTCGCAAACGGACCGGCTTCCCCTGCTCGATGTAGCCGTATCCGGGACAGGCCCAGGTTGGTTTGGTTCCGATAGTTACAAGCTCTCCCGTCTCTTCGGCTGCGTCGGAAGCCAACGCCAGCGTTTTCTGAAAAGCTGCCCGGTTGGAGATCACATGATCGGCGGGCAGAACGAGCATGGTGGCTGCGTGATCGCGAGCCACGACCCATCCAGTCCCAAGCGCGACCGCAGCGGCGGTGTCACGTTTCGCGGGTTCAGCGATAATATTCTCTTTTGGAAAACCCTCGAGCAATTTGCGAACTGCGCTTTCCTGTTCGGTGTTCGTCAGGATCAAAATGCGTTCGCGCGGAACAAGACCTTCAAGGCGAGCCAATGTTTCTTCGAGCAAAACCTTATCGGAAACGAGGCGTAGCAGTTGTTTGGGGCGGGTACGGCGGCTCAATGGCCAGAAGCGTTCACCGCTGCCGCCGGCGAGAATAAGCGCGTATATCGAGTTGGGCATGTAAAAGTGGGAGGGGTCTTCCGAGTCGCGAAAATTGCCGTTTCTTTTTCCAAAACGCGAGGTATATGATAGGCGATGTCTCTCCCGATATCCATTTCGAAAACTTCCGAGCAACTACCAGTCGATCCCTTGCTCATCGTCACACGGACCGCCATTGGCCTCGGCCTGGGAATAATGATGGCCGACAAGATCAAGCCCTCGATCCGTCAGGCAGCGGCGATTGCGCTCGTTGCAATTGGCGCGTTAGCCGCGGCGCCTTGGCTGGTAAAGATTACGCTGGGTCAGATTAATCGGCCGGAATCAGAGTGGGGGAGCCGCGCCCGTCTGCGGTCCATTCGTGGCGATTCCGGTTATACGTTGGATACGGATATCTATTAATCACTGCAGAGGCAGCCGTGCCGGCTGCAACGTCTTGGGATTATGAAGGTCGCGGGCCTGCCGCGGTACAGCCGCAGAGCTTACGTGCCTGGTGTGTGCGCGTGACGACACCGCCAGACGGATTGATTAATCGTTCACGACCATTTGCGACACAGAATTGCGCATTTGCATCTGCGCGGTCACTCTTTGGATCTGTTCGTCCTGCTCTTCTAAGTGAGCGACAAGGGTGTCCAGGTCCTTCTTCAATTGAGTGATAGTCCCTTCCTGTTTCTGAATCTTGCAATCTTGTTCTTCTACCCTGGCGTGTTCTTTAAGGAATTCGTTGAGCAACATTGCGTTCACTGCGTCGTAGCGCACGGTGTAGATTTCCCCTTTCTCGTCGCGCACTACCAGGTCGGGATTTACCTCAGCGACTTCTTCGGCGATCAACCCAAACTGGGATGTGTCGGTCTTGTCGCTCTTGTAGTGGAAGGTCACCGGCCTTAACGCCAGGATTGATTCGCTGGCGCTTTCCATCGTTGTGATCTTATGTTTGAATCGACGTGCGGAATTCATTGTGCCTAGCTGACCGTTCGAATCGATTAGCACGTTGACGGCATTCGCAACTCCGGTTGTTATCCCGCGAATCCCAGCGATGAAGGTTTGCGTCTGGGTTCCCTCAACGCCAATCCGGATGGTGTCGGTGTCGGTACTACTACCGCCGCTACCAATGTGGATATTGTTATCGCCAGCGAGAACAGCGGTACCGGCGCCCGAGCCTAACGCGATGTTGCCGGAGCCGGTGGTGTTTGAGAGGGCGTTAGCTCCAATGGCAGTGTTGCTGTTGCCAGTGGTGCTCGTTTCGAGTGCTCCAAAGCCGACTCCAGTATTGTTGCCGCCGGTTGTATTATGCAGGGCTTGAAAACCATCGGCCGTGTTATTGTTAGCGCCGGTATTGCTAAACAGGGCTTGCCAACCCGTCGCGGTATTGCGGTCACCGCTGAAGTTGGAAGATAGAGCTTGATAACCATTGGCTGTGTTGTTGCTCCCTGTGCTGTTGTTGTGCAGCGCGGAAGAACCAATCGCCGTGTTTTGGGTTCCGGTCGTATTGTCAAAAAGTGCAACAGCACCGACCGCCGTGTTGTCGTCGGCGGTGGTATTTTGCGAGAGCGCGGAAATGCCTATGGCGGTGTTGGCATTGCCGGTAGTATTTTCCGTAAGCGCGGCGGCACCCGAAGCCGTGTTCGAGTTGCCGTTGATGTTGTTAAAGAGCGCTCGGTCGCCAACCGCCGTGTTGAAGCTGCCAAAGAAAATTCCAGTTGGGGCGTCGGCGTTCCCACCGGTATTGTTAAAAAGCGCGAATGTTCCATTAGCCGTGTTGGCGGTTCCTGAGATGTTGCTTAAGAGTGCCCCAGCGCCCGTGGCAGTGTTTTCGTTTGCTGTGTTGAGAAGGAGGGTCCCAGCGCCGATGGCTGTGTTGAAGTTTCCTTCTGCATTGCTGAGGAGTGAGAACAAACCAACTGCCGTATTATACGTGCCGGCGGTAAGGCTTAAAAGAGCTGAACTTCCCTCTGCAGTATTGCCTCCTGCGTAGCCTCCGTCCGGCGGCGGATTGACTGCCTGTGCGACCGGGTAAAGCGCGAAGCAGCCAAGCGCAAAGAACATGAGGAACCGCGAAGTTGGTAAAGTTCGTGTTTTCATAGGACACAAAGTTTCGAAACAACCCCGGCAGCTTGTCGAGATTAAAATGTTGGCGCTGCTAGGTGTAGCCGGCGCCGGCTTTGTCTTACCGAAGAGATGGGCGAAGGCGAATGATCGCTGTCAGGCAATGCTACAGAAAAGCTTCTGCAACGGAATCAGCCAGACTTTTACCTTTTCGAGTTAACGAGAAGTTACCGTTCGATTTTCGAAGCAGACCAAGCGAAATAAACTCCTCCGTTTCTCGGTGTTTCAATTCCGAGGCAGCGATTCCTTCGCGCATGCGTAACGAGAGCGCGATTCGCTCCGAGCGTTTCATTTCGTTGGTGAGATTTTCGCTGAATCCTCTCGGCGACTGGCCGGAGAGAACGCGATCGGCGTAACCGCGATAGTCACAAACATTCTGCCAGCGCTGCATGCCGACAGTCGAAAACGCGCTCGGACCGATACCGAGATAATCCTTGCCCCGCCAATAAGCGCGATTGTGAACCGACGCAAAGCCGGGGCGCGCGTAGTTGGAAATTTCGTAATGATCGTAGCCGGCGTCTTCGAGAACGCACATAGTCATCTCGAAAAACGCAGCATCCGCGTCCGTGTCCTGTCGAAATTCACCGCGTGCGTGGCGCAGAAAGAATTCTGTGTCCTCCTCATACGTGAGGCAGTAGGTGGAGATGTGATCGGGTCGAAGAGCGATCGTTTTCTCCAATGTGAATTTCCATTGGTCGATGGTTTGTCCCGGCAAACCGAACATGAGATCGACATTGATGTTCGGGAACCCGGCAGCTCGTAGAATGTGGAACGAGTGCTCGGCTAGCTCTGAGTTGTGTTCTCGTCCCAAGAGTTTCAGCAATTCATCATCCCAAGATTGAATACCAAGACTTACTCGGGTCACTCCGAGTTTGTGAAGCAGCTCGGCTTTGCGCGCCGATACGCTGCCCGGATTTGCTTCGATCGTCCACTCTGCAAGCGATGAGATGTCGAACCGCTGATGGAAACCTCCGAGCAGAAATTCCAATTGCGAAGTTGTGAGAGCCGTTGGCGTGCCGCCGCCGAAGTAGATGGTTTCAGGCGTCAGTACAAAGTTCGCGCATTGCTGATCGAGATCGCGCAATATCGCTTCGCAAAATCGCCCCGTCTGCGAGCGATCCAGCAAATCTTTGTAAAACGCGCAGTACGGGCAGATTCGCGCGCAAAAGGGGATGTGAACGTAAATATGTCGAATTGAGTTCACCGTACTGGCAGGCGTGTCGCCTGTTTTTACGCGCGATCCCGCAGCCGACACGGCTACCGCTACGGCGGAATAGTTGTGATTCGCGGCGTTGCTCATACAATCGCTTGGTCTTCGCTCGACATGACAGAACTCCGGAACGTAATCCTCATTCTGTTTTGCGCCATTGCCAGCATGCTCGCGCAAACGCCTCCGCAGCCGGCGCCGACTCCGTCAGTCGTCTATTCTGTGCACGATCCCGCGGCAATCAAAGATTACAGGACGAACCCGCGGATCGTGCGTGAGATGGTGAATCGGCTTGTCCTGGCCGCGACCGGTCAGCCTGACGTGGGGAAGGCGTGGGCGTCGTTAGTCGCTCCGAGTGACAGAGTGGGAATCAAAATCTGTGCAGCTGGCGGTGAACTTTTTACGACGCATCACGACATTGTGAATGCGATTGTCGACGGGCTCGCTGCGGCGGGACATCCGCGTGGCAGCATTATTGTCTGGGATCGGTCCCTTGGCGGAGTCAAGGAGGCCGGGTACCGGCCGGCAGTCGATGGTTACCAGTTAAAGGCAATCGCACCGCGCGACGGATATGATCCAAAAGCAGTCCTCTCTGCTCCTTTAATTGGGAAATTGGTTTGGGGCGATCTCGAATACTTCGGCGACATAGGAAAAATACCAATGCTGTCCGATACCGAGAATACGAGCAACGTGAGTCATTTCTCCAAGATCCTTTCCACTGAAGTCGACAAGGTCATTAATGTTCCGGTGATGAGCATCAGTGAAACGAATGGGATCGCAGGTTGCATTTATAACATGACAATTCCAAACATCGATAATTGGCGTCGCTTTGCTCAGGGCTCTCGTTTTGGCGCGGAAAGTCTCGCGGAGATCTATGCGAATCCCAACATCGCAAAGAAGGTAGTCTTCAATCTAATGGATGGACTCATCGCGCAGTATGCTGGTGGACCGAAGCCTCAACCGAACTACGCGATTCATTATGCGACGCTGTATGCAAGCAAGGACCCGGTGGCTTTGGATGCCATCGCGTTGAAGTATTTCGAACAATGGCGCACACGCGGCAGTCTGCCGGCGATCGGGCCAATGGCTGCCTATGTCGATTACGCCAGTCAGATAGGCTTGGGTAACGCAGCGCCGAATCGGATCGAATTAAAAAATATCGGACGATGAATTCTGATACTGTAGCCGGGGTCGATGCCCCCGGCCGGCGATCGTGGCACCTACGAACGGCCATCCTGCGTTCCGTCTCTCGTTCCTTTTATCTTTCAATACGCTTCTTGCCGCGGCAATTGCGCGAACCGATTGCCCTTGCGTATCTGCTTGCACGGACAACCGACACCGTCGCCGACACAACTCGAGTTCCCTGCACCGTGCGAATGGAGGCTTTGAAAATGTTCTCGGACGGCATTCTAGGTAAAGCTTCGCGAGAAATGGTTGTCAATCAGGTAGCCTCGTTCGTGCCGTTACAAGAGAATGCGGCCGAGCGAACACTCCTGGATTCGTTGCCCGACTGTTTGGAATGGCTCGAACAAATCGGGCGAGCAGATCGCGACGATATTCGCGCGGTGCTTGAGAAGATCATGCACGGCCAGATGCTCGATTTGCATCGCTTCGGCGACCCCACACAAGTTCGCGTGCTCGAGACCGCTGCCGATCTGGACGAATACACTTATCTCGTTGCAGGCTGTGTAGGCGAATTTTGGACGCAACTTTGCTTCCGGCATCTCAGAGACTTTGCCAGTTTGATCCAGGACGAAATGCTTGCCCTGGGCAGACGCTACGGCATGGGACTTCAATTGATCAATGTCTTGCGCGACGCCGGCACCGATCTGCGAGCAGGTCGCTGTTATTTTCCGGATGACGAGCTCGGCGCGATCGGTTTGAGTGCGGCGCAGATCTTGTCCGAGTCGGATCGTTTCCAACCGATCTATCAAAGTTGGATGGAAAAAGCGCAGGATGGGTTGGCGTGCGGGATGCAGTATTCGCGCGCGATCCGGAACCGGCGAGTGCGTGCAGCCACGGTCTTGCCGGCGTTGATCGGGGCGCGAACCCTTGCGCTTTTCCGTAAGCCTGGCGCCAGCGCGCTAGATCAAACAATTAAAGTTCCACGCCGCGAAGTGCGCGCGATCGTTCTGTCACTGGCCGTTCATCTCGCGTCGCACAGGGAGATTGAAACGATCTTTAATCGCGCTACAGAAAATAGTTTCGCTGTTTTTCGCTGATTGGTTTTTCGAGTCGGTCGAGCACCTGCATCATGTCCTCCCAGACTTTCCGTTTCTCGGAGGGGGACTGGTTCCGTAACAGATACGCAGGATGATAAGTAATCATCAACGGGGTGCCGTTATATGAGTGCCAGTGCCCGCGCAATTCCCGCATCGTCCCGCGGGCGCCAAGCAGACCTTCCACCGCGACGGCGCCCAGGGCGATCAACACTTTCGGTTGAATAATGTCGATCTGTTCGAGCAAGTAGGGCCGGCACATCTGCATTTCTGCCGGCGTCGGTGCGCGGTTCCCAAACGAGCCTGCCGGCGTGTCCGGGCGGCATTTAAGGATATTTGCGATGTAAACGTCTTCGCGCGCAAAGCCCATCGCTTTAATAATTCTCGTTAATAGTTGTCCCGCGCGGCCGACAAACGGTTCGCCCTGCTGATCCTCGTCCGCGCCAGGCGCTTCGCCGATGAACATGATTTCAGCGTTGGGATCGCCAACGCCAAAAACGGTTTGAGTGCGCGAGCTCGCGAGATGTGCACACTTTGTGCAAGAACGAACGCGTTCGCGAACGGTCGCGAGAATCTTCGTTTTGTCGGGCGCGACAAGCTGCAAGCCCGCGAGCACGTCTTTCGATGCGCGCGGCGCGCGATCATTGGTTTCTCGGATTTTTTCCAGCGTGGCAATGACGAGGTTGAGAGCCGGCTGGATCATTGTGGCCGATCATCCGAAATTTCGGGCGCGACTGCAATTTATTTGTGGAAACGTGCCCGAAATTTGTGCTTTCTGGATGAAAAAAAGAAATCATCGGTATGCGGACGTGATTCGTTAAAACCTGGAAGGGTTGTAACCGCGGGCGAGGACTGCGGCAATTCCTGCGCATGCAGAGCTCTAGCCGTCCGGGGTCAGCGAACCCTGCTACAACACCAGATTCGCGTGCCTCGCTAGGCGTTGCGCGTGCTGAGCCATTGCAGCGCGAAACGCGCCACCTCGCGCGAATTCTTTAAATCAAGTTTATCTTTGATATGCGATCGATGGGTCTCCACGGTTTTGGGACTGAGATGCAGCAGCTTCGCAATTTCACGCACATCCTTGCCTTTGCCGATAAATTCCAAGATCTCAAGTTCACGGTCGCTAAGTCTCTCGACCGCGTCGGTCTCGTCTTCAGACTGGCGATGCGCGAATTTCGTAATCACTTGCGCCGCCATGGCCGGGCTGAGGTAAGGGCGTCCATTAAAAACCTCGTGAATTGCGTGGATCACATTGGCCATCGCTTCATGTTTCATCACATAGCCTTCTGCTCCGGCCCGCAGCGCGCGCAGTGCGTAGAGCGATTCGTCATGCATGGAAAGCACCAGGATTGGCAGATTCACGAATTCTGCTCGGATGTTTTTGATAAGCTCAATCCCGTTTGCCCCCGGCAAACTCAGGTCGACGATCGCAAGGTCTGGGTTCAGTTTTCGGATTACTTCCATCCCTTCGGCGGCAGTGCCAGCTTCGCCGCAGATCGCAAAACTGTTCTCGGAATTAATCAGTTGTTCGAGGCCTTTTCGAAACAACGGGTGATCATCGACGATGACGATTCGTTTCGCGTCTGGCAGGTCGCATTTTGGATTCTGGTTGGTCGATCTGGCGTGATTTGAATCGGAATGGCTTAAAACGGATTTCGGTTTTGTCGAGATTGCTGCGCGGCGTGTCATTTTATGCCCTCAGTAAGGATACGCTGCTCGGCAGGTTGTCCGATGCAGGATATTTAGATTAGGTGTTTAACGCTTTCGTTAGTTTTGCCGGGAAAGGCGCTGGAACGCTTCTTTCTCTTATTTGATTCGATTGTTCCGTCGGGCAAATAACAGGCCACACGGGTGCCACCTTTTTCCGGAGTTTCAACTTTCAACTGCCCTCCCATCAGGCCCGCGCGATAATTCATGATGTGAAAGCCTAGCCCGCGCGCTCCGTTTCGAGCTTTCTGAACGCCGACGCCATCGTCGGTTATGCTCAAGAGCATTTGCCTTTGCCCGGATCGCTCTAGTTTGACCACAATCTGCCGCGCTTGGGCATGCTTGTTAGCATTGATCACTGCTTCGCGCGCGATGCGATACAAATGTGCCGCCACCGTGTCGTCTTCGAGATGAAATGATGGTTTGACTTCCAAACGACACGGCGTTCTCCACATCTCGCGGTCAACCAAATCTTCCAATGCTTCCACAAGTCCGGCCGCGTCCACATCGAAGCGATGCAAAGCGCGGGAAAGGTTTCGGGTATCGGTCGCGGCGTTGTTTACGAGCTCCGCGATTTTTTCGATGTCTTTCACCTCGATGACTCGATGATTCTTTAATCGCAACCCGACCGATCGGGCCATGAAGGCAACTGCCGTCAGATGCTGGCAAATCCCATCATGCAATTCCTGGGCGAGTCGCTGTTGTTCGCGATCGCTGATCTCGAGGATTTCACCCTCCAGGCCCTTCCGTCGTTCGATCTCGCCTTTCAATTCGGCGTTCGCCACGCTTAACGCTTTCGTGCGTTGATCCACGAGCTGTTCCAGCGCTTCGTTCGATTTTTGCAGGGCTTGTTCGACTTTCTTGCGTGCGGTGATATCAACGATCACCGCTACAGTCGATTGGGCCTTTCCGTTCGGTTCGCGCACAGGGCTGGCGCTGACGTCCGCCCACAAAACAGAGCCGTCTTTGCGGACATAACGCTTTTCGAGCTCGAACGGTTTGCCGAGCTGGATCATGCGCTGAAAGAGACGCATGGTTTTTTTCACGTCATCGCGGTACGTCACCTCCGCAACGCTCTTGCCGATCAGCTCCGATTCTGTGTAACCGAGCATCTTACAGAGCGTTCGATTGGCAAAGACAATTCGACCATTCGTGTCGCAGCGTGCCACGCCCGCCGTCGCTTGCTCCACGGTTGCACGCAAGCGCGCTTCCGATTCGCGCAATGCTTCTTCGTCGCGTTTGTGTTCAATCGCCTGCGCAAGTTGGGTGGCAATCGTGGTCGCCAGCTTCAGCTCGTCGTCGGTAAACACATGTGGCGCGTCATAATAGGTCATGAATTTGCCGATCAATTTCCGACTGCTGACCAACGGAATGAATGCAGCCGCGCGAATACCTTCGCTTCGGATGGCTGATTTCAGAGGCTTCGGA